>JALZJQ010000162.1 GCA_030859685.1 Actinomycetota bacterium | reverse complement strand
TCGAACGCATCTCCTTCTCGATGCGCTCGAGGTCCTCTGGCGTGAACGGCCGCTCCACCTCGAAGTCGTAATAGAAGCCATCCTCGATAGGGGGGCCGATCGAATATCTCGCTCCCGGGTAGAGGCGCAGGACGGCCTGAGCGAGAACGTGGGCCGACGAGTGCCGGGCCACCTCGCGGCCGAGGTCGTCGGTCTGGGTGACGATCCGGACCTCGGCTCCCTCCGGCGGCACGAAAGCGAGATCGCGCTGCCTGCCGCCCACCACCTGAGCTAGGGGGGCGCGGGCCTCGGCCTGCTTCGCCAGAGCGAACCCATCGCTCGAGCCATCGCCAGCGATCGTCGCGTTCATCGTCCGATGCTAACGGCCCGAGTCCACATCGTTTGCCCTTGGCGTGGCGCTTCTCGCAACCTGAGGGCCAAACGTCCGATCTTCGCGGGGCGGACTAGGCGGCGGCGTTCTCCATGTCGCTCGTGTAGCTGCCGGAGCGCGCTGCGCTATTGAGCTTCGCTCGGTGATACAGCGCCTTCTGGGCTGCCTCCACGTTCGAACTCTCACCTTTCCAGGCTTCTAACGCCGGAGCCTGCAACGCGCGGCCATAGGAGAAACTGAGCTCCCACGGGTGCGGGCCGATCTTGTTCATCTCGTTGAGGTGCGCGGTCGACTGCTCGTCGGTCTGACCGCCCGACAGGAACACGACGCCGGGGATCTCGTCGGGGACCGTCCCCTTGAGGACGTCGACGGTCCGACGCGCCACCTCTTCGACGCCTGCTCGCTGAGACGCGTCCACACCCGACAACACCATGTTCGTCTTGAGCAGCGTCCCGGTGAGATCGACGCGCGCCCGCTTCAACTCGGCGAACAACGCTTCCAGCATCCGAGCCGTGACCTCATAGCATCGGTCGATCGAATGGCCGCCGTCCATCATCACTTCGGGCTCGACGATCGGGACGAAACCGCCTTCCTGAGACAGGGCCGCGTACCGGCCGAGCGCATCCGAGTTCGCTTCGATGCAGTAATCCGACGGAATGCTCTCGCCGATGTTGATCACGGCCCGCCATTTCGTGAAGCGGTTCCCCTTCTCGTAGTACTCCTTGAGCCTGCCCCGAAGCCCGTCGAGTCCCTCCGTTACCTTTTCACCGTCATGGAGGGCCAGGTCTTTGGCACCGCCGTCCACCTTGATGCCGGGAACGATGCCCTTCGCCTCGAGCAACTGAGGGAACGGCGTGCCGTCAGACGCGCTCTGATGAACGGTCTCGTCGAACAAGATCACTCCCGAGATGAACTCCTCGACGCCGTCCGTCGTGAACAACAGGTCCCGGTAGGCGCGCCGGTTCTCCTCGCTGGACTCGATGTCGATGCCTGTGAAGCGTTTCTCGATCGTGGGAAAGCTCTCGTCCGCGGCGAGGATGCCCTTGCCCTCGGCCACGAGGGCTGCGGCGATCGATTGCAGATCTTGCGCTGGCATGGTCCTCCTCCTTGACTGCGTGGACTCCACCCCAACCCCAGCTCTCGCAGCCTACGATTGAAGCGTGACTGTCGATCTGGTCAAACAATATCTGAGGGCTCAGAACCTGGAACAGGTGGGGCGCGTCGACGAGGCCCTCGAGCTGTACGAAACGGCGGTGGGCGCCGGCTTCGATGCCGCCGGACCCTACGACCGGCTCATCACGATCTACGGAGACCGGGCCCAGCACCCCGACGTCATCCGCGTGGCCGAGTCCGCGCTCGCCAACGTCAAGACCTATGACGACAAGCGAGGGTGGTACGAGCGGATGCGTCACGAAGCGCAGCGGGCAAAGGAGCGGATGCCCAAGCCGAGGCCCCGCCCGGTCGAGTGACCCCCCTCGAGGCTCGGCTGGTGGAAGAGTTGCGGTCGAACCCGCCGATCACGTTCGCCGGGTTCATGGACCGAGCTCTGTACGACGCCCAGCATGGCTACTACGCATCCGGGATCCAGCGCACCGGATGGGCAGGAGATTTCGTCACCTCGCCGGAGATCGACCCCGCCTTCGGGACGCTATGGGCGGCCGCGTTCGAGCGCATATGGGAGGCCGCGGGACGACCGGAGCCCTTCCACGCGATCGAGATCGGGGCAGGCGAAGGAGGCTTCGCTCACGCGGTCCTCGACGCGGTGAGCGGGAGCTTCGCCTCGGCCCTGCGATACGTCATCGTCGAGCGCGTGACCGAGGTCGAGGACCGCCAGCGGGAACGACTCGGCCATGCCGGGGTCGCGTGGGCCTCGACGCTAGAGAGGGTCGGCGCGGTTGACGCTGGTTGCATCATCGCGAACGAAGTCCTCGACAACCTGCCCGTGCATCTCGTTGAACGACGGGGGAAGCCCCTGGTCGAGTTGTACGTGGGCGCGAAGGACGACCGGTTGCATCTCGAGCCCGGTGAGGTGTCCGATCCGGCCATCGCGTCCTACGTCGAGACCTACGGCCTCGCGACGAACGATGGGGCGCGCGCCGAGGTTGGACTCGAGGCGATGCGCTTCGTGTCGGCCGCGGCTCAGTTGGTCGAGCGCGGCGCGATGTTCCTGATCGATTACGGCGCGACCAGTGAAGAGCTCGGTCGTCGAGAGGGTGGAACCCTCGTGACCTATGGAGCGGGGGCCGGCGAGGACGTGCTCGAGGCCCCCGGGGCTCGTGACATCACGGCCCACGTCAACTGGAGCGCGATCGCGGATGCATGTCGCGGTAGCGGATCGACCGTGTCGCCTCTTCTCTCACAGAAAGACGCTCTGCGCGCGCTGGGGCTCGATGACCTCGATCAGGCCCTTCGTCGGGAACATGCGGATGCCGTCGCCTCGGGTCGAGGCGTCGATGCCGTGCGATCCCTGTCCCGGCGGCAGGCTCTGGGCGTTCTGAGCGACGCGGGCGGGCTGGGGGGCCTCCAGGTACTCGTCGCATCGAAGAACCTCGAACCACCGTTCGGTTAGTCGAAGCGCGCGCGCAGGGAGCCGGCGGGTGGGCCGGCTCCCTGGACCGCTATCTGAGACGTTCCGGCTAACCGGACAGCGCCGTCTGGTCGCCTCCGATCTCGATCGCGATCTTCTTCGGCTGAACCTCTTCGGCGTAAGGGATCGTCAGCTCGAGAACACCACCCTCGTAGCGGGCGTTGATCTTGTCGAGGTCGAGGCCCTTACCCAACATCACGCGCTGTGTGAAGTCGCCGTAGAAGGTTCCCCGCCGAACGAATCGCACCTGGTCCGGCTCGTACGGGAACTTGCGGGTCCCGTTGATAAGGAGGACGTTCTCCTGAACGGTCACCTCGACGTCTCCGGGGTCGACCTCGGGCAGGTCCATCCTGATGATCAGCCGGTCGTCGGCGTGGAAGACATCGGTCGGAACGTTGTAGCCGGCGCTGGGCCAGCTGCCGCCCGTTTCGGAGCCGAGCATCCTGGAAACGAGCTCATCGAAGTCCCTGCGGGTGTCGCCGAAAGTACCGAGACGCATCTCGCCACCTCCTCTACTCGATCCTACCTTCCTCACTTCTTATAGCAAAACCATATGGAGATGTCAACAGGTAGGTTGAGTGCAAGAGACTTAGATACGCCGGGAGAGGGCGTCCCGGACACGGTTCTCCCATTCCAGGGCGACGTCCTCCGGGGTCACCTCGTGGCGGCTCTGGCAGTGGCCCAGCTCGTGGCCCAGGATCGAGGCCCAGAAGATCCGGTTCGTGGGAGGCACGAAGCCCAAACGGCCCTCGGAGTAATAAACATGCTGGTTGGCGAGGTCGCGCTCGAGGGCGGCGGGCCATATCCGGACGTAGCAGTACAGTCCCGCCCCCATCGGATCGACGTGCACCGCCAGTCCGGCGTCGGCGAGGTGACCGTCTTCGGGGACCCGCTGGCCCGTTTTCGTCTCGATCCGCAGGATGTAGAGGTGGGCTGTCAGGCGCCGCCACAGGGACACGGACTTCAGGTCGCGGATGGCGCGCTCGACCCGGTGGCTCGCAGCTCCCTCGGCATCCACATAAAGACGAAGCGCGGGCTTCTCGGTCGGGGGTCGCGCCGCCGGCTCTACGGAGGTCGGTCCGGCTGAGATCGTGGGGGTAGAGGATGGTCTCGTCGCCTCCCGACTCGTGGGCGAGTCGCATGCCGCGAGACACAGGAGCAGCGCTATCGCGACGGCTACCCGACCCATCTCAGTAGCCCGCATCGGGATCGACCACGCCGGCCAGCTCCTCGCCCGCAGCGAAGCGAGCCACATTGTCCTGGACCATCTGGGTCAGCGACCTGAGGCCCATCGCCCAGGTGTTGGCGACATGAGGGGTGACGATCACGTTGCCCATCGTCCACAGCGGGTGGCCGTCCGGCAACGGTTCGGGATCCGTGACATCGAGCGCCGCCCCACCGAGCTGTCCCTCCATCAGTACCGTCACGAGAGCCTCCGTCATCACCAACCCACCGCGAGCCACGTTGATGAGCCACGCGCCCGGTTTCATCAGTCGCAACATCGCCTCGTCGAAGAGCCCCCTAGTCTGGACGGTCAGAGGCGCGGCGAGAACCACGAAGTCCGCGTCCGGCAAGAGGCTCGCCAGTTCCTGTATCGACGCCGTCCGCTCGGCGTTGAGGAGCGGTTTACCGGAGCGGTTGACTCCCAGGATCCGAGGCCCGAGGGGCATGAGCATGGTCGCCAGCGCGGCTCCGACGCCACCGGTTCCGACGATCAGGATCGTTGCATCCATCAAACGTCGTTCGGGGGCCGAGAGGCCATCGTCCTGCCAGGTCGTCGCGCGGAGGTGTCGATCGAGCCCGCGCGCGGCAGCCAGGATCAGGGTGAGAGCGTGCTCTGCGGTCGCGGGGCCGTATACCCCCTTGGCACAGGTCCAAGTTCGCTCCGGGCCGATGACGCCTGCCTCTACGAACGCCTCTATCCCGGCGAAGGGGAGTTGCACCCAGCGCGCCCGGGAATGGGCCAGAGCATCCTTCAGTCGGTGGGGGGAACGTGGATCGAGCCACACGATCGCGTCGGCTTCCTCGAGGGGCACGACCACGCCGCCTCCTCGCCGGATCGCATCCGCGATGCCCGGGTCGTTGGCCGGGACGACTGCGACCCCCGGGGTGGATGAGGGGGTCACAGAAGCGGTTCGTGAGCTTCGAGCGTTCGATCGCATCCACAACTGGGACAGACGGGATCGTCACCCCTGTGAATGGTGAACGTGTCGCCGCATGCCTCGCAGCGCACCGCTATCAGTTCTCGAGTGGCGTTGTCATCTCCCACGCCTCGAAGGCTACCGGCTGTCGTGTCGATGCCGGCGGACGCGCAGGAGGGGCGACGCCACGCCGCCCCTCCTCTAGTCCAAGTAAATCCTAGCCTTCTTGGGAGATCAACTCCACGAGTTGGCCGGTGCTGTCGTCATCGCCGGCCCGGGCGATGTCGGCCTGACTGACCATCCCGATCAGGCGCTGGCCGTCGATCACGGGAAGCCGGCGCACCTTGTTGCTCGCCATGGTCTGCAGCGCCTCCTGGATGGAATCGTCTGCGCCGATGGTCACCGGCTTGCCCTGCGCGAGCTCGCCGGCGGTAGTGGACGATGGGTCTCTGCCCTCGGCCAACACCTTCACGACGATGTCACGATCGGTGAGCATCCCCTTCAGGCGATCGTCTTCGCCGCAGATCGGCATCGAGCCGATGTCGAGCTTCGCCAGCTTCTTCGAGGCGTCCAGGATGCTGTCGTTCTCTCCGACGCATTCGGCCGAGCCGGACATGATGTCGCGAGCGGTCTTGGGCATCGTTCCTAACCTCCATCGGTCGGGTGTGAGTTCCTAGAAGGTTTACCCCCGCTCAACTACCCCAAAACGGGAGGAGATGGACGGAACGTCCATCGAAGTAGCCGCCACCGAGATCTGGGCTTTGTTCTCCCATCCGTCTCCTGAAGCGGCATAATCCCGGCATCGAAAGGAGCCAGGCCTGAAGGTGGATCTGAACTATCCCTTGACCAGGTACCTCTACCGGCCGGTATCGAGGTCGATCGCGGCGCGCCTGGCCCCCACCAGAGCCACTCCCCTCCAGTTGACCCTGATCGGGGCGGTTCTCGTCCTGGGCGGGGCGGTCGCCTGGGCGCAGGACATGTACGGGGTGGGCGTCGCGCTCGTACTCGTGGGCCAGATCATCGATTGCGTCGACGGGGACCTAGCCCGGATCAGCGGCCGCACCAGCGCCGCAGGGGCCTTCATCGACAGCGTGCTGGACCGCTGGACCGATGCGGCGCTCATCATCGGCTTGGGGTGGTCGCGTCTGGATGAGGCCGAGCTCGCCATGGCGTGTGCCCTCGCAGGAGCCGTGATAACCAGCTACGTCCGCGCTCGGGCACAATCCCTCGGGGTTGACTGTCCTCAGGGCATCGGGACCCGCGACACTCGCTTGCTCGTCCTGATGATCGCGGCTCTGGTGGCCCGGCCCGTGGAAGGCCTCTGGGTAGTGGCCGCGATGGGACTCGTTACCGCCCTCCACCGCACGTTGTGGGCCATGCGGGCGCTAAGAACCCGCGACTACTGAGGCCGGATCTTCACCGGGGGTCGCGTGTCCTTCGGTAGCTCGAGAGTTTCGGAACGTTCCTCTTCATCACCACCGTCGGTTTCATCGGCGGTCCCGAAATAGGAATCCAGATCCTTGCGATCCAGAGACTCCTTATCGAGGAGGATCCGGGCGAGGTTGTCCATGTCGTCTCGATGCTCACCCACGACCTTCCGCGCGCGCTCCTGCGCATCGAGGAGTATCGACTTCACCTCGCGATCGATCGCCACCTCGGTCTCGGACGACACATCGTCCCCCCGGCGAAACGCCGGCGACAAGTAGCGCGATCCGCGCTCCGCGATGTTGATCGGGCCCACGACCTCGGACATCCCGAACTCCATGACCATCCGGCGAGCTATCTCGGTAGCCTTCATCAAGTCGTCCTGCGCACCCGTAGTAGCGAACCCGAACACGATCTCCTCCGCCGCGCGCCCGCCGAGCAGAACCGCGATCCGATCCCGAAGTTCGGGTTCGGACATCAGGTATCGCTCTTCGTCCGGAAGCTGTTGCGTGTAGCCGAGGGCCCCGATCCCACGCGGGATGATCGAGACCCGGTGCACCGGATCTGAGTGCTCGACGAACCGAGCGACGACTGCGTGACCGAGCTCGTGATACGCCACCAGTCTCCGCTCGTCGTCCGAGAGGACCTGCGAGCGTCGCTCCAGCCCGGCGATGACGCGGTCGATCGCTTCCTCGAGGTCGTGCATCTCGACCTTTTCTCGACTGCCTCGGGCGGCCAACAAGGCCCCCTCATTGATGACGTTCGCGAGCTGAGCCCCGGAGAAACCGGGGGTACGACGCGCAAGAACCCTTAGATCCGCGTTGACCCCTAACTTCACGTCGCGCGCGTGGATCCGCAAGATCGCCTCCCGACCCCGGATGTCGGGCAGGTTCACCTGGATCTGTCGATCGAACCGACCCGGCCGGAGCAGTGCCTGATCCAGGACCTCCGGCCGGTTCGAAGCGGCGACGATGATCACGCCGCTGTTGGGCTCGAACCCGTCCATCTCGGTCAGTAACTGCTGGAGCGTCTGCTCTTGCTCTTGATGGGATCCCATCTGGGGGCCGGCAGCGCCGGAGCGCGCCTGGCCGATCGAGTCGATCTCGTCGATGAACACGATCGCGGGCGCGCGCTGGCGTGCCTGTTGGAACAGATCGCGCACGCGCGCCGCGCCGAGGCCCACGAACAATTCGATGAACTCAGACGCGGAGATGTAGAAGAAGGGAACCTCGGCCTCCCCGGCGATAGCGCGCGCTAACAAGGTTTTGCCCGTGCCGGGCGGCCCCACCAGCAGCACCCCCTTGGGGATACGGGCGCCTATGCGCGCGAACTTCTCCGGCCGTTTTAGGTATTCGACGAGTTCCTGAAGCTCCGTCTCGACCTCGTCCACTCCCGCGACATCCGAGAACGTCGTCTTCAGATCCGTCCGGTCGTAGAGCTTGGCCTTGTTCTTACCGAGCGACAACGGTCCCCCGCTCCCTCCAAGCTGTTGGCGCATCCTCCGGATGAAGAAGAAGTAGAAGAGGCCGGCGATGATGAGGAAGGGCAGGATCGAGATGAGGAACTGGCTCCAGAAGCTCGGTTGCTGCCCGGTAAAGGCGACATCTTGTTTCTGAAGGCGGTTCACGAGCTGGGTGGTCTCGAACGCCGGTGGGATCGTGGTGGAGAAGCTCCGTTCCTGATCGTCGGACGAGTAGGTCCCGGAGATCGAGGTGGTAGCGATGTCGACCTCGGTCACTTCCTCGTCCTCGACGAGCGTCAGGAAACGCGAGAAGCGGATGTCCTCCGTCGTCGGCCCGAACCTGGTCTGGAAAGCAAAGATCAAGATGAGGGCGCCGATCGCCCAGGCGATCGTGATCCACCGCTGACGGCCCGAGAAGGGCGACTGAGCGCCCGGCTGCCCAGGGGGGGCTTTGCCGGACGTCGCCCCCTTCTTCGCATCCCTCGGTTGATCGCTCATCGGTGGATCTCTCCCTGTCCATGTACATTCATGCCTGCTCGTAGGGCCGAATCAGCGTACCGCCCATGCCTATCGGTGCGAGAATCGGCCCGTGATGACCGCCGACTCTCCACCCGTCCCGGTGATACTGCTGGTAGGAGGCGACCTGAACGCCCGGGCCCGCGTCGACGCCGCCGCCCGGCGCGCCGGCGGTGAGCTTCGCCGAGTCACTCCCGACAGCCTGGCCTCAGAGATCGCAGCAGGAGCCCCCGCACTGGTCGTTATCGACCTTGACGACGTCGGAGCCGAGGTCCTCCATGCCATTGGCGATAACGGCATTCCCCCTGTCGTCGCATACTTCTCTCACGTCGACGTTGCTCTGGGCGAGCGCGCGAAGGAGGCGGGGATCGAAGCCCTTCCACGAGGACGCTTCTGGAGAGAGCTGCCCTCGCTGGTCGAGGCCGCCCTGACCGGATAGGCGGAGACCTACTCCGCGCTCGCGACCGTCTGGTTGAGGCGGCGCAACTCGTCGGTGATGAAATCCGCCAGCTCCCGAGCTTCCGACTCGGGTATCGAGATCACACTGCGAGCCTCCGACCCGACCCAAACGGAGAAACGCACGTGGTTCCCCGGGATCTTCACGGACCCCTCCGGGCTGTTGAAGATCTGTTCCTTGAGGTAGCAGGACACGCGCAAGAAAGCCCCTTCGGGATCGGCATCGGTGACTCGCAGTCCCGCGAAGAATCGCATCCTCTTACTGGGGGATACATCGAGCAGATGCCCGGGAAGTGACGCGCTACACCGGACGCAGAAGACGTGTTCGGTTGGTTGCTCCAAGCGGCACTGCGGGCAGAACATGGTCGCCACTTCTTCTTCCTCCCACCCCTGAGCTGGCGGGAAAAAGCCTACCCCGCTGCCTTCGAGAGCGTTCTCGGCTGCGGGTAGCACCCCTAGCTCCACGACAAATGGGTCTCGAGCGTCACCTCCTCACCCGGTCCCACGCAAGGAGGCCGGAGAAGATCCTGATCCGGCAGCCGGAGGCCCTGGGGGGACGGGCCGGCATCTGAGCCGGCTCAGCCGAACCCGACGGATGGATCGCTGTGTACCGGCTTCCCATCCACGAGGGTCAGCACCACCTTCGTTTGGCCGAGAGGGCCTGCGTCCGGCTCGAACGGATCGCGATCCAGCACCGCGATGTCCGCTAGCTTGCCGACCTCGAGGGACCCCGTGTCGCGCTCCAGCCGATTCACGTAGGCGGCTCCCATGGTGAAGGCCTCGAGAGCAGCGGGAAGATCCAGCCGTTCTTCGGGAAGGAGGGGGTCCGCGGCCCTGTTCGCCGGGTCGACGCGGGTGATCGCAACCTCCATCTCGAGCAGCGGGTCGGGAGAGCTCACCGGCCAGTCGCTACCGAAGGCGATCGTCGCGCCGGCTCGTCTCAGGCTGGCGAACGGATACTGCTGGCGGGCTCGCTCGGGGGCCAGAAAGGGGATCGTTAGTTTCTCCATCTGAGGTTCGAGCGACGCCCACAGCGGTTGAGCGTTAGCGACAACCCCCAGCTTCCTGAAGCGCGGCACATCGTTCCCATCGACCACCTGGATGTGCGCGATGTGATGTCGCGAGTCCCGACGGCCGTTGCGCACTTGAGCTGCTTCGAAAGCATCCAGTGACTCGCGCACCGCTCGGTCCCCGATCGCGTGGATGTGAACCTGGAATCCCTGCGCATCCAACGCCGTCACGTATCGGTTCAGGAGCTCTGGCTCGACCATGCTGATGCCGGAGTTCGACGTCTCGTTGCCGGAGCCGTCCAGGTAGGGACCGAGCATGGCGGCGGTGAAGTTCTCGACGACGCCATCCTGGAAGATCTTGACCGTGTCGGCCTTGAGGCGCCCGAGGTTTCCCCGTCGCCTCCGCTCCATCAATCCATCGAACTGTGACTCGTCGCGATCGCGATCCCACAGCAACGACAGGACGACGCGCGCCGACAGCTCACCCCGCTCCTCGAGCGCCACATAGGCATCGAACTCCTGCTCCACGATCCAGGCGTCTTGCCACGCACTGATCCCGAGAGCATGGAGTTGCTTCTGCGCAAGGCGAAGGCCCTCCTCCCGCTCCTCGGGTGTGGTCTCGGGCACGAGAGCCGCAACGGCATCCATGGCGTGCTCATGAAGGGTCCCCTGTGGTTCGCCGCGCTCGTCCCGTTCGATCCGGCCACCACTTGGATCGGGTGTGGAGCCGTCGATACCGGCGAGTTCGAGGGCGCGCGAATTGACCCACGCCCCGTGCCCGTCTGCGTTGGTGAGGAACACCGGCCTGTCGGGAACGACCGCATCTAGCAGCGACTTCGCGGGCGTGCCGCCGGGGAAATCATCCATCGACCACCCGCCGCCGTCGATCCACTCTGCATCCGGATGCTCCTGCGCGTATCGCTGGATTATCTCGAGGTAGGCATCGCAACCAGACGCATCGTGAAGCTCACACCGGAGCTGCGCCAACCCGCCATGCAGCGGGTGTGCGTGGGCGTCTTGAAAGGCGGGCAGGATGAGACCTCCGTCCAACTCCACCACCTCCGTGCGGGGCCCGGTCCAATCCTTCATGGTCGCGGTGTCCCCCACCGCAACGATGCGATCCCCAGTGATGGCGACGAAGTCCGCCCATCTCTGAGCCGGATCCATCGTGAAAACGGGAGCGGAGGTCAGGATCGTGTCCGCAGGCGCGGGTGAATGTTTCGGCATCCTGTTCCAACCTCCTGGTCCAGGCCGTGAGTCGAGAGACCCTAACCCTTGCCCGGCGGCCCGGCGCAAGGTCAGTCTGCTGCGTCGAGGGCGAGATACACGGCGCTGGCGCCCACGGCCGTGTAAACGAGGCGCGAGAGTTTCGACCGGCGTCCCAAGAGCGTCGCCACAAGATCGAATCCGAAGAGACCCACAAGGCCCCAGTTCAATGCGCCGATAGTCACGAGAGACGCTGCAGCAACGTCAAGCGAGGTGGTTGGTTCAACGACCTTTTTCTTGCGTCCGAACATCATTTACTCCTCTTCTGTAGTAGCGGTCCTCAGGGAGCTATACCCGTATGGAGGCGGACTAACGGCCGAAGAGCGGGCCGCTGCAGCGTTCTCGATGCTATTTTTGGTTGGTCGAACCCAAGACGAAAGCAGGTACCGGATGGGCACCAAGGAAAGGGCGCCGCTCGACGCCGCCGCCCTGGCGCGCGTCTTGGCCCCCTTTGGGCGGTCGACGACCCTGCCGGGCGAGGCTTACACCTCCGACGAGGTATTCGCCTGGGAGCGCAAGAACTTCTTCGATGGTGGCTGGGTATGCGTGGGTCGAACCGATGACCTGCCCTTGCCCGGGGACCGGCGCGCCCTGTCCGTGGGGACGGAGGGCATCATCCTCAGCCGGGACGAATCCGGTGCCCTGCACGCCTTCTATAACGTGTGCAGGCACCGCGGGCACGAGCTCATGGAGCCCGGCACGTGTGTGAACTCCAAAGTCATCAAATGCCCGTATCACGCATGGGTCTATGGCGCCGATGGCTCTCTCCGAGGCGCGCCTCACTTCGGCGACGTCTCCGACTTCGATAGGAAGGACTACCCGTTGGTCGAGGCGAGGCTCGACCGGTGGCACGGCTGGCTGTTCGTCAATGCATCGGGCGACGGGATGGATCTCTCGGACTACATCGGTAACCTCGACGACTACGTGTCCGACTACGAACCAGAGCGTCTCGTCCGTGGGGCACGCCATGAATACGTCCTCGATGCGAACTGGAAGATCGTGCACGAGAACTATCACGAGTGTTACCACTGTTCGAACATCCACCCGGAACTCTGTCAGGTTACTCCTCCCGATAGCGGCGAGAACGCCACTCCCAGCGGAGCGTGGGTCGGGGGCAGCATGGACCTGATGGACCACGCAACGACCATGTCGCTCACCGGTGAGAGCTACGGCGAGATGCTGCGCGGGCTAGATGAACGTCGCAGGCGACAGGTGTTCTACTTCGGTCTTCTCCCCAACCTGCTCATCAGCCTGCACCCGGATTACGTTCTTACTCACAGGATCGAACCGCTCGCCAAGGGTCGATCCTTTATCGAGTGTGAGTGGCTGTTCGCGCCGGAATCATTCGACCGGGCCGACTTCGACGCCACTTACGCCTCGGATTTCTGGGACATCACGAATCTCCAGGACTGGAGTGCCTGCGAGTCGGTCTACAAGGGGGTGTCTTCGCGGGGTTTCCGACAGGGGCCTCTGGCCGTCGCAGAGGACGCCGTCTATCAGTTCATGACGATGGTGGCCCGTGGCTACTCCGGCGGCGACCCGCGGCCTGCGGACCGGTTCTGGCGGGCTCCTGCCGCCGCCGAAGGCCCCTAGCTAAGGCTTCGCCCACCCCGATACGAGCGGCGAACGAGAAGTCTCCTCCTTGTGTCGCAAATGTAAGGGGGCGCGTGTCCCAGACACGCGCCCCCTTATCCGAACCTGTTGCTGTTACGTGATCCGGTTGGTTCCTAGCTTCCGGCCGGACGGTTCGTCGTCGAATCGATCCGGATCGGTTCCGTGGAAGGCGTCGCACCCTGAGGAGTCGAGCTTTGCTCCCCCGACGAACCTTGGTCCGTTGCACTCGAGAGCTGCTCTTTGCGCTCCTGTGCGCGCTCCTGGATCCGCTCCTTGGCGCCGGATGCCTCGTCTTTGATCGAACTCGACTCGCTTTCTGCGCGTGTGGCAGCTCGCTCCCAGTAACGCTTCATCGTCTGGATCCCGCCACCACCAACCGAAACGACTGCGGAGCCAACGACGATCGCAAGGAGTGCGTAGAACATGCCGTTCACGATGTCCTCGGCGATCTCGAGCTGGTTCAGGGCGGCGAAGCCGGTGATGACCAGGATGGCCACACTGGCGGCAAGCGCAAGCGTCCGTCCGTAACTGAGGCCACCGATAGAGGCTTCAACGATCTCCTTCACACCGGCGGCGATGGCCGAACCGACGACGACGATGACGATCGCAGCGAACACCTTCGGGAGGTACGCGATGGCGCCGGTGATCAGGTCACTGATCGGATTGTCGCCGAAGAGGCCGAATGCGAGCTGAAGAACGAACAGCATCAACACGTAGAACAGGATCTTCCCCAGCAAGGATGAGGCGTCGTAGCTTGATTTCGACAACGCCTTGCCTACTCCCCCACGCTCGACCATGCGGTCGAAACCAACCCGCTCGAGAACACCGTCGAGAACCTTGGCCAGCGCCTTGGCGATGAAGTAGCCGATGAGCAGGATGAGCAGAAAACCGATGAACTTGGGAATGAAAGTAGCCACCGATGCCCAGGCGTCTCCCAGACCGTTCTTGAAATCTTCCATGAGGCAACAACCCCCTACATAGAGTGCCGATGGGTGTCGATCGACGAGTGCCGATCGATTTTGGATTGAGTTACCCATCGCTCCGGTCGGGTAACCCTCGAACCTATGCAAAACGTCACGCTCGCCAGCGAACAAGCGGCCGGCTCGAGCTCGTATCTAGAGCTGACATCTTCCGAAATGAGCAGGATGCTCGGGATCCCGATCTCGACGATGCGCGCTTGGGAGCGGAGATATGGGTGGCGGACCCCCGACCGAACCCACCGGGGGCACCGCTGGTACGCCAGTCTCCAGGTCTCCCAGTTGCCCTCCAGTCGCGCTCGCCGGAGCGTTCTCGGAATGCTTCTTCCCCCCGACCTTTTTGCGGCGACTGAAGTCATCGAGCACGAGGCTGCGGCCTGACCTGTTCGCGATTCAAACGCGGCTGCTGAGGTAGATTGCGCGCCCGTCGACCGTCCGAAAGGTAGAAGTGAAACCTCCCCGCGTTCTCGCGCTCGTTATGGCAGGAGGAGCTGGTAGTCGCCTCGACGTCCTGACGGAACGCCGCGCCAAGCCGGCGATGCCATATGGGGGGATGTACCGATTGATCGACTTTCCGTTGAGCAATTGCATGCACAGCGGGATAGAGGACGTCTGGATCATCCAGCAGTACCAGCCGCACGCGCTATACGACTACGTTTCGAACGGAAGACCGTGGGACCTCGATCGCACCTACGGAGGGCTTCGCATCCTTCACCCACACTTGGGAGACGAGGAGGGCGGGTTCCACCAGGGAAACGCCGACGCGATCTGGCGTAACGCGCGATTGATCCGAGAGCACGACCCTGACGTCTTGTTGGTTCTGAGCGCTGATCACGTTTACAGGCTCGACTACCGGGACGTCGTCGCGCATCACCTCGACGCTGAGAAGGACGTAACCATGGTGACCACCGACGTCGGCGAAGACGATGCCTCTCGCTTCGGGGTCGTGGTGACTGAGGATGGGAACGTTGCCGAGTACGACTACAAGCCGGAGGAACCCAAGACCTCAAGGGTCGCTACCGAGGTCTTCGCCTTCGCGCCGGGCCCCCTCCTCGATCGCCTCGAGCACCTCGCAGCGGCCATCGAAGGTGACGACGATGACTCGGGACTCGAGGATCTGGGGGACGACCTTCTCCCCTGGATGGTCGAGAACAAGCGCGCAGCCGAGTTCCGCCTCGAAGGTTACTGGCGGGACCTGGGGACCATCAGCGCGTACTGGGCTGCGCATATGGACCTACTCAGCGACCCATCTGACATCGATCTGGGCGACCCGAGGTGGCCGGTGCACACCGTAGGAACGCAGCGCCCTCCTGCCCGGATCCACACCTCCGCCGCAAACGAGAACACGCTCCTGTCCCCCGGGTGTTCGGTTCACGGCGAGATCGCTCGCTCTGTCTTGGGACCCGGCGTGGTGATCGAGGATGGCGCCGTCGTTCGAGATTCGGTGCTACTTCAGGATTGCCACGTGGAGGCCGGTGCAACGATAGAGAACGCGATCATCGACACTCACGTGCGCGTGGGACGTGACTCTCAGGTCGGAACGCCCGGCACGGTGAAGTCCGGGGATGATCTCGTGGTCATCGGGATGGAGGCGATCGTGAGGAACGGCTGGAGGATCGAGGCCGGCGGCCGCATCGAGCCCGGGTAACCGTTCGGATCAGTTCTCGAGTGTCTCCGTCGCCGCTTCCAGTTCCTCGTCTGGGTCCGGTCCGGGCACGGGAGCGTGAGACGCGGACTCGATCCCCCTGAGCGACATCGCGCAAGCTATCCCGCCTATGGCGCCCGCCGCCGCCGCTACCTGGACCAGTTGCTCTCCCGGAGTTACATCCCCCACCGCGTAGACGCCCTCGACCGATGTTCGACCATGCTCATCGACCTCGACGTACCCGTCGTCATCGATGTCGCAGCCGAGCTCCTGTGCCAGCGAAGCGCGAGGCCGATGGGCGATGGAGAAGAAAGCCATGGTCCCCGAGACGACGTCACCGGATTCGAGCCGCGCGCCCGTCATGGAGGTCCCGTCGCGTTGGAGCTCGATCACCCGTTCTTCCACGATCTCGATGTCGTTCCGTTCGAGGGCGACCGTGCAAGCCTCGTCACCCTCGAAGGTCTCGCCGTTGGTCACCAGAGTGACCCGGGCCCCCCACTCCAAGAGGTCGAGGGCGTAGCCCGCCGTGTGCTCCCCCCACCCGATCGCCACGACTTCCCGACCACGCGCTTCGTATCCGTCGCAGCACGAGCAGTGGAAGACGGCGCGACCGTAGAGGTCGTCGAACCCGGGGATGTCCGGGTGCACATCGCTCACTCCGGTTGCCAGCATGATGCGATGAGCCATGACATTGGTGTCTCCGATACCAACCTCGAAGTCATCCCCCGCTCGGGTGATAGAAGTCACTTCTCCTGACTCGACCCTGACCGACTCATAGGCGATCGCGTCACGATGGGCCAGTTCGAGGAGCTCCTGAGGGGAAACCCCGTCGCGCGTGAGGTACCCGTGTGACTTGAGAGACGGCAGGTTCCGCTGGTCGCGGGAGTCCACAACCAGGGTGGCGCGGCGGTATCGGCCCAACCACATGGCGGCGGAAAGCCCTCCGACACCGCCCCCGACGACGACGACATCTTTAGCTGAGCCATCCTGCTTGGTACTCATAAACGACATTGTGTCGCAGATCCCGCAGCTGTTCGCTTGGGTTGCTGGGCTCCGTGCGGATACTGAGGTTCGATCCATGAGGCAGAAGGACGAGACATTAGATTCGGAGCTTCGTCGTGGCGATGACCGACAGCGAGCACCCGCAGGATCCGATCATTCGGGGTGAGGAGTCGTGCTCGCCAGACTGCAGCATCCAGATCTCCTCCTGCAGCTGAGGACTAGGTCGCCTTCAACTCCGCGAACACGAGCAGCCTCTGAGCAGCGGAGAATCTCGGGTGGCAAGTAGTGAACATGATCTCGGCCTTCTTGCCCTTCTTGACGACCGAGCCGGACTCGGCGGCGTCGATGATCCTTTGCCGTGTGACGCGATAGACGAACCGGCCCCACT
>JALZJQ010000152.1 GCA_030859685.1 Actinomycetota bacterium | reverse complement strand
GTGAGCTGGATCGGCTTCCCCGTGTTCTGAGACTCGAGCTTGACCAACTCCTCCGCCCCTTCCTCGATCGCATCGGCGATCTTCAGTAAGGCACGGCTCCTCTCGGCCGGGATCGTGTCGCGCCAGACGCCCTCGAAAGCTCGCCTAGCCGCGCGACATGCGACCTCGATGTCCTCCTCCCCCGAGACGGGAACCTCGGCGAAGTCTTTGCCGGTTGACGGGTTGACGAGCGTCGCCGAGCGTCCGGTGGACGCATCCGAGTACGACCCGTCGATGAAGTTCTGGAGTTTCACGAGCGCCATCGCTTTTCCCTCCTGACCCGATTACAGGTAGCCCTGACCGTAGCAGGCTGCGTCAAAGTCGCCGGGGGTGGAAAGGCTCAAACGCGTTCGCTTCTCAACTCCAAATGGGAACGTGCTTCCGCGATCACGTCATCGCCCGAGAGCCCGGGCCGCCACGTCGCAGCGCCCCACAGCACCCGGGGGCCATCAGCCAGGTCGGCGACGATCGAACGTGCGCACTCCTCGGACTCCTTGTCGTCCGAGCCCGGCATGATCAGCGCCAGTCGGTGACCGCTATAACGACATGACGTGCCGCCACAGCGCACAGCGGCCCGTTGGAGGGCCTGTCCGGCCGCACGGATAGCCCGGTCTCCGGCGACATAGCCCTCCGAGGCATTGAGCTCCTTTATCCCGTCGATCTCGATCACCAGCACGGAGAAGGGGACCCTCTGAACCTCCGCCTGCTGTCCCTGTGCGTGCGCCATCTCGTGGAAGTACCGGTGCGTGTACAGCAAGGTCAGGTTGTCGGTTAGCGCAACCGAGTCGTGCCCCAGGACGGGCTCCTCGCCGTCGCGACGCAGATTCAACTCCGGGTCGGTGAGCGCCTCGTTCAGCGCGTTGACCCCCTTCGCAGAGGGAGGCCGGCGACGAACCTCGTCAACGAAGATCCGGACGACCTCCGGGTCGAACTGGGTGCCCGCGCACCGTTCGAGCTCTCTACAGGCCTCCTCGAGGGACATCCTGCCGCGGTAGGGCCTCTCCGCCGTCATCGCGCTGAATGAGTCGGCGACGCAGATAATGCGAGCTTCGAGGGGGATCTCCTCGCCGTTGAGACCCGTCGGATAGCCATCTCCGTCGAAGCGCTCATGATGGTGCAGGATGCCCAGCGCGATGGGATCGAGCGCGGGTACCTGCTGAACCAGTCGGTAGCCGATCCGGGGATGCAACTTGATCACGTTGTATTCCTCAGGCGTCAACTTTCCAGGCTTCAGCAGGATGCGCTCGCTGATGCCGATCTTCCCAACGTCGTGAAGGAGAGAGGCGAAAACGAGTTCCTCGCGGCGCTTGGCGTCGACGCCGAGCCGGTCCGCAACCGCCGACACATAGACCGACACCTCGTCGGAATGACCCCGGAGGAAGGAGTCCTTCGCCTCGATCGCGTCGGCCAGCATCCGAACGGTCGATAGATAGGAACCGCGCAGTTGACCATGCAACCTTCCGTTCTCGAGAACGGCCCCTGCATGATCCCCAAGAGCCAGGAGAACCTCCTCCTCGTATTCATGGAACCCGCCGGGTTTGTTCGCGCACACGATGACTGCACTGAACCGATCCAGGATGTAGATAGGGATAGCCACGAGATTGTCGATCTCCTGGTCCGCTGCGGTCTTAGCACCGCTCTCTGCGCCCACCCCTTCATCGCGAACCGTGCGATCTCGCTCCATCGCGGAGCTAGCGAATCGCTGCGCCACATTGCTGTCCGTGGGATCGTTCTCGAATCCCTCCGACGTGATGAAGTCGAGATTTCCGTCGCCATCGCCGTCGCGTTGTGCGATCAGGATCCCCTTCTTGGCCCCCACGAGCATCACCGCCATCCTCAACACGACTGACGGCAGGTCCTCGGGTCCACCCAGCGACGAGTGGTCACGGTGTGCCTTGAAGGTTTCATCCCGAAGTCGCCCGGTCCACTCACGCTCGAGGTCACGCGATCGTTCGACGGCCGACCGGATCGCTTTCTCTTCGGACAGAGCGGCTTCCTTCTCACCCAGCCGTTGCCGAGCCCCGTCCCGTTCTTCCCCGACGGCCACGAGCTCTGAGCTCAATGCCGAGATCTGTTCCCGTGCAGACATCAGGGAAGCCCCATCGCGCGCGGCGTCTGCTCCGGCTCGACTCCACGCCCACAGGCCGGTCAGCCCCGCCACGAGAAGGATCAGGATCGAGAGCAAGAGCGAGGGCCTCCATCCGTTGGGGCCCGTGGCCACCAACCCGATCGCAAGACCGCCCGCGACGAGAAGTGCGGCCGCAAGCGTCCACACGAGAGTGCCCGAACGTACCTGCCGTGCCCCCATGACTTGGTAGAAATACCCAGACAGGGCTGTTGGAAACCGGGCTGTTGGAAACCTGGGTCAGATACGACTCCGGGCTGCGAGCGGCGGCCCCGGCTCCACGACCTCGAGACGCACACGGGCGTCGACGACGATGGACCCCTCGGGCAACACCTTCACCGGGTTGCAGTCCATCTCGGCGATCTCCGGGTGATTCTCCACCATCGTGCTCACCCGCAGCAGCAGGTTCTCGAGGGCTCCGACATCCGCTGCCGGTGACCCCCGGTAGCCCTCCAGCAAAGGGTAGGTGGCCAAAGACCTGACCATCTCCTTGGCATCCTCGTCCGTGAGGGGGGTGATCCGCACCTCGACGTCTTTGAGCAGCTCGACGGCTACGCCACCCGACCCGCATGCGACGACGGGGCCGAAGCTCTGGTCGTGCACGACGCCCACCAGCATCTCGACGCCGCCCGGGACCATCTCCTGGACAACGAAGCCGTCGACGTCGTGACCCATGCGCCCGACCCGCTCCGCCATCTCCCGTGCCGCCGTTGCGACCTCCTCGCGTCCTGTGAGCTGAAGCCGGACGGCTCCGACTTCGGTCTTGTGCACGAGGTTGGGGGAGACGGCTTTGAGGGCGATCGGCCCCATGGATGCGGCGAACTCTCCGGCCTCCTCCGGCGTGCCGGCGAGCCTCCATCTGGCGAATTGGAGCCCGTAGCAATCGAAGAGGCGGGCCACCTGCTCCGGCGACAGCCAGCTTTGTCCCCCCGCAAAGGCTTGAGCGATCAGCCCGGCAGCTTCATCTGCGCGCACCTCGAAACTCGGGACGGTACCTTCCGGGGCGTCGCGCCAGATCCCGTAGTCGACGACACGGGCGAGCGCTCGAGCGGCATCCTCGGGAAATGAGTACGAGGGGATGCGAACCACGCCGCGCAACGCGTCGGGCACTCCGTGGGCCGCCATGAACACCGTGAGAAGGGGCACTTCCTTCGGAAGATTGCTGACGGCTTCGCGGATAGCTCGCGCCACGTCCTCCGCCTCGGTGACAAGAGGTGGGATGAAGATAACCACGATCGCGTCGATCCCCCCGCTGTCAGCGAGGGCAAGGATCGCGCTTCGATAGTCATCGGCCGAGGCGCTGGCGATCATGTCGACAGGGTTCACGGTTGATGCCTCGGCCGGCAGAAAGGAAGCCAGTTGCGTTCTCACCTCTTCAGACAGCTCAGCGACCTCGAGCCCGTTCGCCTCGCACGCGTCGGCACAGAGGATGCCCGGCCCGCCAGCATTCGTGATGATGCCGACCCGACGTCCCTTTGGCGGCGGCTGGTTCGCCAGTAAGGAGGCGACGTCGAACAACTCCGACAGGACGTCGGTCCGGATCACGCCGGTCTGCTTGAACAAGGCATCTACCGTCACGTCCGAAGCCGCGATCAACGCCCCCGTGTGTGAACCGGTCGCTCGCGCACCAGCGGCCGAGCGACCACTCTTCACCGCGATGATCGGCTTCGTCTTGGCGACCTGCCTAGCTATGCGGGCGAACTTGCGCGGGTTGCCGAATGACTCGAGGTACAACAGGATCAGATCGGTCTCGTCGTCATCGGCCCAGTACTGGATCAGGTCGTTGCCCGAAATATCGGCCTTGTTTCCCACGGACACGAATGAGGACAACCCGAGGCCGAGTTGACTTGCGTGATCGATCACCGCCAGGCCCAAGGCACCGCTCTGCGACAGGAACCCGACGCGGCCATTCGGGGGGAACTGGGGCGCGAACGTCGCATTCAACATGACGCTCGGAGACGTGTTGATGATGCCCATGCAGTTGGGCCCGATGAGTCTTATCCCACTGGTGCGACAAACCGAAAGCAGGCGGCGTTGTCGCCGAAGGCCGTCGATCCCCGTCTCGGAGAAGCCGGCCGAGATAACCACCAGGGACCGGACCCCTTTGCGGGCACAATCCTCAGCCACATCCACGACGGCCTCGGCCGGGACCGCGATCACCGCCAGGTCCACTGGTCCCGGAACGTCATTGATGGAGTGGTACGCGGCCACCGACTGCACTACCTCGGCCTTGGGGTTGACCGGGTAGACCGGTCCGTTGAAGCCGGCGACCAGTAGGTTGTGGAAGACCTCCCCGCCGATCGTCCCGCGCGAGCGGGATGCACCAATGACGGCCACCGAGCGCGGAAAGAAGAACGCCTTGAGAGCTGCACCCGCGGCCGTCCGCTCACGCCCTTCGAAGCGTTGGAGCGCCTCAGGTGAGAGGGAGGCAGGGAACTCCACACAGATAGTGCCGGGCTTGGAGGAAAGGCGTACAGGGAAACCGCTCTCCCGAAAAACCTCGACCATCTTGTGATTCTCTGGGAGGACCTCAGCCTCGAAGGTCCTGATCCCGTTGCTCTCGGCAACTTCCGCAAGGTGACCGAGGAGGATCGTTCCGAGTCCCTGGCCCTGCATCTCATCGGCAACGGCGAAAGCTACCTCCGCGCGGGCGCCATCCGTTCGCTGGTATGCACCGTGACCGACGATCCGGTCTCCCGTCATGGCGACGAGGCCATACCGATCCCGATAGTCGACTTCGACGATCCAGGTGGCGGCTCGTTCGACATTCGCCGCGCCGGAGAAGAACCTCAACCACAATGACTCGACGGACAATCCGCCCAGGAAAGCCAGAACGGCGTCACGATCCTCCGGTCGCACCGGTCGGACGCGGATCGTAGATCCGTCACGAAGCGCTACATCGGCTTCACGATGGGACGGATAGGTCGAAGTCATGCGGGCCATCCTAGGCTGGGGGGTTCGGGTGCGGTCATCACCGAATTATTGGAAGCTATGAGAGATGGATGACAGAACCTTCTTCTATGCGGTGGTTTGCGCCCCGCTGTACCTCGGCGCCCTGCTCGGCCTGTGGCTGATCGTCGCCCCGGGGGCCGCCCTGAAATGGCGCGCCAGGATCCTCAAGGACAGGGAACGAGGACGTGTTGGGACGCGGATCGAACGATGGCTCAGAGCCGGAGGCCCCGAGCCGTGGGAGAACCAGACCGCGATCACTCGAATGAAGCTCGTCGGCCTCGGCATCTTGCTGCAGTACGCCGCTGCGGCCTACGTGCTGGTGGCGATACTTCGCCCCCGCTTCTGACTCAGCCGGACCGGAGCGACTGCGAGCGAAGCGGCCGCGACCGCGCTTAGCGACGACATATCGGGTATGACTGGTGAATGACGCTCCTCTTCAGGCTCCTCCGACTACGAGCCCTCTACAGCCTCGGCCGCCGCCTCTACTACGCCTACCGCCGCCGCAAAGCGACCCGCTAAGTAACAACTTCGTCCGAGCACACCGGACAATCCGGAGGGGGTCTGGGGGAGTAGGCCGTCTCGACGGCCGATCCCCCAGGGGTTGCCGCAGGCCGGCACGAGGTGCCGGCGGTGAAGCAAGGGCTGCGAAGAGCAGCCCGCCGCGTGCGGGCATAAGAACCCGTGCCCGGGGTGGGATTTGAACCCACACGGCCCGAAGGCCAGGACCTTTTAAGGGTCCAGTGTCTGCCGATTCCACCACCCGGGCGCGGGCTTCAGGATACGCGTTAGACCAGCGGCCACGGAAGATGATGGGAGGTCTGCGGGCACGGGAAGGCCCCCTCCTGGAGGAGTCCGGCGGCGCGCTCGAACGTCGCCCGAGCTTCCGCCGGCGACAGGAGCTCGCCCAGTTCGGCCCCCCACCCTTGTTGCGTCGAGAACCCGGTGGTGAGCGACTCGATCAGTTGGCGGTTGGGCGCGTCGATCGGCTCTCCGGCGAAGGCCCAGATGACCGTGCGGAGTTTCGGGGCGAGGTTGAAAGACAGACCGTGATCGACTCCCCAGAGCCGGCGCTCAGGATCCTCGAGTACATGTCCGCCTTTGCGGTCGGCGTTGTTGATCACGGCATCCAGCGCGGCGAAGGCCCTGAACTCGTCGAACCGTTCCTCCGCAAGCGTAAAGAAGTGGCGCTCCGGATCGTGCTCGATGAACTCCTGAAACGATCCTGGGCCCATAGGCGCGTCGTTGCGCAGCACCGTGGGGGGAACCAGCCCCCACCCCGCCGCCTGACTCACGACGAAGGCCCCCACCTCTCTCGCCGCCAGCGTTCCCTCGGGGAAGTCCCAGAGGGATCGCTCTCCTCGCTGCGGCTTGTAGACGGCCAGCACATCGTGATCCCCGTGTTGGAGCCGCGCGAGGAAGACGTAGTTAGAAGAGTACGGAAGGAGGCCGAGGACATCGATCTCCCCGGCCCGCAGGGTTTCCAGGGTCCTGTCGCTCGCCGCCAACGGTGAACGCATCGATCGTCAACCTCCCAGGCGGTGGCCGTTCGACGCGGGGCATCGATGGCCTTCAGGATCCATCGGCAGCCCGCACAACTGGCAGGTCGGACGCCCCTCGGAAACGATGGCGGTTACGTGAAGCACGAACGATCTCGCCTGGTCGCGGCGCAGGTTGATCCGCAGCTCGAATTCTTCCTCGCTCGCCTCGTCCTCGCCTTCGACCTCCGCGTCGTCCGCGGGTTGAAGAAAAACGATCACGGCATCTTCTGCCTCCTCGAAAGCAAGTCCGATTGCGCCCAAGCGCGCCTCGGGCTCGACCGGCTCCTCGATCGCTAGCGCGGGATCGCGTTCCGGAGCGGCCGACCCAACCGTGTCGCTGGAATCCACCATGAGCAAGAGCTCCTTCAGCTTCTCCGCAAGTATGGAGATCTGCTGCTTCTCCGCGACGTACGTGTGGGCCGCCGAGGTCGCCCGGGCTTGTAGGTAGAAGATGCGCTCGCCGGGTTTGCCGATGTAGTCGGCCGTGAAAACCTCGGGCGCGAAAGACGAACCGTTCAAGAGGGAGCCTCGGGCAACGGGCACGGGACATTCACAGCGAGCACCATGGGACCGTCCTGCCTGACCGCGATCACCGAGGTGGACGCCGGGCCCACGTCCAGACGCTGGAAGAGGTCGATGTGAAGGCCCATGTAGTGCGCCAATACCAATTTGATGACGTCCGCATGAGAGACACAACAAACCGTGTCCCGAGGGTGTTCCGTGCCGATCCGCTCGATCTCGTCCACGGCGCGCACCTGGACCTCGCGCAGGGTCTCGCCTTCGGGAAAACGGGCTCCGGAAGGGAACCGCTGGACCCTGCCCCAGAGCTTGGTCCGCCGCAACGTCTTGAACGACCGGTCCTCCCATCTGCCGAACTCGACCTCGCCGATGTAGCGGCGCGAGCGGACGGGAAGGCCATGACGAGCGGCTATGGGGCGAGCCGTCTCCATGGTGCGGTCGATCGGACTGGAGTAGACGGCTTTGAACGGGACCGACGCCAGCCGGTCGGCGACCGCCTCCGCCTGAGCCCTCCCCTTGTCGGTCAGGTGGATGTCCGGCATCCATCCCGACAGCTTGTGCCCGGTGTGGGACGTCACGCCATGGCGCACGAGGTAGATGACGGTCACGGCAGAGATGTCTCGATCGCCTCTAGGGCGCTTGGATTCTCGAGCGAGGACATGTCCCCGGGATCCTCACCGAGCACCTTCGCGCGGATCGCTCGCCTCACGATCTTGGCGGATCGCGTCTTCGGTAGTTCTTCGACGAACAGGATCGCAGCCGGAGCGAAAGCCTTGCCCAACTCTTTCGAAATGACCTTCTTGATGTCGGCGGCGAGCTCATCGCCGGACTGCGCTCCGGGGCGGAGGATGCAGAAACACCACACGGCCGTTCCTTTGACCTCGTCGGGGATACCGATAGCCGCGCACTCGATCACGTCGGGGTGATCAACCGCGGCCGACTCGAACTCGGCCGGACCGATGCGCTTACCCGCGATGTTGAGGGTGTCATCCGAGCGCCCGTGCAAGAACCAGTAGCCGCTCTCATCGATCGAAGCCCAGTCTCCATGCACCCACACGCCGGGCCACCGTGACCAATAGGTATCCAGATAGCGCTCCTTGGCCCCCCAGAAGCCTCGCGTTTGCGCGGGCCAAGGCTTGGTGCAAACGAGCTCGCCCACCTCTCCGCGCACGGGTTCACCCTCGGCATCGAAAACATCCATCGCCATCCCCAGAGAGGGCGTGCCGAGGGAGCAAACCTTCGTGGGGACCACGGGGGATGCGCCGAGGAAGCAGGCGCCGACCTCCGTCCCGCCGGAAAGATTCATGATCGGGCACCGGGACCCGCCAACGACCCTGGCGAACCATCGATAGGGCTCGGGATTCCAGGGCTCGCCGGTAGAAGCGAGGATACGCAGCTTGGACAGATCGTGCGCCTGGACCACTTCCTCACCCGCAGGCATCAAAGCCCTGACGAGGGTCGGAGACACGCCGAGGATCGACACCCCATGCCGCGCGCACATGGCCCACAGGCGGTCCGGCTTCGGGTAGTTCGGCGCGCCTTCGTACATGAGCACCGCAGCCCCCGCCGCATGCCCGCCGACCATCTCTAGGGGGCCCATGATCCAGCCCATGTCGGTGACCCAGTACAGGACTTCGTCCCTTTTGATGTCGAGCTGATACGCGACCTCCTGGGTGATCTTGACGAGGAAGCCACCGTGTACGTGCACGCTCCCCTTCGGTTTCCCAGTCGTGCCGGAGGTATAGGCGATCATGAATGGAGTTTCGGGGTCCAGCTCCGGGGCATCCAGCTGGGGAGACCGGCGACCGAACGCGTCCTCCCATGACAGATCCTGGGGGCCGAACGCGCAGTCGTCGTCGGGGAACCGGCGGAAGACCACGACATGCTCGACGGAGGGAGACCGCTCCACCGCCTCATCCGCCGTCGACTTCATAGACACTTTCCCACCGCGCCGGTAGAACCCGTCCGCCGCGATCAGAACCTTTGCGCCGGAATCCTGGAGCCGCGTCGCTATGGCCGGAGCCCCGAAACCGGAGAAGATAGGCAGGTAGATCGCCCCGATCTTCGCAGCGGCATAGGCGGCCACGACGGCCTCGGGAACCATAGGCATGTAGACGCCGACCGCGTCCCCGACGCCGACCCCCAGCTCTTTCAGGCCGTTGGCGACTCGGTTCACGTCTGACTCCAGCCGCGCGTAATCGATAGTTCGGGTGGCGCCCTCCTCGCCTTCCCAGATGATGGCGGGGGCTTCGGGAGTAGCACCTGCGTGCCGGTCAACGCAGTTGTAGGTCAGGTTGACCGTGCCGCCGACGAACCACTTCGGCCATTCGGGGCCCTCTGACATGTCAAGTATCCGCTCATACGGCGTGGAGAATTCGATCCCCAGGTCCTCGATCGCTGCGCCCCAGAACCACTCGATGTCGTCCTGCGAACGCTTTACGAGCTCGTGGAAATCATCGATCCCGTGGGCGCGCATCAGCCTCGTTACGTTCGCGTTCTCGATGTAGTCGGCCGTCGGCTCCCAGGCGAACTCCTCTTGGGTCATCGTCTGGAGGCTACCGTGAACCCTCGAGGAACCGGCCGCCGCGAGCCATGCGGTTGCGCCAGCGTCGGGTCATGCCCCTGCTAGGTTCTCCCCACGGACAACGGAGGAGATCATCATCGAATACAAGCATCTCGGGCGCAGCGGGCTCCAGGTCTCGAGGCTCTGTCTCGGCACCATGAACTTTGGGCCGGAGACCTCCGAAGAAGACTCCCACTCGATCATGGACAGAGCACACGAGCTGGGATTGAACTTCTTCGACACCGCAAACGTTTACGGATGGAAGAAGGGCGAAGGCATAACCGAGCGGATAGTCGGGCGCTGGTTCGCCCAGGGCGGCGGACGCCGAGAACGCACGGTCATCGCCACGAAGTTGTACGGCTCGATGAGCGACTGGCCGAACGACACCTTTCTGTCGGCTCTGAACATCCGCAAGGCGTGTGACGCCTCACTCAAACGGCTGCAGACGGATCACATCGATCTCTACCAGATGCACCACATCGACCGGACCACCCCGTGGGAGGAGATCTGGGAGGCGATGGCGGTCCTGCGCCAGCAGGGCAAGATCATCTACGCCGGCTCCAGCAACTTCGCGGGATGGCACATCGCCAAGGCGCAGGAGGCTGCGAACCGGGGCGGTTTCATGGGCCTCGTGTCCGAGCAATCCATCTACAACCTCGCGCACCGGCAGGTCGAGCTCGAGGTCCTGCCTGCGTGCGAAGACTACGGGCTGGGCGTCATCCCCTGGAGCCCTCTGCATGGCGGGATGCTCGCCGGCGTACTGGCGAAGGAGCACGAGGGGAGGCGCCGCCGAACCGGCCGCTCGGCGGAGTTCCTCGAGGCGCACGAGTCGCAGGTGGAGAGATACGAGAAGTTCTGCGCCGAGCTCGGCGAGCAGCCGGCGGACGTTGGGATCGCATGGCTACTGCACCAGCCGGCCGTCACTGCACCGATCATCGGACCCAGGACGAAAGAGCAGCTCGACGGCTCGCAGCGCGCCCTCGAGATCGAGCTCGGCGATGAGGAGCTAACCGCGCTCGACGAGATCTGGCCCGGGCACGATCCGGCCCCCGAGGACTACGCCTGGTGATCGAGACGCTAACTCTCGTTACTGCGTCTCCTCCGTCTCCAGGGCGCCGCCGGCCCCGGTCTTCGCTTCGGGTAAGCAACCCACGTATCCAAGGCCCCCAACCGAAGTTCAAGGGGTAGAGGTCGATCGGCCGCCCGTCCTGCGAGAGGGGATAGGGGGCTCAGGGGGCGTCTAGCAGGCCCATCACCAGGCCATCGAGGATGTCTTTCTCCGAAACCAGCACCTCCGCCGCGTCGAAGGCTTCCATGACCTGCAACAGGATCTGCGCCCCGGCGACTATCACGTCCACTCGTCCCGCTTCGAGACCCTTGATGCGCCTGCGCTTGTCGAAAGGCAGTGACGCCAGCCTCTTCGACAGGAGACGAACGTCGCCGTGGGACATGACCATGTGATGGGTTACGTCGGGATCGTAGATGGGAAGGCCGACCTTCAAGGTTGCTAGCTGAGTGACGGTCCCGGCCACGCCCACGAGCTTGGCACCCGGTGGCACAGTCAACGTCGTTCTCGCCACGGCGAGCTCACGCATCACGTCATCGCCTAGTGCCTGCAGCTCCTCCTCGGTTGGTGGATCGGAGTGGAGATGCTTCTCGAGCATCCGTACGCACCCGATGTCGAGGGAGACGAGATCCTGTAGAACGTGGGTCCCCGCCACCAGCTCCGTGGATCCGCCGCCTATGTCGACCACCAGGATGGGATCGTCATCACCCAAGTCCGAGACAACGCCCCGGAAGGTTGCCCGAGCTTCCTCTTCGCCTGAAAGTAGGTCGGGTTTCTGCCCGGTGAGACGTTCCACGCCATCGAAGAAATCGTCGCGGTTGCGCGCGTCTCGCACCACAGAGGTTCCCGTGACACGGAGGCGCTCGACCTCATACTCGCCGCAGACGGCGGCGTAGTCCGCGATGGTCGAGAAGGTTCGCTTGAGGGCCTCCGGGGCAAGCGCCCGACGCTCGTTCACGCCCTCGCCGAGGCGCGTGATCGTCATCCGCCGGTCGATCGATCGGAATCCTCCCGGCTGTTCCTGGGCGACCAGCAACCTCGTGGAATTGGTCCCAACGTCGATCGCTGCAACCCTCATCGCTGCTCCAGCTCCACGCATGGCCGTATGCAATCCGGCCATCCGACGTCAGCCAGCGCCAACGATCCGATCGGGTTCGGAGGGGATGCAAGCTCGTGGGCCGCATGAGAGTGCAGACACTTGACCCGCTCTGGTCCCCCGCCGGGGGGTCCACCCGACTCGGTGATGACCTCGTGTGCATCGCGGCGCGCGCGGTATCGCTCGAGGGCGCTCGCCAACCTCTCCCGCAGCCCTGGCTCCGCGGTAAGACGTTGGGTGAACGAGGTCAGCACTCCCGCGGCCTCGAGATGACTCATGCGCTTGACCAGGATCGGACAGGTGAGCCAGTACAGCGTCGGGAACGGCGACCCATCCTCGAGCCGGGGGGCACTTTCGATGACCATCGGCACCCCGAGGTGACACCGCCGCGCGACGGCCCACGACCCACGCGTAGGCCGGCCGAGCTGAGCCTCGACGATCCCCCGGTCGGCCGGAGAATGCTCGAGCACGATCACACAACTCCCACGGTCATGACCCCAACCTAATCAAGTGGGAAGAGATCCGAGGCACGCCCGGTAAGCCCGGGGATCGAAGCACGCCCGGTGAGCCCGAGGGGGGTCTGGGG
>JALZJQ010000139.1 GCA_030859685.1 Actinomycetota bacterium | reverse complement strand
GCCGCCGGGAGGTCGATCTTGTTGAGGATCGGGATGATCTCGAGGCCCGCGTCGACGGCCAGGTAGAGATTGGTCAGTGTCTGGGCCTCGATGCCCTGAGCCGCATCGACCAGCAGGAGGACTCCGTCGCAAGCCGCAAGCGATCGTGAGACCTCGTAGCCGAAGTCCACGTGACCCGGCGTATCGATCAGGTTGAGCTGGTAGCGCTTGCCGTCGTTCGCCGCGTACTCCATGCGAACGGCCGCAGCCTTGATCGTGATGCCCCGTTCCCGTTCGAGATCCATGCGATCGAGGTACTGCTCCCTCATGTCGCGGTCCGAGACCGTCCCCGTAAGCTGAAGAAGACGGTCCGAGAGGGTGCTCTTCCCGTGGTCGATGTGAGCGATCACGGCTATGGCCCGCTGATGGGCTTGATCCATGAGATGAGGGTAGCAAGGGGTTCTGCTATCCTTGGCCGCTGTCCACCCCCACTTCAGGAGCGATCCTCTTCACTTATGGCCAACATCAAGAGTCAGATCAAGCGGAACCGCCAGAACGACCATCAGCGCGCTCGCAATAAGAGCGTGCGGAGTCTTCTCAAGACTCGCTCGCGCAACTTCGATGCGGTGGTCGCCGGCGGCGACGCCGAAGGAGCCCGCGAGGCCTACGAATCCACCGCCCGCGAGCTCGACAAGGCCGCCGCGAAGGGCATCATCCACAAGAACAAGGCGGCCAACAAGAAGTCCCGCCTCGCCAAGAAACTAAAGAGCCTCTAGCAGCGCCCGGGAATCCCGTCCCGGGTAGTGACGCGAGTCCTTATCTAGCTCTAGTCCAGATGGGGGCGGTACCTCTTCAGGAGTGAGTCGTATCTAGGCGGCTGCTCAGGCTCCATCCACGATCTGGACCACGGCGCGTTCGAGGGCCATGTCGGGCGGTAGGTCGCCCCCCTTCATCTCGACGTCGGTGGTCGCAAGCACCTCCATCACCCTCACGAGCTCTTCCTCGCGGTAGGCGCGCGCCTGACGATAGAGCCGCTCGGCCCGCCAATCCGGAAGGCCTAGAGCATCCCCCACCGCCTTGACTCCCCCGGTTGCTCCGGAACCTCGTGCCACGAGCACCCGTCGCATATGCGCAGTCAGGGCGCCGAAAACCATCAACGGCTCGTCCCCCTGCTGCAACAATCGGCGCAACGCCCCCATCGCCGGCGCCAACTTCCTTTCGCCGACGGCATCGGTGAAAACGTAGATACGCTCGTCGGCAAGGCGCGGGAAAGCACGATGGACGTCCGCAACCCCAACGGTAGAGTTCCCACCGAGAGCGGTCGCCAGTTGGGACAATCCCGCGTCGAGGTCACGCAGCTCGGTTCCGACCGAATCGATCAGCGCCCACGCGGCGCGATCGTCAACCTTCAAACGGTGCTCCCGCGAGCGATCCCTGACCCACTTCGCAAGCGAACGACCACGAGGCGCATCCAGATTGATGGTGGCGCCGACCTTCTTCACCGCGGGCGCAAGCTTCGAGCGACCGGACGAGACGATGACCAGGATCGAAGAGGGCGAGGGTGACTCGAGGTATCTCTGGATCGCTTCGAGCTGATCCTTCTTGAGCTCCTGCGCGCTCAGGATCACCACGAGACGCTGGCCGCCGAGGAGGGAGGGCGTGTCGAGAGCTTCGATGATCTCGGCCGGCCCGGCGGTTGCATCGAGGACGACCTCCGACAAGGGGTCGGCACCTATCTCCGAACGCAACCGCTCCAGTGCCTCCTCCGCCAGGAACGACTCGCCGGAGATGAGGTAGACGGGTTTGGGATCCACGAGCGCTACTCCGCTTCCAGACTCATCTGGTACTGCACCGCTCCATCGTGGAGCAGGGAAGCGGATCCGCCGCCAGCGTCGAGAAGAGACTTCCACTCTTGACCCATCCAGGCCTCCGCCTGCTCCTTCGAATCGAAGGGTTCGCTCGACCGGATCTCGGCGCCCGTCGCGTCGTGAACGACCCAGTGATAGACGCTCATCGCCGCAGCTTACCCGGCGGCTTTCGTAGGACCTCCTGCAAGGCCCGACGCTGGATCGTCGCCACCGCTACGCATCAGGGTCCTGACTGCGATCGCGAGCACGGGCAGAGCGAGGACCCAACCCCACTCGTGCCCGACCTCGATCGATGCCCATCCAGGCTCCCCCAGCGCGCTACCGACCTCGAGGATCCACCACGCGAAGGGGGCCGCCAGGCGAGCCACCGCCATACCCAGCGGAATCGAGACCGCACCCACCGTTCCCGCAGCCAGTCCGAGGACGGTGGCAGGAGCTACGGCGGGAAAAGCCAGGACGTTGGCGACAGGGGCGATGAGGCTCGCTTCGCCGAACACCCCAACGACTATCGGTGCCACCGCGAACTGGGCCCCCAGTGTGGCTCCGAGCGCAAGAGCCAACGGCCTGGGTAGACCGTTGAGTCGCCGGGCCAAAGGATCCGCCCACAGGATTATCCCGGCGGTCGCAGCGGCAGATAGGTGCAGCCCCACCGAGAACAACATGCCCGGTCGAACCAACAGCAGGATAGTGAGCGCAACCCCCAGCGCTTGCAGGGGCTCCGCACGCTCGCCCCAGGCGAGGGCGGCGAGCCCTATAGCTCCCATCACCGCCGCCCGAAGGACCGACGGCTCCGGTCCCACGACGAGCACGAACAAGCTCAACGCACTCGCCGCCAGCAACAAGCGGGTGACCAGTGCCACTCGGCCCAACAAGAAGGCGATGGTCGCCAGAACCACCGCCACATTGCTGCCCGAGACCGCCAAGAGATGTGACAGGCCCGCTCGCCGGAAGGCCTCGAGAACGTTCTCGTCGAAGGACCTCGTATCCCCGATGGTCAGTCCGCGGATGAGTGCACCCGTGTGTGCGTCCAGCGGATCGGTCGACCGGATGAGACCGGAACGCACCTTCGCCGCCACGGCGTGTGCGCCGCTCGACGGTGGGTTCGTCGCGACGTCGCTCGCGTGCAAGGCGGCTTGGGCGCCGAGGTGACCGCGCGCGATGTCGAACGGGTCGTCACGCAATGGCAGTAGCAAGCCCCGTGTCCGGATGGCGCCGCCGGGCTGCCCGATGGTTCCCTCGAGGATGACCGGACCCCCGTTGGTGAGGGGGGCGTAATCGTCGCAAACCAACCGGTCGGCGGACACGAGGGTCCCCAAACCGCCGGCATGCTCGAGCACCGCCCCTCGAAGGGCGCACGTCGGCACGTCCTTCGCCAATGTCCCTAGCGCGGAGGGTCGATCGCACCGCAGAGAGGACCCGAAGATGGCCACTCCGAAACTGCAAGTAATGACTCCCACAACGACCGAGACGCGCGTGCTTCGAGCGATGGAGGCGACTCCAGATGCGAGCGCGAGGAGAAGGAGAGGGCCACCGACATTTCGCCCACAACCCGATCCAGTTCCCAACGCGACCGCGCCTGTGACGCACCAGACGCGTATCGTTGGGGAGGCGATCTCCGCGCTACAGGGTCACGTACGGCCTGATCGATTCCAACGTCGCCGGGCCGATCCCCGACACGTCAAGCAGTTGGTCGATCGAAGTGAAAGTCCCGACCTGGGCGCGGAAGTCGAGGATCGCCGTGGCGGTCACGGGCCCGACCCCGGGGATCGACTCGAGAGCGATCTGGTCGGCGGCGTTCAGATTCACGAGAGCGCCGGTCGTACCCGACGAGTCCGGCGCGGGCGCTCCGGACGTGGCGGTGGTCGTAGGTAAGGCGGCGCCCGGACGCAGGACGTGGATCTTCTGTCCGTCGACCAGCGGCTCGGCCAGGTTGATCTGGTTCAGGCCGGCCGGTGAGCGCGCCCCCCGGGCGGCGTCGATCGCGTCGGCCACACGGGCGCCCGGGGGGAACTCATAGAGACCCGGCCGGCGGACCGCGCCCGCCACGTGCACGAAGATCGACTGTGTCGAGGAGTCCGGTGGCACGATCGCGCCCGGCGTCGGCGAGGCTCCGGTATCGACCGCGACGGTTGACCGGGATGGGGGCGCGATCTGGGCCGGGGCCCCCCTGGACCACAGCAGCACCGCCGCCGATGCGGAGACCACCACGACCCCGAGGAGCAGGAGGAGGTCGCGACGGCGCCCCAGGACCGAATCCAATCTGTCTCGCCAGGTGTTGGGTAGCACTATCTCGGGCACGCCCCTAGGCTGGCGCGGATCGGCCGCCGCAGCAGTGAGCGAAGCCACAGGTTTCCTTCCCGCCGCCGAACGTGCATCATCGGGGCATGAGCATCGAGATCAGACCGCCCCTCGGCGACGGACGCAGGTTCTCCGAGACGGTTTCGGCGTGTTTCGGTGGCCTCTCCACAGAAGAAGACGCCGAGCATCGGACGAAGGTCCTCCCGATGGAACGCGCGCTGGCCGCGTTCGATGGCGACGAGATGGTCGGGGCCACCGGGGCCTTCGAGTTCGACCTCACCATCCCGGGGGCCCAGATCCCGGCGGGTGGGGTCACCATGACGGGCGTTCTCCCCAGCCACCGGCGTCAAGGGATCCTGAGCGCCTTGATGAGGCAGCAGCTCGAGGACATCCATGCCTGGGGTGAGCCCGTCGCGATCTTGTGGGCCTCGGAGGGCGCCATCTATGGACGATATGGGTACGGGCTCGCGGTCCCCGAGATATCCATCGACCTCGAGCGCGACCGCGCCAGCTTCAAGACTCCCATCGAATCGTCGGGCCGAGTGCGTCTGATGCAGCGCAAAGACGCCGCGAAGGTGATGTCCGAGGTCTATGACCGGGCCCGGGTTGAGATCCCCGGGATGCTGACGCGCTCCACCGACTGGTGGGAGGCGCATACGTTCGCCGAGCACGATGAGTCCAAGGAACCTCCCGTCTTCTACGCCGTACTCGAGCTCGACGGCAGCGCCGGCGCGTACGCCGCGTACAAGGTGCACTCGGAGTGGAACCTCGATGGGATGTCGGTCGGCTGGCTCGAGGTCATCGAGGAGGTCTCGACCTCACCCGAGGCCGTCACCCAGATGTGGAGGTTCCTGCTCG
>JALZJQ010000128.1 GCA_030859685.1 Actinomycetota bacterium | reverse complement strand
ACGGACACTTCGAGCTCTTCGTGCCGGGGAAAGGCTTCGTCGGCTGGGATGGCGAACCGTCCGAGCTCCCCGCCGTGGCGAACTCCTTCGAGTATTACCGGGGACGCATCGACTTCCTAGCCCCGGTGCACATCGAGTCGAAGGCGGCGGGGTGACGGCAGAGGGTTTTCTCGTCGTGGCGATCCCCGGTTTCTCCCTAGTAGCGGCGGTGCTCGCGACCGCAGATCGGATCTCGGGCGGGCGCTTCCTTGGCGCGCGGCTTCTTGCCCGGGTCGCGGTATGGGGAGTGGGTCTTTCGGCCGTGTCCGCGGCGATCGCGGCGGTCGTCACGTTCGCAGACCCCGCCCCTCGGGTCACCATGCTGGGCACCTGGTTGAACACCGGCTCGCTGACGGTCGATGTTGGATTCCTGTTAGACCCACTCTCGGCCACGATGTCGGTAACCATCGCGGGGCTGAGCTGGCTCGTGACCCGCTTCTCGGTCAACTATCTGCACAACGAGGTCGGTTTCGGTCGTTACTTCACGGTCCTCCCGCTATTCGTCGCGGCCATGCTGTTCCTCGTTCTGGCCGAGAACTACCTGATGCTGTTCGTGGCATGGGAGGTCGTCGGCGCGTGCTCGTACATGTTGATCGCCTTCTATCGGGATCGCACGTCCGCCGGTGACGCCGGGACCCGAGCATTCGTGCTCAATCGCGTGGGCGACGCCGGCTTGCTCGGGGGAATCTTCGTCCTTGCCGCTCACAGCGGGCTGAGCTATTCCGAGGCGCTGACCTCGCCGCTGCCCGGCGCAACGGCGACCGCCGTCGGCCTCTGCCTGCTGATGGGCGCGGCCGGGAAGTCGGCACAGATACCGCTCGGAGGGTGGCTCGCCCGTGCCATGGAAGGCCCGACGCCGTCCAGCGCGTTGATCCACGGCGCGACCATGGTCACCGCCGGGGTCTATCTGGTGGTGCGAAGTGCCCCGATCTACGAGCAGGCGCCGATAGCTCTCGTCGCGGTCGGTGTGATCGGAGCACTGACCGCGCTGTACGGCCAGCTTGCCGGTCTTACCCAGACAGACATAAAGGGCATGCTCGCTGCGTCGACGAACGCTCACCTCGGTTTCATGCTGCTTCTGTGCGGGCTCGGGCTCTACCCGATCGCGATCTTCCATCTCGTGGCGCACGCGTTCTACAAGACGAACCTGTTCCTTACGGCTCCTTCGATCCTTCACCATCTCCACGGCGGACCCGATCCCGCTGCGATAGAACGCCCCTCCGATACCGCGCGCCCTGCAGCGATCTTGGTAGCCGTGGCCGCGCTCGCGCTCGTCATGACTCCCTTCGTCACGGGATGGCTGTCGTTGTCGAATGAGTGGGCGAGCGGAACCGTTACCCTCGCCGGCCTCGGTGCGGTCGCGGCGTTCGGGTTGTGGCTCTCGTCGCGCCGGATCGTGGGCGCCACGTTCCACGACGACGCTAGGACGCCGAGGATCGGAATCGCAGTTGGGGTGGGCTTCGCAGTAGTCGCGGCGGCGATCGCGGTTCGGCTGGTGCCGGGAGGCATCGATGGGTCGTGGTTCGCCGAGCTCCTCGCTCCCACCGTTTCGGACAGCCGAACCGCAGTCGAAGCGCCGCCGGGCTCAACGATCGTGCTGATGGCAGCACTGATCTGCCTCATGCTCTCGGGCATCGCGGTGCCGCGCTTCTTCGACCGCTTCCGCGCAGAGCCACCCGCCGGAACGAGCGGTCCACTGGCGCGCCGGCTCTACTTCGCGGCCGCGAACCGAGCGTGGCTGGACGAAGCGGCGGATCGAGCTACGGCCGCGGTAACGCGCGCCGGCGCAGCGGTGGATCGATTCGAACGGGCCGTCTTGGACCCCATGACGGGGTCGCCGCTGCCCACCTACAGCCCGCGCCCCGAGTCGACGTGGCAAGCCCGACTCGATGCAGCTATAGAGGCCCACGACACCGGAGCTGCCCAGCTTCCGGAGAGACCCGGGTTGGCTTGGCTTCCACCGGAGCGGCGGCACGCACCGGGAAGACGGGGGCGAGCGCTGCGGCCAGAAGGTACGCCGATGGAACGGCTGAGCTCCCTCACGGCCCGCATCGAGCGCACGCTCACGACCCAGGGTGGTGGACTTTACGGCGCGCTCACGAATGCGATCTCGGCATTCAGCCAACGCACCGAGCGCGTGGTGTTCCAACGTGGGATCGAAAGCCTGTTCGAACGACTCTCGGGGACCCTTGCAGCATTCACCGAAGCAGTTGAAAGCGCCGTATTCCAACTCGGTCCGGGTCGAGTAGCGGTCGTGGGCGAGCGCATGCGGCGAGGTCTGCTGCAGATGGAAGCGTTCCTTGGGAAGCCGGTCGTAGCCGCGTTCGTCGCGGTCGCTCTCCTCGCCGCCATCGCGGTAACACGCTGATGCCGAACGAACTGTTGGCCGCCGACCAGGTGGGTTTTCCTGCTCTCACCATGTTGGTCCTGTTCCCGCTGGCGGCCGCCGGTCTGGTCGTTCTCGTCCGTGATGCCCGCGTTGCAACACGTATCGCGATCGCCGCTGCAGCTCTCGAGTTTGCCGGAACGGTAGCTCTCGCGCTTGCGTTCGAGCCGGGCGTCTCTGATATCCAGTTCGTCGAACGCGTTGGCGCCTTCCTCGGTGTTTCGTGGCACGTTGGGGTCGACGGGGTCAGCATCCTCTTCGTACCGCTGGCCGCGCTCCTCGGCCTGATGGTGATCGCGTATGCGGAACACAACATCCCAGCCCGTCGGGCCGCGGGCGATCCTCCGATAACAGGGAGCGCTCCCGGCTATTCCGCCGCGATCCTGGTCCTCGAAGCCACGATGCTGGGAGCGTTCGTCGCTCTCGACCTAGTGATCTTCTGGATCTTCTTCGTTGCAGAGCTCGTCCCGAGTTGGTTCCTCATCACTCGCTGGGGAACCGGGCCGCAGCGCCTGGATGCGGCCCGGAACTACGTCGGTTTCGTCGGTGCAGGGGCGTTGGTGATGCTTGTCGGGATCATCCTTGCCGGTCGCGCCTACTCGACCGCCACGGGGGATGGAATCTCGTTCGAACTGGGCCGCCTGCTGGCTGCGGGTATACCTGCCGCGTCCCAGACCTGGCCGTTCATCCTCTTGGCGCTGGGGTTCGCAGCGAAGGCGCCCCTCTTTCCCTTCCACACATGGCTTCCCAAGGTTCTCGATCATGGACCGGTCGTTGGGATAAGCGTCTTCCTGGTCGGGGTGAAGCTCGGAACCTATGGATTCCTGCGGTTCGTCATTCCACTGTTTCCCGATTCGGCCCGGGAGTGGTTGTGGATCATGGCTATCGCCGGGGCCGTGAGCGTGATCTACGGATCCTTCCTCGCGTTGGGTCAAACGAACCTCCGGCGGTTACTGGCGTTCGCCAGCGTGGCGCACATGGGCGTAGTGATGCTCGGCCTGTTCTCCTTGAACCTCGACGGGTTCGAGGGTGCCGTGCTACAGATGGTCAATCTAGGCATCGTCGGCGCCGGTCTGTTCTTCGTCGCAGGTTTCCTAACCGCTCGTATCGGTCAACCGGAGCTGGGCTCTCTAGGAGGGCTAGTGTCCTCTGCGCCACTCATGACCTCGGCGTTCTTGTTGATCGCGCTTGCCGGCATCGGCCTTCCCGGCACGAACGGATTCAACGGCGAGCATCTCGTGATGCTCGGCGGCTATCAGCGCAGCTGGTGGATGGCAGTCACCGCCGGGCTGGGTGTTCTTCTGACCGCGGCTTACTCGTTGTGGTACTTCATGCGGGGCTTCATGGGCGAGCCCAATAAGACGCTCGCCAAGCGCATCTACGACCTGACGCATGGCGAGCGCGCGATAGTTGCCGTTCTCGCCGCTCTGATCTTTTGGATCGGGCTCGGCACTAGCCCCTTCATCCACCGGATGCGGCCCTCCCTGACGTGGCTCGAAGAGCGAGTCCAACAGGTCCCATCGAGCGTCGCGCGGCTGGAGTTTCGACCGTGATGCAGGGGGCGGGGGGCGGATTCTCCTTGGTGACGTTCCTCCTGGCTTGGCCGCTGCTGGTCGCGCTCGCGCTCGTGCCGCTGCGCAATTCGAAGACCATCCAGAGGGTCGCTCTGATCGGCGCCTTCGTGGAGCTTGCGACCTCCGTATGGCTGTTCGTGAGTTTTTCCGCCGCACCCACTGCGGCGTTCCAGTTCGAACAGCGATTCCCGTGGATAGACACGATCGGCGCCAGCATCCACGTCGGGATCGATGGGCTGTCGGCGCCGTTCTTGCCTTTGACGGCATTATTGACCGTCGTCGCGGTGGTCCAGGCGCGGACGACCGTGACCCACCGCCAGAAGCCCTATCTCATCTCCGTCCTGATGTTCTCGACGGCGACGACGGGGGTCTTCACCGCTCTCGACCTCGCGCTGTTCTTCGTCTTCTGGGAGCTGATGCTCGTCCCGACATTCGTGCTTATCAAGCTCTGGGGCACGGGTCCCGCTCGCGGCCACGCGGCCACGAAGTACGTCCTGGCGATGCTGATGGGCTCGGTGACGTTGCTGGCGGCATTCGTCCTCCTGAGCGTCAACCACGGATCGGTCACGGGTTCGCTTTCGTTCGATTACGCGGCGCTTCTAGAGGTCGACGTCCCGGCAGGTCTCGGGACCGTCGTGTTCTTCCTGATGGCGTTCTCGTTCATGCTCAAAGCCCCGCTGTTCCCGCTGCATTCGTGGCTACCGCCCGCGTTGCAGGAGGGTCCCATAGGGATCGGCATCTTGCTGGCCGGTCTCAAGGTGGGTGTGTATGGGTTCCTGCGCCTCATCATGCCGCTGACGTCCGAAGCGTTCATGCAATGGAGATGGTTGATCGCGGTGCTCGCGGTCGTGGCGATCCTGTATGGGGGCCTGGCGGCTGTCGCCCAGCCGGACCTGCGCCGGCTGATCGCTTTCGCCGGGGTAAGTCACGTGGGTCTCGCGCTTCTCGGGCTGTCTTCGGCCAATGCAGATGGGATTTCGGGGGCAGTGTTCCTGCTGGCCAACCTCGGGCTGACCGCGCCGGGGCTCCTCTTGGTCGCGGGGTTCATCTACCAGAGGCTGGGAACCACAGACGTTGCCGCGCTGGGTGGGCTCGCCTCGCGCGCTCCTGCTCTCACCGCTTTCGCTCTTGTATTCGCGTTCGCCGAGGCGGCATTGCCGGGTACCAGCGGTTTCCCTGGCGAGTTCCTCGCGCTGCTCGGAGCCTTCCGCGAATTCGGGGCACCTTCTCTGATAGCGCTTGCGATCGTAGTCCTAGCAGCGGGGTACTCGTTGATCTGGCTGCAACGTGCCTTCTACGGTCCGGTCTCGCGCGATCCCGTCAACCGCATCGTCGACCTCGGACCTCGGGAAGCCTCATTGGCCTTTGCGGTAGCGGCCGCGATAGTGCTCCTCGGGCTATTCCCCTCGCTCATCCTCGACCCCGCTCAGTCATCCGTAGCTCAGCTCATCGAGCGGCTCGTCGCCGTTGACGGTATTGCGGCGCCGTGACACTGATCCTGCCTCTCGCCATCCCCCTCCTGGGCGCCGCCGCGGTCGTACTGCTGCGCGACCGACCACTGGCTCGTGACTGGACCGCCATAATGGCAGGGCTCATCCAGATCGTTACCGTCGCGGCCCTGCTGCCGGAGGTCTTGGAGGGGCCAACGGCAACGTTCACCATCGCGACGTTCTTGCCCGATGCCCCGATCGCACTGCGAGCCGACGCGCTCGGGATACTGCTGCTCCTGACCGCGTCGCCGTTGTGGCTACTCACAACCGTCTATTCGATCGGTTACCTGCGTGGTTCGAGCGCGTCGCTGACACGCTCTCACGCGCTCGTCGCGATCACGATCTCTGCAACGGCGGGAGTAGCGTTCTCCGCGAACCTTCTCACTCTCTATCTCTTCTACGAAGCCATGACGCTCGTGACCTATCCGCTCGTCACGTTCACTGGTACCGACGAAGCTGCGGCTGGGGGACGCCGGTATCTCTCGTACCAGCTGGGGACCGGGATCGCACTCTTCCTGCCTGCGATCGTGTTGACCTACACACAGACCGGATCGTTCGCTTTCGATCCCGGAGGTATCTTCGGTGCGGAGCCCACCGGTTTCCTTCCGATCCTCACCTATCTGCTATTCCTCTTCGGTATCGCGAAAGCGGCGATCCTCCCGGCGCATGCCTGGCTGCCGGCGGCGATGGTCGCGCCCGTACCCGTGAGCGCCCTGCTTCACTCGGTAGCCGTCGTGAACGTGGGCGTGTTCACCCTGTTCCGGGTCCTGATCGACGTATTCGGACAGGACGCGGTTATGTCTCTAGGTCTCGGCCGGCTTACCCTGATCGCGACCTCCGTCACAATCGTCGTCGCGTCGCTCATCGCCCTGCGGCTCGGGAACCTGAAAGAGATCCTTGCCTACTCGACGATCGGGCAACTCTCTTACATGGTCTTGGGGATCTCCCTGCTGAACGAAGCGGGCCTGACGGGTGGCGCCCTCCATCTCCTCGGTCATTCGGTCAGCAAGATCACTCTCTTCTTCACCGTAGGGGCGATCGCGGTGGCGACCGGCGCGACCAATGTGAAGGAATTACGCGGACTCGGTCAGCGCGTACCGCTTCTGCTCGGTGTGTTCGCCATCGGGGCGGCCTCCATCGTCGGTCTTCCGCCCACCATCGGTTTCGTAACCAAGTACTTCTTATTCATCGGTGTCGCTGAGGCACGACTGTGGCCCGTGCTCGTGGTGCTGGCAGTATCGACGGTGCTGACGGCTACCTACTACCTCCGCGTGGTTCGGACATCGTTATCTCCGATGCCGCAGGTCGACGACGGGCCGAGCGGTGCTGCCCCAGGTCGATCCGTCCGCCCGGTGCCAAGAGAGATGCTGATACCCCTTATCACTACGGCCCTCGTCACCGTCCTGCTGGGGCTCGTACCGGGACCAGTGTTGGCGCTCGTTCGGGCCGCCGTCCCCTGATGTCCTGATACTCGAAATGCGCCCGTGGAATGACTTTCGACTCGTTACTGGCTTACAAGCCAGCATTCGAAAGTGTCAGAGTGGTTGATCAGACGACTCAGGCTCAATCATCCGTGGTTCACAACAACTCCGGGTCTTAGCGCGAGACAGTCTTACTAGAGCGTCAAACGCCTCAGAAAAACCCATGAACCGCCGCGGTTCACACCATAAAACCCGCGAGACAACGGAAAATAACGCTCAACAACGAGGAATGTTGATCAACCAAACGACCTGGTCAGGGGGTCTTTTCGAGCAAAGGAGCAGGTCAGCGAACTGATCTAGTTCAAACTCTTGATCCGTAGGTTCAGCGTTCATTTCCCGAACCACGCCTCTACCTGCATTTTCGCAATAAGCCGATGATGACAGTTCGGCGATTTGCCATTCCCTTGCCATTCCGGCATGCGTTGGTCCTGCTAAGAGGTTTCCGGGGACACGTCGGAGCTCGGCGCATCAGGCGCAGTCAGCTTGACATGAGTGAACATGCCGGCGGCCACTCCCATGACTGCGACCACGAGACCGATCCAGAGTGGCGTACTGGTGTCGGCGCAGAGTTGAACGAAAACGGAACCGTCGGGCTGCGGGATGGGATCGCAGCGGGGGTCGTGTGTCGCCGAGGCCCAGAGCACTGATCCCACGGTGTAGCTAACGGTTGCCACCGCGAGACCAGTGAGTGCAACGCCAGCTGTTGAGTAACGCGCCCATGTTGCTCTGGGTTTGTGGAGCAGGGAGCCCGCGGCAGCCCCGACGGCTGGCAGCCCGAACAGCAGGAAGAAGACCCACGGTGGCTGGACGGAACCCATGGTTGCGTTGTCGCGCAGGAATATCCCTGCCGCGAGGCCAACAATCGTACCGAGAATCGCAAGGGGGTACCGCCATAGCACGGTAATCCCAAGAAGAGCTCCGATCGCGACACCAACGGCCGTCACTATGGGGGTCGCGTCGTTCCCACCCAATGTGATGATCTTGAACCCGTTGCTGGCGTCAACCAGACCCATGGTCGAGAATGCCAAACCGGCGAGGGCCCCTAACGCCGCTCCGATAGCGCGGTTCATCGGGAGAGCGTACCTGTTGCTGGTTGCTTAGGTGCTTCTAGACGGCGAGATATTCAGCGGACGAGGATGGCGGAGGAACAGGCTCCCCGTGCTCTCGCAGGCTTTCGATGTGCATCTGGATCGCTTCTTGCATGAGCTTTCGGACTTCCTCGATGGTGTCACCAGTTGCTACGCAGCCTGGAAGGTCAGGTGAGTACGCGGAGTAGGAGTCCTCCGAATTTTCGATGATGGTCAGGTATTCGCTCATTAGCGGCTCCCCTTCAGACCTGCTTGGCGCTGGATGCTACCCCAGGTGCCTTCTCAGGTCTCCACTCAGTTTACCGGCCACAGTTACGGGGCCGGGCTTCGATGGATGGCGGAACTGGCGGTGATCCCCTCGCTGACGAACCTGCTCCCAACCTGCTCCTTCAAGCAATTTGATCGCCTCCCGGACCTTCAAGAGCCCATGTGCTTGCCGAGATGGACATTCAATGCCTCTGCTGCGCGCCGGTCCTGATCGGACGCGACATGCGTGTAGAGGTCGGCCGTGATGCCGATGCTCGAGTGGCCGAGCCGAGAGGAGGTCACCTTCAGGTCGGCACCTGAAGTGAGCATCAGCGAGGCGTGCATGTGCCGCAGGCCGTGAAAGTTGATGTTGAGTCCCGCAGTTCTTGCCGCATCCCGGAACTGTTTCGAGATCGTGTCGGGGCGCAACGGTTGACCGTCGCCTCGCTCGCAGATGAGGTCCAGTTCGTGCCATGCCTCGCCCAGGATCAGGACAGATCTCCGGACCATCCAGAAATCGGTGCCAGGTGCTTTTCGGTCCAAGAACCCGGAGGCGCAATTCTCGAGGTCTCGGCAATCACCTGAGCAGCCCGCTAATCCGCTGCTTTTGCAATTGCTCTCACCAAGAGGACCGGCTAGAACGTGTGATCTTGGGAACTCAATTAGCGAGACGATGACGCCTGGCGGCGATGATTGGAGGGCTTGTGAACAACCTCAACGAAAGGGTCGTCCGAGCGGCACTGCAGGATCACATTGACGCCGGCCGCACGCCTGTGGAGGCCGCGGGAGAGGTCCGCTTTCTCGATGAGGACATGGCCGAACAAGGCATCTTGAGCAAGGAAGGCGTCCAAGAAAACCGGGGAATCATCGAGAGCTGGCTTGCCGAGACCTTGAACGTGACCCCTCAGGATATGAATACTGACCTGCAGCTGGTCGACGAATACACGCAGTTCCTTCACGAGAGAGTCCCGTCTAAACCGAATCAAATGCCGATGACCGACAAGGCATGGCGAGATTGGCGTCAAGCCCGAGGATGAGTCCGTC
>JALZJQ010000109.1 GCA_030859685.1 Actinomycetota bacterium | reverse complement strand
GGTTTGCGCACGCGCGGCCCTTCAGCCGCTGACCGATCAGGATCCGGATCTTCCCGGTGTTCTTCTCGGTGAAGAACACCTTGCGTGTTCCGGTCACCCACGACATGTCGACGGGAAACGAAAGATCACTCTTGTATGTCCGCACGCGGAGACCACTCGGAAGCGCCGTCGCCGGAGCGACCGCAGACAGGACGCCCAGCATCGCCAGCACCACACAGATCACTGACATCTTCGTCTTCATCGTCTTCCCTTCGATGGCGTCGTATGTTCGCTGGCGTGGACCATTCTCGCGGCCTTCGTTCCCAAGCGGGGAGTTTGATGCTGGCGGCCGCCCTCGGCGGGATGGTCGCCCTGCTGGGTGTTCGTTTCATCCCGGCCACCAACTACGATCTCGGTCCGGCATCGGTTGCGACCCGCACGACTACAGGCGTCGGCGTCACGAGAGTGGCCGTCCCTCCCCTGGGAACGGTGTCGGCCTCGACCCACGCTTCTCCGCTGGTTTTCGACATCCAGCTGAGCAGGCTTGACTTCAGGGCTCTGGCCGATGTGCTGGATGAGGGGGGGACCGACGAGCTCGCCGTTCGGTTGGAGGACGGGCTGAGGGGCCTCGCTACGGCGCTCGCTATCCGCCTGGTGCTGGGGGCTCTCGTTATCGGCGCGCTCACGGGAGCCCTACTTCCGCGCCGGCGGTGGTCGACCGTGGTGGCCGCCTCGGCTGGCGCCGTCATCGTTACCGGTGCGTGCGTGTTGCTCTCGGCGGCCACCTTCGACGTCGATGCTTTCGAACAGCCCAAGTTCACCGGTGAACTGGTGCGCGCGCCGCAGGTGATGGAAGCGGTTGACCGTGGCGTGGAGTCCTTCGAGGAACTTCGATCGCGCTACGAGACGGGGGCAGACAGGCTGTCCCAGCTCCTGGCCCTCGTCGCGCAACCCGATGCCAGCCCGTCGGAGGAAAGCGTATCGATCCTTCATGTCAGCGATATCCATTCCAACCCCCTGGGCGTTGAAGTGACCACACAGCTCGCTCGCAGGTTCGATGTCGAAGCGGTCATCGACACAGGGGACCTCACCTCGTTCGGTGAGGCGATCGAGGGACGCATCGGAGCCTTGATCGGTAGCATCCGGGTCCCCTATCTGTTCGTGCCGGGCAATCACGATTCGTTCTCGAACCGCTCGCAACTCGATGATTTCGTCAACGTCGAGCTGCTTGACGAGACCGTCACCGAAGTCGAGGACGTTTCCGTGCTGGGGTGGGCCGATCCGACCTTCACCGCATCGAACGAGACCTCAACCGAAGAGGGCAACGAGATCCGGGCGGAGGAGGCGCAAGCTGTCGCCGCCGCGGTCGACAGAGAATCGCCGGGCATCCTCGCGGTTCACGACGCTCGACTAGCGGAAGCGTCCGTGGGCTCGGTCCCATTGGTGCTGGCAGGCCACACGCACGAGCGAGCGATCGAAGAGCGGGACGGGACCATCGTTCTGACCGTCGGTTCAACGGGGGCCACCGGGCTCGGGTCGTTCGTGGCCGAGACGGAGCTGCCCTTCGAGGCCGAGATCGTCTACTTCCGTCTGGGCGCTCCGGTGGCGGTCGACTACGTTCGTTTCAGGGGAGCCGGGAGCGAGTTCGAGATCGAGCGCAGCACGCTCGAGACACCACCGGAGGGATAACCGTGGACGGCTATCATTCCCTGACCGGGAGGCGTGCCCGAGCGGCCGAAGGGAGCGCACTGCTAATGCGTTAAGGGGTTTAAACCCCTTCCAGGGTTCAAATCCCTGCGCCTCCGCCAGACAGCGGCGACCTGAACGGGTCGAGGTCGTCGTGGCGTCGCGATAGCCTTCGGGAACAATGCGCCCGTAGCTCAGTGGATTAGAGCGTCCGGCTACGGACCGGAAGGTCGGGGGTTCGAATCCCTCCGGGCGTACTCGCTTGCCGCATCCGCCGGCTCCTCGAACGAACGAGGGAGGGAAGCGATTCGTGGGAGTCAGCAGCTTCATAGGTGAGCAGCGATCCAAGCAGATCGAGGGTCATGCTCGTCCCTACCTCGAAGATGGCGAGGTGATCCTGTACTGGGCCCACGCCCGCGATCCCGACAGCCGGAAGCAGGGTTACGCGTACGTGACGGATCGCAGGTTCATCGTCCACTGGTCCGGGGGCGCCGACGGGCATGCTCCCATCGAGTGGGGCGAGATCCGCTCCTGGGGGATCGATCGCGATCCGAGTCGGGGCCCCCTCTTGGGCGTCCAGTCCAGAGGGGCGTCCGTGTGCGTCCAGGTCCCGGTCGGAAGTCGCGCGACGGCGGCTCGCTGTACGGGCTTTCTCCGAGAGTTCGCACGGCACGCGCCCAGCGCAGACGAGGAGTTCAGGAGTCAGCTTCATACCGGGCACTTCCATCCAGGCGTGGAGGAGGAGGTCGTTCACAAACCTCGCTCGATCACGGCGTTCACGCGCAGCGTGCTCGTGACCGTCCTTGGGGTCATCCTGGTGGCCGCCGGCATCGCGATCATCCCGCTGCCCGGTCCCTGGTCCCTCCCGATAATCCTGGCGGGTCTTGCGGTCCTGGGATCCGAGTACGACATCGCCACCGACATCCTCAACTGGTCAAAGGAGAAGTATCAGGTTGCGGCCCGCAAGTTCAAGTCGCGCCGCGCGGAGTGACATCTGACGAGCGCTTCATGCGACTCGCGTTGGACCAGGCCCGGGAAGCCCTCAACCATGGCGACGTACCGATCGGCGCGGTCGTGGTCACCGGTGACGAAGTCGTCGCTGCCGCCGGCAACCGGCGTGAGGCGCACAAGGACCCAACCGCGCACGCGGAGATCCTCGCCCTGCGAGCCGCGGCCGAAGCTCTGGACTCACGCCACCTCGACCGGGCGTCGATCTACGTAACGTTGGAGCCATGTGCGATGTGCGCGGGGGCGCTGGTGCTCGCGCGCGTCGGCCGGCTGGTCTACGGTTGCCCCGATCCTCGAGCGGGAGCTGCGTACTCCCTCTACAACATCCCGCAGGACCCGCGCCTGAACCACGAGGTCCAGATCACGACCGGGGTGCTCGCCGACGAGTCATCGAGCCTCCTGCGCGCCTTCTTCGACAGCAGAAGGGGCTCCTGACCCGCCCTTATACTCGCCTCCTTCAGGTGGGGTACCGAAGCGGCCATAACGGGATCGCCTCGAAAGCGATTGAGGGTTCACGCCCTCCGCGGGTTCAAATCCCGCCCCCACCGCTCGCCCGGCTCTTCGGTCGTTAGCTTGTCTTGGGCCCTCCTGCGGGGGCGCTGCCGGCCCCCGGGAGGCAAACCGTTTTGAGCCTCCCTCCGACCGCCATCACCTCCTCGTCGGTGGCTCAGACGAAAGCTGCGGCGGCTCAGAACCCTCGCTCGCTTCCCCCTGCCTTCCTCGTCCGGTGTTCAGACGCAAGCCCGCCGCGGCCGGGATCTCGCTCGCTTCCCCCCCGCCTCCTCGTCGGTGGCTCAGACGAAAGCCCGCCGCGCTCAGAACCTTCGCTCCCTTCCCCCTGCTACCCCGTCGTACGCAGACGCAAGCTGCCCAGGGCCGAGAGCCTTCGCTTCCTTTTCTTGCGCGCACTTAGAATCCCGGGCGGAGGCGTGCGAGAGCGGCCGAATCGGCACGACTGGAAATCGTGTGGCCTGAAAGGGCCCAAGGGTTCAAATCCCTTCGCCTCCGCCAGCGATCCGTTAAGTGTTAGGTGCGTGCGGCGGTTAGGGTCGACGGTGGTCGTGCTAGGCGGGGGGCTCGGGGTCCCCTGAATCGGAAACCCTCGACATGCCGGGCCGATTACCCGTCCGCGGCCCTTGAGGGACCGGGCAGCCCCCGGTGTGCAGCGTTGATGGTTGGGTCCTGCGCGACCCGGAGCCGTGAACCCGGTCAGGCCCGGAAGGGAGCAGCCGTAAGCGGTGTACCGAGTGCGCCGCAGGGATGCCCGGCCGGAGCCGGCTGCCGGGGATAGCGCCGGTCGTTCGAGGGTCCAGGACGGGGTGCACGGCCGTCACATCGGACCGACACATCCCCCGAATAGGATGCCTCGATGGCCTACCTCTCGTTGTATCGCAAGTACCGGCCCCAGACCTTCTCCGAGCTCCTCGGGCAGGAACATGTCTCCACGACGCTGTCGAACGCGATCATCGAGGACCGCGTTGCGCACGCTTACCTCTTCACCGGACCGCGCGGCACGGGCAAGACGAGCACCGCGCGCATCCTTGCGAAGGCGCTGAACTGCGAGAAGGGACCGACGCCCAGTCCCTGTGGTGTGTGCCCCCCATGTATCTCCATCACGGATGGTTCTTCGCTCGACGTCATCGAGATGGACGCCGCATCGCATTCGAAAGTGGACGAGACGCGGGACATCCTTGCGGGGGTTCCTCTCGCCACCGCCGGTGGACGACGGAAGGTCTACGTCATCGACGAGGTCCACATGCTGTCTACGGGTTCGTTCAACGCGTTGCTCAAGACACTCGAAGAGCCTCCCGGCCACGTCCTCTTCATCCTCGCCACGACCGAGGCACACAAGGTTCTGCCAACGATCGTCTCGCGCACCCAGCGGTTCGACTTCAGGCGCGTACCGGCTGAAATAGTCGAGGACCACCTTGCTCAGGTGGCCAAGCTCGAGACGATCGACATCGATCAGTCTGCTCTAGCGGTGGTCGCGCGCCACGCCGAAGGCAGCGTGCGCGACGCGCTGTCTGCATTGGATCAACTTGCCAGTCTTCAAGGTCACATCGCCGTTGAAGATGCCGAACGGATGCTCGGCGAACGCAGCGAAGAGGTCTTTTTCGAGATGTTCGACGCGATAGTGAGATCCGATCCAGGCGGCGTCTTCTCTTCGCTTCATCAGCTCGTAGCTCAAGGCGCAGACCCGCGTCAGCTCGCACTTGGTGTACTTCAGCACGCGCGCTCACTTCTGTTGGTCCGGACCGCTCCGGATGCAGCCGGATTGCTAGATGTGAGCGAGGAGGATCGCGCCGGCCTCCTCGCGCAATCCGAGGATTTCACGAACGGCACACTCATGAGGATCCTCGACCTCGTGGCCAAAACGATCACCGAGATGCGCAATTCTCCCAATCACAGGCTCCTTCTCGAAGTCGCTCTGGTGCGCGCCGCAGCTCCCGAGACCGACCCATCCACGGATGGGCTTCTGGGTCGCATCGAGAGACTCGAGCGGCGGATCGGGCTCGAAGGCGGCGTGACCGTCGCGGGCAACGTTATCGATCCGAAACCCGCGGGACGGCGCGAGGTGGTCAAAGAGGAGGACCTCGGCAAGGTTGCGTCCGTCGAGGCTCGTCCGGTCGCGAGCAACCAGGCGCCCGCCTCGACGTCCGAGGCGGTGTCCGCAACCCCGGCGGCCGCCGAGAGCGCACGACCGGCGGATGAGAAGGTTCCCGCCGCCGCACCTGCACCCGAGCATCTCGGGCTGGGACACGTGCGCGACGCGTGGCCGGCAACGCTCAAGGAAGTGAATCGGGTCAGCAAGCGGGTGTGGGGCCTACTGAGCCCATCCCGTCCGGTGAGTTTCGACGAGGGCACGCTCACGGTCGAGGTCCAGTCCGAGTTCCATCAAACCTCTATGGCCGAGGACCGCGCACGCGATGCGTTTCTGGATGGGCTCCATGCGTCTCTCGGTATCCGCCCGGAGGTGGCCTTCGTTGCTCGGGGGCAAGAAGTCACCCCCGAGCCCGGTCCTTCGGATGAGGTCGCGGAGTACGCGCAGGCGCGCCCCGCCGAGGCACCACCAGACCCCGTCGAGATGCTCAAGAAGGGCTTCGGCGCCGAGGTCGTCGAGGAGAGATAGGAGAGCGATGAAGGACATGCAGCGCATGATGAAAGAGGCTCAGAAGATGGCCGCGCAGATGCAGCAAGCGCAGGCTGACCTAGCCGAGGAGGAGTTCGAGGGCAGCGCCGGCGGCGGAGCGGTGAAAGTCGTTGCCACAGGAGACCAGCACATCGTGCGCGTGACGATCGACCCCTCCCTCTTCGACGGTCAGCCCGATGCCGACGACATCGAGATGCTGGGCGACACCGTGACGGCGGCGGTGAACGATGCTCTGGGCAAGGCGGCCGAGGCGCAGCAGGAAGCGCTCGGCCCTCTGGCGGGGGGGATGGGGGGCATGGGGCTCCCCGGCACCTAGTTGTACGCAGGCCCGGTTCAGCGTCTGATCGACGAGCTAGCGCGGTTGCCCGGGGTCGGACCCAAGAGCGCCCAGCGGGTTGCCTTTTACCTTCTCAAGATCCCCACCGCGGACGCTACGCGCTTATCCGAGGCGATCGTCGAAGTCAAAGAGAAGGTCCACTTGTGTCGCGTTTGTTTCAACGTCTCCGATGAGGACGTGTGTGAGTTCTGCCGCGATGGGCGTCGAGATCAGACGATCATCTGCGTCGTTCAAGAGCCTCCGGACATCGTGGCCATCGAGCGAACGCGCGAGTACAAGGGTCTGTTTCACGTCTTGCAGGGCGCCATCTCGCCGATAGAGGGGATCGGCCCCGAGGACCTCCGCATCGCAGAGCTGCTGGGCAGGCTCCAGGGAAACGCCTCCGGTACGCAGGTCTCGGAGGTGATCGTGGCGACCAACCCCAACATCGAGGGGGAAGCGACGGCCATGTACCTCGCCCGCCTGATCGCCCCGTCCGGGCTCAAGGTCACGAGACTGGCGAGCGGATTGCCGGTCGGCGGCGACCTCGAGTACGCCGACGAAGTCACCCTCGGGCGGGCCCTCGAGGGTCGCCGGGTGATCGGCGGCTAACCAGGCGATGCGAGGCGATTCCGGACCCCAGCAACACTGCCCAAGAACAGAGTAGGCCGATGAGGGCCCCCAGGGGGCCCGATCCCGTTACAGGCTGCCCGGGTTGCTGTTTTGCGACCCTCGCTCAAAAAAGGGACAGTTTGGAAAAGGAAAAGGAGCTGGAATGTCGAACCATGATAAAGCAAGGTCCGGGGTGGCGAAGGGGAGTAAGTGTTCTCTCAATCCTTCGGCTCAACCACCCCGGAAACCTTGTTTACCTCAGCAAGAGACCCGCTCGACGAGCGGGTCTCTATGCAAGCAGGGTGTCGCTGGATAGTTTTCCCGCTACCTCTGGAAGATCACTATGTCCCCGCCACTCAGAACGTCGATGGCGACGACGTCGGAAATCATGATGTTGTTGTCGTTCAAGAAGTCCGTGATCTCGATGCAACTTAGAACGGTGCAGTTGTTCAGGAAGTCCTGAAGCGTCACAACGTTGTTGCTAAGGATCGGACTGTTGTTGAGTACGTTGTTAAGGGAGTCCTTCACGGTAATGACCTCGATGCTCCCGATGTTGCTGAGGAGCGTGAGGTTGTTGAGAGTGTCGTTCACCTGGACCACTGCCGCAACGAGACCCGCCGCGCCACCAACTTGCGTCGGATGATGTGGATGTGCACTGGCGGGAACCGCGGCCCCCAACGAAAGCAAGCTACCCGCGACCAGCGCCGCAATGCCTGACTTGGTTCGACTCATGTGTTCTCTCCTTCTCTAGGCGACCTTCGGCTCTCCCCAGGTCTACCCATCCAGAGTCGAAGGAAACGTCACAACGGGTTCCAGGTCCACGCTTGACTCCATTTGGTCGAATGGTCAGTAAACTCAAGCACCCCACTACGGTCCCGGGCCTTAGTCTTTCCATCGGCCCGTGTGGAGCATCTGGATCTGGAGTTTGCCGGGCTACGTCGCTCTCGCACGCGGAGAGGCTAGGTTTGATCCATGGCTCTTATCGTCCAGAAATACGGCGGGACGTCGCTCGGCGATGCTCAGCGGATCAAACAGGTGGCGCAGCGCGTGGTCCAAGCCGCCGAGGCCGGACAACGGGTGTGCGTGGTCGCTTCGGCGATGGGGCATACCACCGACGAGCTGGTGGACCTCGCGGCACAGATCTCTCCCGCTCCTCAGGCCCGGGAGCTCGACCTGTTGCTGACGGCCGGGGAGCGGATCTCCATGGCCCTGCTATCGATGGCGATCAACGAGCTGGGACGTGAGGCCATCTCCCTCACCGGTTCTCAGGCGGGCATAGTGACGGATACCAGCCACGGCAAGGCTCGCATCGTGGATGTGCGCGCCCGGCGGGTACTCGAGGCGCTCGACGAGGGGAAGATCGTCATCGTCGCGGGGTTCCAAGGTGTGTCCACGTCGTACGACGTAACGACGCTAGGGCGAGGCGGCTCGGACACAACCGCCGTGGCCCTCGCGGCAGCTTTGGGCGCAGACGCGTGCGAGATCTACACCGACGTGGAGGGTGTCTACACGGCCGACCCGCGCATCGTCCCGGATGCGCGCAAGCTACACGCCGTGTCCTGGGAAGAGATGCTGGAGCTATCGGCGGCCGGCGCTCGGGTGCTCATGCTTCGTTCCGTCGAATACGCTCGCAACCACGGCGTACTCCTGCACGTGAGGTCGACATTCTCCGAACGGGAAGGCACGTGGGTGAGAGAGGAGGACCAACGTATGGAACAGGCGATCATCTCCGGCATCGCCCACGACACATCGGAGGCGAAGGTTCGGATAGTAGGGGTTCCCGATACGCCGGGGGTCGCTGCACGCGTCTTTCGCCCCCTCGCCGACGAGGGCATCAACATCGACATGATCGTGCAGAACGTCTCGGAGGGGGGACGGACGGACATCTCGTTCACTCTTCCCTCGGAAGACCTTCGGCGTGCTGAGACCGTATTGCGCACCACCGCAGAGCAGGTCGGGGCCACCGGGCTAGAGACGGACGCCGACATCGCGAAGGTGTCGCTGATCGGTGCCGGCATGAAGACGCATCCGGGGGTGGCAGCCGAGATGTTCGATGCTCTGGCTGACGCCGGCGTGAACATCGAGATCATCTCGACCTCATCGATCCGCATCTCTTGTATCGTGCGCGCCGCGGATGTCGAACGCGCCGTCAAGGTGGTTCACGAACGTTTCAGGCTTTCGGAGGACGTGGTGTTGCGGGAAGAGCATCCTGCAACGGCCACGGATCAGATCCGCGCGTTGCGAGCTCCTGCCGAGGGCTCGTCATGAGACTGGTGATAGTCGGTGCAACGGGGGCGGTGGGCGGCGAGATCATATCGATCCTGGCCGAGCGTTCGACCTTCGATGGAGTCGACATCATGCCCGTGGCGTCGGCCCGGTCCGCGGGTCGCAAGCTCGCGTATCGGGATGGGAGCCTCGAGGTGGTTGCCCTCGGCGAGGGTGTTTTCGACGAGGCTGACCTGGCACTGTTCGATGTTCCCGACGAGGTCTCCCGAGAGTGGGCTCCACGGGCCGTTGCTCGCGGAGCCACCGTCATCGATAACTCAGCGGCGTGGCGGATGGATGGCGACGTGCCTCTCGTCGTTCCCGAAGTGAATCCCGGGGAGGCCCAGAACGCGCCGAAGGGGATCATCGCCAGCCCTAACTGCACGATGCTGGCCATAGCGTTGCCGGTAGCGGCCCTCCATCGCCGCTTCATCCTCGCCCGCCTCATCGTTTCCTCCTACCAGGCCGCTTCGGGGGCGGGGAAGGGGGGCGTTGACGAACTCTGGAATCAGATCGAGACCGTTGCCAAGGAGCCCGACCTCGTGAGCAGGGGTCTGGCCCGGGAGGTTCTCGAGGCTGGCGAGACCTTCGCTCATCCGCTCGCCATGAACGTCATTCCGCAGATCGGTTCCCTGCGCGACAACGGGTACACCGGTGAGGAACTCAAGGTTGGTGAGGAAACCAGGAAGGTCCTTGGGGCCACCGGGCTCCCGGTTACCGCCACTTGCGTGCGGGTGCCGACGATGGTGGGCCACGGCGTCTCGATCCATGCCGAGTTCCATCAACCCGTCAGCGCCGATGAGGCTCGCGCCGTGCTGTCCGAGTCGCCCGGCGTGGAGGTTGTGGACGACCCGGCTAACCACGTCTACCCGACGCCGCAGATCGCAGCGGGCCGCGACCCCTGTTTCGTGGGCCGCATCCGTCAGAACCTCGATGATCCCAACGCGCTCGAGCTCTTTGCCGTGGCCGACAACCTCCGGAAGGGTGCGGCCCTGAACACGATCCAGATCGCGGAGCTGGTCCTCCAAGCCTGAACCCCGATGAGTCGGGAAGGCAGGATATGAACCCAAGATCTCGACCTCCCTCTGACTTTCGGTGGGGCTCGACTGTGTCCCGTTCGCCCTCGGCAATAGCTGCTGTCACGCCGGGCGGTTGACAGTGGAGGAATTCAGTGAGCCGACATATCCTGCCAACCGCTAATGTCGAGTTCGGTGAGGACGGTGGCCTTGTGATTGCTGCAAGGGGCGTCTCTGTGGCGGAGGATGGAGCGGCTCGTGCTCGTCGCTTCTTGTTGTTGCGTTTTCTTGGGGGCAAGTGGGAGTCACGAAAAGGTTATGGCTCTCCAACTGCCTGTTGGTGCCTAATCGTCCTCTCTGTGGCGATCCTGCTCTGTATGCCAGCGAATGCGGAGGGGCAACCCCGGTATCGGTTCAAGAACGTGACCAGCACCATGGGGATCTCGACCGAGAAGACTCTCACGTTCGGTTCGACCTGGAACGACCACGATCGCGACGGAGACCCCGACTTGTTCCTTAACCGCCATTGGCGCAAGCCCTGGTTCTACAAGAATGAGGGGTTGTCTTATGTGCTGGCGAGGCAGAATTTCGTAGAGCACTCGATGGTGGACCGCCATGGTTGCTCCTGGGGGGAGGCGAATGGCGATGGGCGCCCCGACCTCTATTGCACTCGAGGAGCAGACCACGGTGAGGGTGAAGGTAAAAATCAACTTTGGCTACAAAAAAGGGACGGGTTACTTGAGCGCGCAGCACTTTACAATGTCAGAGATCGTTTCGGCCGCGGAAGGTCGGCTAATTGGATCGACTACGATGAGGATCGCGACCTGGATCTCTTTGTCACGAACGCTTTCCGAGTCGGCGTCCCAAGTGTGATGTTCCGCAACGATCAACGCGGCTTCAGGCGCGTCGACGTTGGAGTTGGGGACCAGATACCCGGCGCGTGGCCCAGCTCATCGTGGTCGGACTGGGATGCGGACGGCGACCCCGACCTGCTGGTCGTCGGCCGACGTTTCCCTGCCTTCGCTTACGAGAATCAGGGCGGTCGTTTCCAGCCCGTAAGCCTTCCGGGGGTGACCGACAGGGCATGGCTCTCGAGCGCGTGGGGAGATTACGACGGGGACGGTTTGCCGGATCTGCACCTTGTAGATCTAGAAGAATCAGTAATAGCCCATAATCACGGCGGCGGTTTCGATGTGGTCAGGACAATACCCGGAGACGAGTCGCGCATGAGTGTTTGGTTCGACATCGAGAACGATGGCGACCTCGACCTTTTTGTCGTTCAGGGTGCGGAAGGCCCAAGCCCCGAGACGGGAAGCGAGAACCATCCCGATTTTCTCCTCGTGATGAATGATGGTGGCTTCGACGAGATACGGCACAGATCATTCCGCGGGCCATACAGAGGCAATGGAGACACTGTGGTGGCCTCGGATCATGATCGCGATGGCAGAGTGGACGTCTTCATTACGAATGGACACAATCCATCGTCTTGGACGGGCCGCGGCGTTCTCTTGGAGAACCGGTCGACGGTCGGAAGGTGGGCGGAGCTTAGGCTTCACGCCGGTCCGGAGAATCCCTGGGCGATAGGCGCTCGGATCACCGTCACGACCTCACGAACGACCTACCAGAGACAGCTTACAGACGGCGTGAACTACCGTTCGCAATCCGACGTCAGCTACGTCCATCTCGGACTTGGTCGCGCGTGGAAGGCCAGGGTGGAGGTGAAATGGCCGACGGGAGGCAAGGACTGCATCCGCGTCCACGCTCACAGCATCAGACGCTTGAGTGAGAGATCGCACCACCCGTGCAACTAGCTGGTCGACGCCGTCATGAAAAGGGCTCCTCGCGGTGGATATCGGCCAGCTCGCCGTTGGGTTCCACCTGATGGCTTCGACGTGATCCGTGGCTGTAGCTTCGGGAGTTGAGCGGCTGAGGTGCTGGTGCCAGGTCGTCTTGGGGTACGTAGGGTCGGGAAGGCGGGATTTGAACCCGCGACCTCAGCGTCCCGAACGCTGCGCGCTGCCAAGCTGCGCCACTTCCCGTAGATCCCGCATCCTATAGCGCCCGCCCCAGCGGCCCCAACGTTGCGAGGGTTCACCATCCTCAATCGCGTGTAATAGCCGAAGAGGATGCCGCCGCCATCCTCCGCGAGGCCTGTGGAGGCGCCGTCACCCTCCGGGAGGCCACCGTTTTGAGCCTCCCTCCGGTAACAGCGCCTCCTCAGTAAGGGAGTCGCCCAATCTCGGCCACAGACCCTGTTTGGTGTGGGGGTGTTCGCGCGGAGTTCATGAACAGGATGCCGGTCTGCCACATCCCGTTGCTAGCTTGCGGTTTGGTTGAGCTCCGATGTGGAGTTCGGACCCGTGGCGGGTCCTTGTTTGTCCAACGAGGAGGAATCGATCTAATGACGAATCTGCGCGACAAGGTCTGGCTTAGGACCCTGCTCGTCGCTCTGGCCCTCGCCCTTGTCGGCGCGGCCTGTGCCGACAACTCGGGTGATACCGATCCAGGAAGTGGCGGCGGAGACTCCGAAGCCCTCTCCGGCGAAGTAGTCGTGTCCGGATCTTCCACCGTGGAGCCCATCTCGGTGGCCGTGGGCGAGAAGTTCATCGCGGAGAACCCGGAGGTCGCGGTGAAGGTCGACGGTCCCGGCACATCCGACGGCTTCGAGCTCTTCTGCGACGGCCAGACCGACATCTCCGACGCTTCTCGACCCATCGATCCAGAAGAGGTCGAGGTTTGCGAGCAGAACGGGATCGAGTTCATCGAGCTCAAGGTGGCGATCGACGGGCTCTCGGTGATCACCTCCATCGATAACAGCGAGGTCGATTGCCTCGACTTCCTCGATCTCTACGCGCTGCTGGGCCCCGAGTCCGAAGGGTTCGAGAGCTGGTCGGATGCGAACGACCTCGCGGAGGAGATCGGAGCCGGTCATGCTCCTTACCCCGACGTCCCTCTAGACGTCACGGCTCCGGGTGAGGAGTCGGGAACCTTCGACTCCTTCGGCGAGATCGTGATGGAGGACATCGCTTACGAGGAACGCAAGATCAAGGAAGACGATCCGGTTATCCGACCGGACTACCAGGCGTCCGCCAACGACAACGTGATCATCGAGGGCATCTCGGGCAGCGAGACTTCGTTGGGCTGGGTTGGTTACGCGTTCTACCAGTCCAATGACGAGACGGTGAAGGCGCTACCCATCGCCGAAGAGGGCGACGACTGCGTTGAGCCCGATCCTGAAACCATCTCGAGCGGCGAGTATCCGATCGCTCGTGACCTCTTCATCTACGTGAAGGTGGAGAGCGCCGACCGGCCGGAGGTTCAGGCCTTCGTCGACCTCTACCTCTCCGATGATGGCATCGCATCGGTGAGCGAGGTCGGTTACGTAGACCTCGCGACGGAGGACCTCGAAGAGACACGAGGAGTCTGGGAGTCCCAGGAAACCGGATCACGAGAGGGATAGCTGAAGAGAGCGTGTAAGGGTTGGTGCGGGGTCTGTGAC
>JALZJQ010000123.1 GCA_030859685.1 Actinomycetota bacterium | reverse complement strand
GTCGACCCCTACTTCTAGTACTCGTCGGCGCGCGTCCGCGAGCGGCACGCGCAGCACCTCTGCGAGGCGCGCGCCTACACCCACCTCGACCTCTAGACCCACGCGCTCGCGTCGCCCTCGCTCGTGCTCGCCCCGGAGACTGGTCGGGATGTTCGTCTTCTTCGTCATCGCGTTCGGGGTGATGGGGGCGCGTCTGTTCGTACTGCAGATCGTCGATGCCCCCGAGTACGCTCGACTGGCAAGCGCGCAACGCTTGAAGGTCGTGGAGTTCCCCGCTCGTCGCGGGGCGATCTATGACCGGTCCGGTCGTCCACTTGCGATCTCGGTGGACCTTCAGACCGTCTTCGCCGACCCCGCCCTCGTGACGAACGCGACCGCAGTGGCTTCGAAGTTGGCCCCGGTGCTCGACATGAGAGCTGCCGCTTTACGAGCAAAGCTGAGAGGTACGAGGCCCGGCAGCAGATTCGAGTACATCGCCCGGCAGGTCGAACCCAAGGTCGCCAACAAGGTCAAGGCTCTGCGTCTGGCCGGCGTGTTCATTGAAGCCGAACCGAAACGGTTCTACCCGAACGGGCGGGTCGCGTCCCAGCTGCTCGGCTTCGTGGACATCGACGGCATGGGTCTCTCGGGACTGGAGACGCAGTACGAAGACATCCTGAAGGGCCGGCCGGGGGAGATGTCGCTGGAGCAAGACCCCTCCGGTCGATCCCTGCCCCAGGCCGAGTACACCTACGATCGGCCCGAGCCAGGACGCTCGTTGTTCCTCACCATCGACAAGGACATCCAGTACTCGACCGAACTGGCGCTGGCGGACGCCGCCGAGCGGTTCCACGCCGCAGAGGCCTCCGCCATCGTTCTCGATCCGCGTTCCGGCGAGGTCCTTGCGATGGCGAACGTCCCCTCCTTCGATCCCAACAAGTTCTGGAGGTTCGACGAGGAGACCTATAGGAATCGCGCGGTCACGGATGTCTACGAGCCTGGGTCGGCCTACAAGATCGTCACGGCTGCCGGTGCGCTCCAATCGAACGTGATCACTCCCGACACGTCGTTCGTGGTGCCCGACGAGATGCCGTATGCGGATCGCGTGTTCCACGACTCACACCTCCATCCCACCGAGGAGATGACGGCCGCCGAGATCATTCAGGACTCCTCGAATATCGGAACCATCAAGATTGGTCTGGAACTGGGCGCGGAGAAGATGGATGGATACGTACGCAAGTTCGGCTTCGGACGCGCTACCGGACTCGACTTCCCCGGTGAGTCCTCGGGCATCGTGTTGGACCTCGACGAGTGGTCGGGGTCGACGATCGCCACCATCCCCCTGGGTCAGGGCATCGCCGTTACCGCGATGCAGATGGCGAGCTCCTACGCCACTCTCGCGAACCGGGGGGTATGGGTCGAGCCGAAGCTGTTGCACGCGCAGACGAACGACGCAGGAAAGGTTGTGCGTTCCACACCTCCGACCAAGCGACGCGTGGTCTCGAGACGAACGGCTCGGGAGATGACAGAGATCCTCATGGGGGTCGTGACCAAAGGCACGGGCCTCGAAGCTCGCATCCCGGGATATGCGGTCGCAGGCAAGACGGGCACGGCGCAGAAGCCCCTGCCCGGCGGTGGCTACGGCAACTCATATACCGCGTCCTTCGCCGGGTTCGTCCCTGCGGACGACCCTGCTCTGGTCGTCATCGTCGTGCTGGACAACCCGACCCCCATCTGGGGTGGCGCTACGGCCGCTCCGGCCTTCAAGGCGATCGCCGAGCCCGCGCTGCAACATCTCGGGATCCCGCCGAGTGGCAACGCGGAGAGAGCTGCGCGCGAGTTGGAGGCGGCCCAGCAGGGGGCCGAGCCCGCCCACGACTAGCATGGCCTCCATGACGCGAACGCCGTTTCAGAAGACGCTGTCGAACGTGGAGGAAGCCGCCGGGGACCTGTTCGTGTCCCTTGTTGGCCCCTCCGACACCGTCGTCACGGGCATGTCCTTCGATTCCCGCTCCGCGGGCCCCGGCCACCTCTTCTTCTGCCTCCCCGGAGCGAGCTCGGATGGGCACGATTTCGCGGGCCAAGCCGCTTCTGCTGGAGCCGCCGCGCTATGCGTCGAGCGACCGACCGGCACGGGTCTCCCGGAGGTGACCGTGAGCGACGTGCGTAGAGCCATGGCCCCGGTCGCGGCGGAGCTGCTCGATCACCCTTCGGAAGGTCTTCTGATCTTGGGCGTTACCGGAACGAATGGAAAGACGACGACCGCGTACATGCTCGAGTCGATCCTCGCCGCTGCGGGCCACCGGACCGGTCTCGTAGGGACGATCGAGACGCGCGTCGGAACCAAGGCGAAACCGGGGGTTCGTACGACACCCGAGTCCGTCGATCTGCAGTACCTCTTCGCCGAGATGCGAGAGGCGGGCGTTACCGCCGTGGCGATGGAAGTCACGTCGCATGCGCTCGTGCTCCACCGCGTGGACGCGATGCGGTTCGCCAGCGCAACCTTCACCAATCTTTCGCAGGACCATCTGGACTTCCACTCGGGGATGGAGGACTACTTCGCAGCTAAGCGCTCGCTCTTCACACCCGAACGCATCGACGCCGCCGCGGTCAATGTCGATGATCGCTACGGGCGGAACCTGCTCGAATCCACAGAGGTCCCCGTCACATCCTTCGGATTGTCGGACGGTGCTCATGTGCGCGCCGAGAGCGTGAAGGCGGGACAGTGGCTGAACGAGTTCGTCATCGTCGTGGGCGGTCCGGACCTCGTCGCCGCGGAGATCAAGGTTTCGACTCCTCTCGTCGGCGCCTTCAACATCTCCAACTGTCTCGCTGCAGCGGCGGGTGCCCTGCGGGCGGGCGTACCATCCGACTCTGTGGAGGCCGGCCTTCGAAACATCAAGGCCGTGCCCGGGCGCTTCGAGGCGATAGACGAGGGCCAGGACTTCGCGGTTGTCGTCGACTACTCGCACACACCAGACTCTCTGGACAACGCGTTGAGCGAAGCGCGCCTGCTGGCGCAACCGAACGGCGGGCGTGTTCTGACGGTCTTCGGTTGTGGAGGCGATCGTGACCGCGGGAAGCGCCCGCTGATGGGTGCGGTTGCCGGTCGACTGGCGGACGTCGTCATCGTTACGTCGGACAATCCGCGCTCTGAAGATCCTGTTGCCATCATCGATCAGATTCTCGAGGGGGTCATTGCCGAGCGGGCGCACGGACCGGATGTCGTAACCCCAGACCGCCGCGACGCCATCTTCGAGGCGGTTTCGCTGGCGAGCACCGGTGATGTGGTGGTGATAGCCGGCAAGGGACACGAGACGGGTCAACAATTCGCGGACCGCACCATCCCGTTCGACGACCGTGATGTGGCGCGCGAGGGATTGAGAGCCCGGGGGAAGACGAAATGACGAATCTGATGCTGGCTTCGATGGTGGGACTCTGCACCACCCTGTTCGGGACACCGTTAGCTATCAAGATCTTCCGCCGCCGCGGGTGGGGACAGCTCATCCGGGAGGAGGGGCCGAAGGCCCACTACGAGAAGCGAGGCACTCCGACCATGGGTGGGCTCGTCATCCTCGCCGGAGCGATAGCCGGTTACGTGCTGGGACACATCGGGAGCGAGGGGTTCGCGCCCTTCAAGGCGAGCGGCCTCCTCGCCATCGGTACTACCGCAGCACTCGGAGCGCTTGGTTTCGTCGACGATTTCATCAAGATCCGGAAGGCTCGCTCGCTCGGACTCCAGAAGCGCGCGAAGTTCCTGGGTCAGCTGATCATCGCAAGCCTGTTCGGGTTCCTGGCCCTCCAGGTCGTGGACATCGGAACGGACATCTCGTTCTTCCGTTCGACCAAGCTCCAGTTGGGGCTGTTCTTCTTCCTGATCTGGGTGTTCCTCATGATCGCGGCTTCGTCCAACGGGGTGAATCTCACCGATGGCTTGGATGGATTGGCCGTCGGTTCGTCGGCTCAAGTGCTCGCCGCGTTCGTGGTCATCGGCTTCTGGCAGTTCCGGCACCCGGTCTTCTACGACCTTCAGGCACACGGCTCGGACCCGTTCGACGTGGCGATCGTCGCGGCTGCGCTGTTCGGGGCGTGCGCGGGTTTCTTGTGGTGGAACACGGCGCCGGCCAAGATCTTTATGGGGGACACAGGATCCTTGATGTTGGGCGGCGCGATGGCGGTCATCGCTATCCTGCTGAACGCGCAGCTGCTCCTGATCGTCCTTGGTGGTCTCTACGTGGTCGAAACGGTGTCGGTGATCGCTCAGGTGGCCATCTTCAAACGCACCGGCAGACGGCCCTTCTTGATGGCGCCGATCCATCACCACTTCGAGCTGGCGGGGTGGCCCGAGTTCACCGTGATCGTGCGGTTCTGGGTTCTGTCCGGCCTCTCTGTTGTCTTCGGCATCGGCCTGTTCTACGCGGACTTTCTCTCGAAGGGCGGGACGCTGTGAGCGAGTTCGCGGGCAAGAGGGTTCTCGTGGTCGGTCTCGGCGCAAGCGGACTTGCTGCGGCTCGAGCTTTGCTCGCGCTCGACGCGAAGGTTCGCGTGACGGAATCCACTGATGGCGACAACGTTCGAGCGAGGGCGGACGCGCTCCGAAGTGAGGGAGCGGAGGTCGAGACCGGCGGTCATGAACTCGAGTTGATCGGCGCCGACCTGGCGGTGTTGAGCCCGGGCATCCCCCCGACCGCCGCGGTCGTTCGAGCGCTCGAGCGCGAGGGCGTAAAGACGATCAGCGAGGTTGAACTCGCCTTCCGTCTCTCGCATTGCGACTTCCTGGCGGTAACGGGGACGAACGGCAAGACGACGACGACCAGTCTTCTGGCGGCGATGCTCGGAGAGGCCGGCATCCCCTCGGTCGCTGCCGGGAACATCGGTCTCCCGGTCGTCGATGCCGTTGGCTCGGTCCCGGACAGCGGGGCGATCGCCCTAGAGGTCTCGAGCTTCCAACTGGCTGCCATCGAGCGATTCGCGCCCCGCGTCGCAGTCGTCTTGAACATCGCGGAGGACCACACGGACTGGCATGGAACGACCGCGGCCTATGCGGCTGCGAAAGCTCGCATCGTCGAGAATCAAGGACCGGACGACGTCTTTCTGCCCAATGCCGACGACCCTCTGGCGATGAGGATCGCCGATCACACCTCGGCGCGGGTCGTACCGTTCTCATCGCGAACGGTTCCGAACGGTGGGTTGGGTGTGGCGAACCGACGCGTCGTGTGGCGGGGGACCGACATCCTGCCGGTCGACGACATCCCGCTTGCAGGTGGTCCAGGAGTCGAGGATGCCGTAGCCGCGGCGGGTGCAGCCCTCGAATACGGGGTCGACCCCAAAGCCGTAGCGCGTGCCATCAGCACCTTTCGTCCGCTGGCGCACCGCTTGCAGATAGTCGCGCAGGACGGTGGCGTCACTTACATCGATGATTCGAAGGCCACGAATCCTCACGCCACCATTGCTGCGGTCGACGGCCTGACCGAGGTGGTGTTGATCGCCGGAGGGCGCAGCAAGGGAATGGATCTGTCGGATCTCGAACGAACGGTGCCACCGGTGCGCGCGGCGGTGGCCCTGGGTGAAGCCGCCGAGAAGGTCGTGAAGATCTTCGAACCTCTGGTGACGGTCGAGCGCGCGTTGGATATGAGGGACGCGGTGCGGCGCGCGCATCGTCTTGCATCTGCTCGAGGATCCGTCTTGCTGTCCCCCGGATGTGCGAGCCTTGACATGTACGAGAGCTATGCGGCGCGCGGCGATGCTTTCGCGAGCGCGGTATGGGAGCTGATCAAGGAGAAGCAGATAGATGGCCAGTCGTAGCGACGCGATCCAAGTTGGGCGCCGGCGCGCGAGCAGCGCTCCGCGCTCGCACATCGCGGCGTCCGAACTTCGCCTTGGGCATCCCGCGGTGCTCATCGGGCTGACCGCTTGCGCGCTCGTGGTCGTGGGTCTCGTCATGATCCTTTCCGCTAGCTCCGTCTCATCGTTCGCTACCTATGGCTCATCCTTCTGGTTCTTCAAGAAGCAGCTTCTGTGGGTGGCGATGGGCGCCGTGGGCCTGTTCGTTGCGAGTCGCTTCGACTACAGGAAGATGTCCGGAGCTGGATACCTTGCATACGCGCTCGCGGTTTTGCTTCTGATCGTCGTATTGGTGCCCGGAGTTGGAGTGTCCGTGGGAGGTAGCGCGCGCTGGATCGCCCTAGGACCCATCCAGTTCCAACCGTCGGAGATGGCGAAGCTAGCGTTGGTCTTGTTCGGAGCCGAGGTGTTCGGGCGCAAGAAGGAGAGCACCTTCGGCGATTTCTCGCATGCGATGTTGCCGATGATCCCGGCGATAGCCGTGTTGGGACTGCTCATCATGATGCAACCCGACCTGGGCACTACGTTGATCATCGGCGCCATCGGCTTGAGCCTGCTGTTCGTTGCGGGGGCTCGGCTACGCCATCTGGTCCCGGTCGGGCTAGCGGGCGCGACCGTGGCGCTCGTGGCCGCGTTCAGCGCCGACTACCGGCGCGCCCGGATCCTCGCGTTCGTCGATCCGTGGGCGGACCCCCTCAACACCGGCTATCAGACGATCCAGTCGTTGATCGCTCTGGGATCAGGCGGATGGTTCGGGGTCGGTCTCGGTGCGAGCCGTCAGAAGTGGATGTACATACCCAATGCGCACACCGACTTCATCTACGCCATCCTGGGCGAGGAGATGGGGCTGATGGGGACCTTGTCGGTTCTGGCGCTGTTCGCGTTCCTCACCTACATGGGGGTCCGAACGGCGCGCCGTGCCCCGGATCGGTTCGGGATGCTCCTGGCCGCCGGGATCACCGTCTGGATCTCTCTTCAAGCCCTCATCAACATCGGTGCCGTGACCGCTTCGTTGCCGATCACGGGTGTGCCCCTACCTTTGGTGTCCTTCGGCGGGTCGTCTCTCGTCATAACGCTCATAGCGGTGGGGATGCTTGCGAACATCGCGTTGCAGGGGGAAAGAGCTGCCGCTCGACGCCCGAAGCGCGCAACGCCGGCATCATCGAGGCGCGGCCGGACGGCATGAGGGTGGTGATCGCCGGTGGTGGAACGGCAGGTCACGTGAACCCGGCCATCGCGCTGGCGCGGGCGCTCGAAGCTCACGACGTCACGTTCGTCGGCACTTCGCGCGGTGCGGAGTCGCAGCTTGTACCCGCGGCCGGCTTCGAACTAGAGGTAGTCGAGGTTCGGGGGTTCGACCGATCCAAGCCTTGGGGGATATTCCCCGTGGGGTGGGAGGCGCTTAAGGCGGTGGCGGCGTCGCGGCGCTTGCTTCAGGCGATCCGTCCGAACGTGGTCGTCGGTATGGGCGGGTACGTCAGTCTGCCGGTTTGCTTCGCAGCGCGCTCTTCGGGAACGCCTATCGTTCTGCATGAGCAGAACATCGTGCTGGGTCTTGCCAACCGAGTGTGCAGACCACTGGCGCGAAAGGTCGCGACCTCGTTCGAGGAAACCGCGCGAGCGGTCGGCAAGAAGGGCGTCTTCGTGGGAAATCCAGTCCTTCCGGAGATAGTCGGTTTGGACAGGGAGGTCGCTCGTGCGTCGGGATTCAAGCGTTTCGGGCTGGACCCCAAACTCCGGACGCTATTGGTGTTCGGAGGGAGTCAGGGAGCTCGGCGCATCAACGAAGCAACGAATGGACTGGCGCTGCTCTGGGCCGACAGGGACGACCGCCAGATCATCCACATCACGGGGCGCTCCCAACCCGCCACGCCTCTGCCGGAGGTCGGTAATTATCACGCGGTGGACTACGTGGACCAGATGGGCGAGGCGTATGCGATCGCGGACCTAGCCGTCTGCCGAGGTGGCGCGACGACGGTCGCCGAGCTGGGTGCGGTCGGCCTTCCGGCCATCATCGTTCCCTACCCGTACCACCGCGACCGCCAGCAGGAGCGCCACGGGCGCGTGATGGAGATGGCCGGCGCGGCATTCGTCCTCGACGATGCGAATACGACTGCGCAAGGTCTCGCCCAGCAGATCGATCCGCTGTTCGAGCGGGACGAGGTGCTCGACCGGATGAAGCGCTCTGCTCGCACTTTCGGTCGTCCAGATGCAGCGACCGCTCTGGCGGATGTCGTGCGGGAGCAGGCGTGACCTTCACCCAGGGGAGCGGCGCACACTTCATCGGCATCGGCGGCGTCGGCATGTCGGCGATAGCGAAGGTGTTGCTGGAACGAGGGGTTCGAATCTCGGGGTCCGACCTCAAACGCTCCCGACCGGCGACGATGTTGGAGGCGATGGGAGCGTCCGTCGGCATCGGGCACGATCCCTCGAACCTCACGGAGCCTTATCCCGATGTCGTCGTGGTGTCGTCCGCGGTCCCATCCTCGAATCCGGAGCTGCTGCGCGCCCGGGAGCTGGGCATCGAGGTGATGTCGCGCGGGGAGGCCCTTGCCGCGCTACTCAAAGGGGCGCGCTCCGTCGTCGTTGCGGGCACGCACGGGAAGACCACGACGACATCGATGATCGTCAGTACGCTCAGGTCCGCCGGAGTCGATCCGACCTATCTCGTCGGCGGCGGCCTGAACGACGCGGGCACGAATGCCAAGCATGGCCGTGATGCATGGACCATCGCGGAGTCCGATGAGAGCGACGGTTCCTTTCTCTTCCTGTCACCCACCATCGCCGTGGTGACGAATGTCGAAGCCGACCATCTGGACTACTGGGGGTCCGAAGCGGCCGTCTTCGAAGCCTTTGGGCGCTTCCTGGGATCGGTGCCGGAGTCCGGCGCCGCCATCGTCCCCAGAAGAGACGAGCGGTTGAAAGCCGAAGCGGAGGCGACCGGGCGCCGGGTAGTCACCTTCGGCGACGGCGGCGACATCGGGGCCGAACAGCGCGATTACGAGACCGGCGGCGCGAGGTTCTCGCTGGTTACGGATCGTGGGCGCGCCGACGTCCAGCTGCGTGTGCCCGGAGCGCACAACGTAGATAACGCGCTCGCAGCCACCGCAGCGTGTCTCGAGCTGGGGGTGGAGGTGGACGCCATAGCTCGCGGACTCAGCGCATTCTCTGGGGTCGAACGACGTTTCCAAGTGCGAGGGAGTGCCGGCGGGGTCACCGTCATCGATGACTATGCCCACCATCCCACCGAGATCAAGGCCACGCTCGCAGCCGCTCGGCCCGGGCCATGGCGCCGCGTCATCGCTGTCTTCCAACCCCATCGGTATTCGCGCACGGCCACCTTCTCCCACGCGTTCGGCGGGTCGTTCGACGCCGCCGATCGCATCGTGGTGACGGGCGTCTACGGCGCGGGGGAGCAACCCGTCCCGGGCATCACGGGAAAGCTTGTCGCCGATTCGGTCTGCAGTCATCTTCCCGGTCGCCCGGTCGCATACCTACCTCATCGCCGCGAATTGCTGGCCTACCTGCACGCATCCGTGCGCCCCGGTGACGTCGTTCTGACCCTAGGCGCCGGAGACATCACCTCGGTCGGCGAGGAGCTGCTCGAGGGGATGGAGGCGTCGTGAGCCTGGACCTACTGGCGGACCGGCTGAGGTCGGAGCTGAGTGGGCGCGTCGAACGCGACTTCCCGCTCCGGCGTCTTACGACCTATCGCCTGGGGGGTCCGGCTGCGATCTACGTGGAGCTCGCCGATGAGGAAGACCTGGCGCGCCTCGGCGCCGCATTGCGTTCGATCGGAGAGGTTCCGATCCTGCCGTTGGGTCGCGGGTCGAACGTGGTCGTCTCCGATGATGGTTTCCCTGGGCTTGTCCTGAGATTGGGCGCGCGGTGGTCCTGGATCCGCAACGAGGACGAGTCGGACGGGTCGCAGGTGCGAGCCGGGGCTGCGACACCTCTACCTCAGCTCGCTAACTGGACCGCCCGGCGGGGGCTGGCGGGCGCCGAGTTCCTGATCGCGATACCGGGCTCCGTCGGGGGAGCCGTTCGCATGAACGCCGGTGCTCACGGAGACGATGTCTCCAAGGTGTTAGCCGGGGCCCGGCTCTTCAGCCTCGACCGGCTGGCGGTGGAGGACAGAAGCGTCGGCCAGCTCGACTACTCCTATCGTTCGTCGAACCTCTCCGAGCGCGACGTCGTACTCGATGCGTCGTTCGCACTCGATGCAAAGGACGCAGCGGAGGTACGAAACCGGATGGAGTCGTTCCGTGCCC
>JALZJQ010000122.1 GCA_030859685.1 Actinomycetota bacterium | reverse complement strand
GCGGCCAGGGCCCAAACGCGAGCCATGAGGTTTGAGAGTAGACCCGGGGTCGCCACGGAAGAGGGCAGCTTCATCGTCGCCCCCAGAGATACATCGCGCCCACTACGCCGAACAGAGCCCAAACGTGACGGAAATGGAGTACCTCGTAGAACATCCCGGCGACCAGACATCCGGCTACGGCTCCGAGCAGTGCTTGAGGTCTTGGGATCGCCTCCTCGTAAGCGCTGTTGGTGTTGTCGCCGACGATCGCTACGGACCTGAAGATGACGGAGCCGACCAGCAGCGACAAAGCGACAGCACCGAGGATCCCGCGCTCGACGAGTGCCGCGGCGTAGTCGTTATGGGCTTCCTTGATCCGAGGAGCCTGTTCCTGCGCAAGGACGTGTTTGGTGGAACGGGGGCCGCGTCCAAGGATGCCCCCGGTTTTGTAGAGCGCCATCGACTCTCCGAACAAGACCTGTCGGTCATCCGCGCTTGACGAGCTACGACCCAGTCCGTCACGGATCACCTGGGAGTCGCTGGCCTGTGCCCACTGCTGCAAGGACGCGGTATCCAGGAACATCACGAGTGATCCCCCGATCAACACGGTGGCCGTCCCCGCCGCGATGGCCACGAGGATTCCCCATCGACGCCACACCCCTGCGATCGCGGCGATCGCGATGCCCGCGACCGTCACGAGCACTCCGCCATTGGAACCGGTCAGGAGCACCGCCCACAGGATCGCGAGATATCCAATCCCCCTGAGTAGGGCATTCCTCGGCCACTTCGACGCCCACACCAACATGAATCCGATGAAGAAGAAGGTCGCCGCCACATTGGGGTCTCCTAGAGTGAGCGAGGCACGGGCCCCGGTGGTCGCGCTGCGACCGGAGATAGCGTCGATCCCCGCCGTGACACCGGCGATGAGGACGATGGCCCAGAGGACGGCGCTCGCCGCCCACACCCGGACGACCGTTGTCAAGGCCGTTGGACTGGACCCGAGGTTGACCAATGCCAGACACCATCCGAGAAGAACGATGTCCTGAACGATGGCGAAGAAGCCTTCGAGGGGGACAGGTCCGGAGAGAGCGGCGATCGCACCGGCACCAACGAAGGTGAGCATGGACAGGGCGAAGGGCGCGTGCAGCGTCGACCCAACCGTTCCCGCCCACAGGAGAACCATGAGGATCGCTCCGGCGATGAAGGGGTCAACGGGGCCGAGGTTCGCGGGACCGGAGGGTTTGATCAGCGGCAGGAAGATGATGGCGGCCGCGACGCTCAGCACGGCGGGGGCCGTCGTGGCGTAACCGGTCACCTCCTGCCGCGGGCGTACGACGGTTGGCCCGACGCCGAATCGCAAGGTCGTCGCGTTCACGGCGAGCCTCGCTCGGCCATCTTGAGCCGTCCCAGCAGCCGCATGTGGTGATGGGCGAAAGCATGATCGTCAGCGGTGACCGCGATCTCGGCCAGACCCGCCAGCGCCGCCGTGCGCCATGCGGCCGGCGGAAGACCCAGCCGTCGCAGGCCGCGACGCAGGAAGGTCTTGACCAGGGAGGGATACCAACCCTGGCCCTCGATCGCGTAGCGGATGCCGCACCCCCATCCTTGTGCACGTAGACCGGGGTGCCCCGCCACCTTGCGCCCCGGGCGGGTGTGACGATCGAGGTAGAGCGAGTAGGTCAACGCGAAACGAACGAGGTCACGAAGGGGATCGCCCGACAGGGTCGCCGCTTCCCAGTCGACGACGCCGAGTACCTGTTCGCCGCTAACGAGGAGGTTCCCGCCCCACAGGTCTCCGTGGACGGCCACTCGGAAGGTCTCGAGCTCAGACAACCTGTTTCGGAGTGCTTCGACCATACCGATCGACCCCCCCAGAGACGGGTCGTCCTCGAACCGCTGGGCCAATCGAAGCGTGACGCCATCCAGCATCGTCGGTCGGCCACGACCGTTCACGGTTGCTAGTTGGAAGGAGCTAAGCCACTCGTCAACAGCTGCGAAGTCTCGCTCGACCATGGTGCGCCGCCGCGTGTGTCGCCAGCGGTGGTAGAGGGTTGACATCGGAATGCCGGGAAGGCCCGTCATCACAGACGCTCGTCGACCGTCAAACTCGACCTCGCTCATGACCCTGGGCAGACCCTTCAGCGTGGGCCATGTGGCCTCCAAGTCGCAGAGGACGCGTGCTTCCTGCAACACGCTGGTTTCCGCGCGATCCGTGGTGGGCGCCTTGACCACGAGCAATGGACAGCGCCGCCCGTCGGCGGTGAACAGGATCGTTAACTTCCTATTTGGGTCTTTCGAGCCTCCGAGAACGACAACGCGGCCCGGCCCTCTTGCGATGAGTTGGTGCAGCGTCAATGGCAGATCCGGCTCCTGGAACGCGTCCGCTGTGGCGAGGCTGGTGCTCACTTGCGCACCCCGATCATCAGGAGGTTGGGTGCCAGGGCCATGAATAACCGCGTCTTGCAGATCTTCCGGAGGCCACGTAGACCGAACTCCACGATCGGCGCTGCAACGGTCGTGCCCGGAGGAACGGTCGCGACCGACCCCGTCAGGTAATCGAGGGACGCGGGGGCGGCCTCGACGAGGAACGCCGGCGCGCGAGCAGATGGGAACTGAAGGTAGCTCTTTGCCACCGTCAAACCCGCGCGCCGCGCGAACCTCGTGCACCGGAGCGACGACCCGACCCCCCGTGCGCTGATGGCGACCGCGGTTCCAGAGGGAAGCCGCGTCACCTGTTCCTGTATGTGGAGGCGGCTTCTCCGTCGGGGCAGGTCAAAGCGCGCTGCTCCCGGGGGGGAAACCGCTCTCCAGTTCTCGCTCCAAGGTTCTTGCATGGATGCTCCAGCTCAGTTCAGGACGGCGAATGGACGCATGCGAGCGACGGGACGAGCCAGGTCGTGATCCATCAGGATCGAGAGCGCCTCGTTGACACCTCTGTCGTCGAGATGGGGGACGGTCCTCGGCACTTCGTCCGAGTACCGGAATCTCATCGTCTTCCTGTACTTCGGGTCCGTGGCGGAAAGGCCACGTGATGCGAAGTCGTCGATGACCGTGCCGGCTCCATGGCAGGTCGAGTGCAGGCTCTTCTGCACGCCTTCGCCGGCGACACAGAGATAGGAAGACGTCCGGTTGGTGCCCGGTAAGAGAAGGGCTTGTCCTACGTCCCCGAAGGCGGTTCCCTTAGGCATGAGTGATGCTGGGTAGGCGCGACAGGAATTGTGGCGGTGCACCGTCGCTACGGCGCCATTCACGTCTTCCTCGTAGATGGAGTTGTGAGGAGAGTCGACGATGAGTCGGCTCGGATGGTCTCCGAACGATTCGCGCGCCAACTGGCGTAGCCCCGCATATGCGGCCAGGCGATAAGCGAACCCGTAATTCATCGAGAGTGCGCTTGCAAGCATGAGTCGTTCCCCTTCTGAGCTATCCCGCGGGATAGCGGGGTATTCATCGGAGAAGTAGAGGCTCAGTCGAAGCTTCAGCTCTGACATGGACTGCGACGATGCGAGGTGGAACAGAGGTTTCGTTATAGCCATCTGAGCACGTAGCGGCTTGGTGCGGCGCTTACGTCTACCGAATAGGGCTCCCAGCTCACCTGCAAGCACGCCGCCGCCGCCGTGGTACTGCAGAGTGACTTGATCTCGTCGCACACCCAGCCGGGCGGCGGCGGCGGGGTCCAAGATCTCCTCGACCTGCTGGAGCTCGATGAAGTGGTTCGAAGGGCCGATCGTCCCGAAGCGCATGCGCGACAGTTGGAGCACGCTCCAGGGAAGCTCTTGTCGTATCCGGCCGATCCCGCCGTACGCCTCGATAGGGACGCGTCCGTTCAATTCGATGCGTTCGCGCTCGCTCGGTTCGACTCCGAACCTGTCCACGGCGAAGCGGGCCCCCTCGGCGGCGCAACGCAACACGTCCTCCACCGAAAGATCACGCCGGTGCGCCGCGGGGAACGGAAAGCGTTCACGAACCTTACGGTAAAACTCGACGATCGAGCCGATCGAAGGTCGTTCGATATCCAGGGCCACGAGGGCCATCCCACAGTTCAAGGATGCACTGGTCAGGGTCGGGCGGATCGTCCCCCTCGTCGCGACGGCGATGCTCGACGGCATCTCCATGGTTCCCTTGTGGTGGAAGTCGGGAAGCACGACTGGGGGCGCGGCCAGGTCGGCATCCTCAACCCCGTTGAGAAGGTGGGACAGGGCTTCTTCGTCGACCGGGGAGTCTTTACTGTCAAAGACCAGACTGCGGTTGTCGGTCTCTGTGGCAGCATTCGGGGCCATCGTGTCCAACTTCATCGCTCTCTCCTTGAAACGTGGACGGGTTCAAGAGACGCAGTGATCTGTATGTCTGCTGGGTGGATCTCCGTGACCACGGCCCCTGCCGGCCGCAAGGCCGCGTCGAGGGCGTCCGAAAACGTTTCATCGAGTGCCTTTCCAAGGCGCCGGGGTTGGAACTCCTCTAGAACGAGGGATCGCGCCGCCGCCGCCATCGTCTCCGCGCGCTGCGGATCCAGGAGCATGTGGTCCAGAGCGCGTGCGATCGAGGAGGGATCGCCGGGCCGTGCGAGCAGGCCGGTGCGTCCGTGGACGACCACGTCGGGCACGCCATTCACTGCCGTTGCCACAGCTGGTATGCCGCATAGCATCCCCTCGACGAGAGCGCAGGGAACCCCTTCGTACAGGCTGGACATCGCAAAGACGTCGAAAGCGGGCAACAGATCGGCTATGTCGTTCCTCTGTCCCAGGAATATGAATCGCTTTTCCAACCCAGCATCTCGAGCAGCGCGTTGCGCTTTCTCGAGAAGGGGGCCATCCCCGATCCAGATGCCGAAGACGTCGCGTCGCTCCATCTTTGCGACCGCCGAGACCATGTCGAGTGGGGCCTTCTGGAAATCCAGACGCCCCACGGTGCCGATCACTTTCATGCCGGCGGGGATGGACAACACGCGCCGAGCGGCTCGGCGCGTTTCCGGACTAACCGGCGCGATGCTGGCTTCGACCGCGCTCGCTATCACTCTCACTCGGTCGGGAGTGGCGATGCCCAATCGGATTGCGTCCGCGGCAACCGCCCCTCCGATCGCGAGGAACTGGGCGGTTATCCGCCCCAGGCGCCGCTCGATGGAGATGAAGGCATGACGGCGCGCCCTCGATTGGAAGTCGTGGAACGGGAAACCATGAAGCGTGTGCACGGCGGGCACCCCGGCTCGACGGGCCGCGAGACGCCCTAGGGCCCCCGCCTTGGCGCTATGCGTGTGCACGATGTCGAAGTGATCTCTCTCGAACAGGCCCGCGAGCTCTCGTACGCCGCGAGCATCGGACCGCGGGGAGACGTCGGGGGCCATGTAGTCGAGCAGGGTGACCTTCAATCCCGCTTCGGTGGCGCGTTCGAAGAGATCGCCACCGGGGGATGTCATGATCGATACGTCGTATCGATCGGTATCGAGAGCCATCGCTCCGCGCAACGCAACCCCGCCTGCTCCCGCGGCGAATTTCGTGACCACGACGCCGACGCGCACCCTGTCGTTCAAGCTCCCGCGCCCTCTCAACTCTTCGGCTTGTTGACGTTGATCTGGGTGGTGAACGAAGAGGAAAGTCCAGCCGAGTCGGTGGCGGTGAGCGTGAATGTGTGTTTTCCGACGCGCGTGTACTTGTGCGTCTGGATCGGGTTGCTCGTCGCGAGTGGCGCGGATCCGTCGCCCCATCGGAAGACGTAGCCGACTATCGGGGTACCGTCGTTGTCCGTCGAGGCCGAAGCGTCGGCCCTCACCGTCAAGGGCGCTCTGCCGCCCGAGGGGCTGAGGGTGACGGCTACTTTCGGTGGGGCGTCGGCAACCGTGACTGTCGTGGTGGCCGCCGAACTTAGCCCAGCCGTATCCGTCACGGTCATCGTCACGGTGAAGGTCCCGAATCTCGTGTAGGTGTGTGCAGCGTCCGTCGCCACTTGGGGTCCCACGACCGACCCATCGCCGAAGTCGAATGTGTATGACGCGATCGGGGTGAAGTCCGTGTCGGTCGACCCTTGGCCGCTTGCGGTCACAACCAGGGGGGCGACCCCAGACCGCGGCGCTACACCCAGAACAGCATTGGGTGGGGAGTCGGAAGGGGCTCTGAACTCCAGGGCGCCGCGGTCTGAGAAGAGTGGGGATCCGGATCCGGTGTTCGGGACCGACGGATCGTCTACCGGCGCGAAGCCCGTTTGATCTTCGAGTTGGAAGCCGGGGGTTGCGGCGTCCGCGGAATCTATGGCTGGTGAACCGGCGAGAGGGCGTAAGTCGCCCACTCCGGCATCGGCGAACCGGGGGTTCGCTCCGATGCCGTGGCCTTCCTGGCCGGTGGCGCTCGCGAAGGACGAGAGGTTGTCGTATCGGATGCCATTGGCTCGGATGACCGAACCCAAACCGGACTTCCATAAGATGTCGTAGTCGGACGTGAATCCTTCGATGGACCCGTCGTCATCGACGAACAGGTCGTACTCGCCCGTCGTCAAGCCATTGTCGACGCCGATGTTATTCCTGAGCGTGGTCCCGGTTGCCAGACCCTCGATCGAGTAACCGTCCTTGAAATTCTGGACCGAGGTGTTCGAGATGAATCGAGTGCCCGTGGACTTGAAGGCGTCGAAGCCGTGATCGCCATTCTGATAGCTGATATTTCGAACGATCAGGTTGCTGTGGGATCCGTTATAGACCTGGATCCCGGAATCCTGGTTGGAAAAAAGGGTGTTGTTGCGAATCACGTTGTTAGACGAGCCGACCGGAACACCGTTGATCGTCGCGGAGTTGATGTCGATCCCGTTCGCAACCCGAACCCCAGGTTTCGCGTTGAAGGCGCTGACGTTGTTGGCGATCTGATTGTCGCTGCTCCCATGGACAGCGATGCCGCTCAGAAGGTTGTCATGGCTGTTGTTGCCTATTACGTCGATCTCGCTCGAATTGCGGAGGCGGATGCCGTGTGAGCCGGACGAACGGATCTCGTTACGCAGGATCTCGATCCCCCCGCTCTGCGTGCCATCGACGTTGATCCCGTAGCTTCCGGAGTCCTGCACGATCGAGTCTCGAACCGCTATCCCCACCGAAGGAGTACCTATCGCTGAGGGAGCGATGTTGGCACCGAAGGAGTTCTGCCGAAGCATCTCGAACCCCTCTACGATGACGCTGTTCCTGCCGGCGAGCTGGAAGGCGTAGCTGAGCGCGCCGATCTCCACCTGGTGGCCGTCGCTGGGACTGGCCCCACCCAAGTCGATGTAGACGAGCCTCGCGGTCGCGTCGTAGAACCATTCGTTGAGGGCCATCGACGGCAGATCGACTGCTTTGGTCAGGCGCGTGCCATCCAGGAAGAGCATCTGCGGCTGTGCGGAGGGTGGGATGTAGGGAGTGCTCCACCGCGTGCCGCCGGCGCTCGTCCATTGGTTCGATGCAGAGAGGTCCCTGCTGCCGACGATCTGAACCCCCGGCCCCGAGGCTCGAAATATGATCGGCTGTCCCGGCGCCCCCGATGGTGCGTCAACTTGCTCTCTGTAGATGGCGGGGTGGACCAGGACGACGTCGCCCGGCGCGGCCCTCGGGACGGCCTTCGAGATCTTGCAGAACGGCTCGCTCGCGGTACCTGCGCCGGCATCGTTGCACGCCGGGGCGGACCCGTCGACGACCCAGGTCGTGGCGGCGTTTGCGTGCACGGTCGAGAACATCGCGCTCAGAAGAAGCACGACGGTGCCAACTGTCAGCGCCCGACGCCCTGAGGGATTGTCTCGCGCGAGGATCTCCATCGCGGATCCCACTCTTTTCACCGATCCAGATCTCATCTCAACTAGGCCTTTCCGATGGCGACGAGCCGTTGCGGGCGCTCTCGACCCCGGTCGGCGATTCCGTCCAGCAACTCGGCCAGGAGCGCGTTATGCGTTCGTTGTAGGGCGACCTCCACGCAAGGGACTTGGCGGGTCAGTTTCGTGACGGTCGAGTTCAACTCGGTTGCTGCCGGGCCAACGCCTGTTCCTGCCGACAAGGTCGCGGCATAGGGCCAGTAACGCCTGAGCTCGCCCGCCATGAGCGTTCCGGTTACGAGCGCTCGAGCCGCTCTCTCGGGGGGGCAGGGTCGCACGTAACTCGTGCCGGCCGCACGCTGAAGGATCACGACGCAATCCGGCGTCAACGACTCGACGCGGTTGGGCATCGACATTTCCCTGCGGCCGTGAGACATCTTGCGTCCGTCCGCACCCTCGACGCGTATGGGTTCCACGACACCCCATGCGGTCGTGCCGTGGAGAACGTTCAGGTTGTCGCTGGTAGCGCGCTCTCCGGCTGCTAATTCGTTCACGAGCAGCGTTGTCTTACCGACTCCCGCAGCCCCACCGATGAGGGGGGTTGCCCTGCCGGCGGTGCACGCGGCTGCATGAACGGGAGAAGCACCGTGCGCCTCGGCCCACCACATGCTGGGGAATTGCATCAGGACAGCCCGCGCCAGCAGGTGCCACCGAGAACGAAGACCAACGAATGCGGCTCGACTGCGAGGGGACGGACGCCAGCGAAAAGTCAGCGTCGCCGAACCGTCCTGGATCGACACCAGCATGTCGAAGCCCGTGGTGCAGACGTCCTCGATCATCACGATGTTGTCGCGCATCCAGGCGCCTCGAGCTACGGGCGCCCACCCGTCGATCGGGAAACGTTCTCCGTTGCTCTCGATGTGGATCTCGAGATCCGGCGCTGTAGCCGGGGAGCGGCGAAGGTCCCCTCCACACGTTTCCTCGATGACGCGGGCGACCCATCCGAGTTCGCAGCGGATCAGGACGGAACGCCCCGCGGTGCGCAACGACGTTTCCATGGCTCAGGCGGCGCCGGTGGCGTCAGGCGCCTCGACCCTGTAGCCGAGCAGCCGTCCTGCATCTCCGGAAGCGAGCGCCTTTACATTGCTGTACTTCTGGTCGAGATAGTGCGCGATCGTGCCGCTCTCCAGAGCCTCTTTGAGTTCCAGTAAGCCGTCCGCGAGTGTGATGGAGTTTTCGAAGCCCAGGCGATCCCGGATCTTGGCGAAAGAGACTCGGTAGTCGGCTTCGGCCGCGGCCGCCTCTTCGTAATTGACCCGGGTTCCCTCCACCATTGCCCGAACCATCTCAGCCACCTCGGCGAGCGAATGGTTCTCGGAATCCGACCCGACGTTGAAGACCTGGCCCTTGACCGCAGAGAGCGGAGCTCGGAGACACTGAGAGATGACGCGTGCTCCGTCTCGCACGTGAACGAAGGGCCGAACCTGCTGTCCGCCGAAGATGCTGATCTCCGACTCCGCCAAGGCCTTCGCGACGAGCATGTTCACAACCAGATCGAAGCGGGGCCGAGGAGAAAGACCATAGAAGGTGCCGAAACGAAGTATTACCGGCGAGAACTCGTCGTTGTTGAGAGATAGGAGGAGTTTTTCGGAGTCGACTTTCGTTTGCGCGTACGCTGACACCGGGTGGAGGGGAGAGTCCTCATCCACAGTTCCTGCGCCCACGCCGTAGACGCTGCAGGAAGACGCGAAGATCATTCTTCGGACCCCCAGCCCTCGCGCCGCCTCGGCGATCGTTCGGGTCGCGTGCAGGTTGATGTCCTGAGTCAGTTTCTCGTCAAGATTGCAGGCCGGATCCCCAACCAGGCCGCCGAGATGGATGACCGCGTCTGTGCTCTTGACGGAGCGCACGATCGACTCCACGCTCCTCAGGTCACCTTTCACTACATCGAAGTCGGGGCGGCCGTAGAGGTCACGGATGCTCTCGTCGCCGTACATAAGGGCGTCCATGACGGTGACTCGATAGCCGTGCTCGATCAACTCGCGGACGAGGACTGAGCCCACGAATCCGGCCCCACCGATGACGAGGACGTCCCGGACCCTTTCTTCTGTTGCGAACTCCATCTCCTTGACCACGGAAGTCTCTGCGTTGTGGCCGTTCCCATCACCGTGATCGGATCCATTGGTTCGCTGGTCCATCACGTCACCTCCTTCATCTGGTCCGCATGGCGTAGGTAGCGCGGGGGCCGTCTCGTATCGGGGAATTCGCTAACGGCTGGCTCGAGACGGATCGTGTCTCCGTTCCGCAGCTGCGAGATCTGATGGATCACGTAATCCACGTCCTCGTCCGACAGTCCCTGGTGCATGGGAAGCGACACGATCTGTTCGAAGACGCCGTCCGCCCTAGCCAAGGAGCCTTCGGGGTGGGAGGTCAACGCCCGTTGGAAACTGGTCAGTTGGTGCACGGGGATGAAGTGCACGGAACATCCCACCCCTACATCAGACAGGGCAGCGATGAAGCCGTCACGATCCAGCCCAAAGCCCTTCTCGATCTTCACGACGTAGAGGTGCCAGGCGTGCCGCCCGGAGAGGGGCAGCGGGGGAAGCGATAGTCCATCGATGGCCGAGAGGCCGCGGTGATATCTCTCCGCGATATCTCGGCGACGCTCTTGCCAGCGATCCAGGTGGAGCAGCTGGGACCGACCGATCGCGGCCTGAATGTCGGTCATGTTGGCCTTCAGGCCCACCGTCTGTACGTCGTAGCGCCAGCCGGAGCCGGGCATGTATCGCTTCCACGCATCCCGGCTCATGCCGTGCAGACGCGCCATCCGAACGAACTCGGCGATCTTCGGATCCGATGTCGTGATCATCCCGCCTTCGCCGATCGGAAGATTCTTCGAGGCGTAGAAGCTGAAGCAGGTGGCCGCAGAGATGCTTCCGACCGGTCGGTCGCCAACGAAGGTAGCCAGCCCATGTGCCGCGTCCTCGATGACTCGCTCGAGCGGCAGGCCGGCAGCGAGGGCGAGCTCCTCCACGGGAGCCGGATGACCCGCGAAGTGGGTGACGATCATGGCGTGGGGGTGCCCGGATCTCCGAACCGCGGCTGCCGTAGTCCGAGCGTCCGGCATACAGGTTTCGGGATCGACATCGACCAGCACCGGCTCGAGGCCGGCATGGATGATGGCGTTTACAGCCCCACAGAACGTCATCGTGGATGTGAGGACCCGAGTGCCCTTCGGTAGCTTCAGAGCACGCAGCGATAGTTCGAGCGCAGCAGTACAGGAGGAGACGGCGATCGCGTGCTCCGCGTCGACGTACGCACCAAATTCGCTCTCGAACTGTTGGACCTGCGGACCCGTGGTTACCCATCCTGATGCGAGAACCTCAGCAACAGCCGCTATCGCTTCTGGGGAGATCTCGGTCTTGGTCAGGGGGACTTTCCGTAGCGATGTTTCTATCGTGCTCATGAACGTTCTCCTAGTAGTCGTTGGTCGATGAACGAGCGCTGGATCGAATGGAAAGTGATTACGCCAAGAACCGGACAGCTGAGGGTGGCCAGGAGGTCGCGCGTCTCCTCCACCTTGCTTGCCCGCACGACGATCGGGGCTACCACCACGACACCTGTCGCAGCGGATCCGTTCTGGGGGCCGGATCGATACGGGTCGAACGGTCTAACCACCGTTTGAAGTGGTCGGCCTTCGGCCCGCAAAAGGACGCCTTGGCTGCTGATGCGACCGCTGGTCCCGGCTGCGAGCGACACCGTCTGCTCTGAGGTCGCGCGATCCTCACTCATCGCCGAGGCAAGTGCCGAGACGTCCTCAGAATCGGAAGGGTCGAGCAGTCTCTGCGCGAGCGCTTCGAGGCCCTTCGACTTTTCGGCCGAAACGAGTTCGACGGTTTCCACGCCCGCCGAACGGGCGGCAAGCCTCACCCGCGCTCCGACGGCACGAGCGTCCTCCTCATCAAGACATTGGGGCCACTCGGGCAGATGCCCCAGAACGGGTGCGTCGAAAGCGCGGGCCAAAGCATTCCCGCCCACGACCGTGGGCCGGACGGCCTCGAGCATCGCGGCGAACCCAACCCCCAGGAGAAGACCCAATAGTCCGCCAAGAGCGGTCTCGGGGATCGCGCTCGAAGGGTCCGCCTTCGCCGGGATGCGAGCGAGGTCGATGATGGTGGCCTCGGGCCTAGTGATGTTGAACGAGAGCAAGCCCTCTCGCTGTGCTTCCAGATCGGCTCGCTGTTCGGATAGCTCTCTGCGTTCGTCGACGATGGCGGCGACCCTGGCCGGTGGCAGCGTAGGAGCCGCCTGATCGATCTCAACCACGCGGAGGTTGATCTCGGAGATCTGGCTCCCGAGCTCTCGGAGAGCCGCCGTCACTCGACTGTGGTTGGCAACTGTTCTGGCGTCGATGATTTCTCTCGCGAGAGCGTTCGCTATGGTGCTGGCAGCTTCGGGGTCTTGATCCGTCACGGTCAGCTCGAGTACTCCCGAGGTGCCGAGTGCTTCCACCGAGACCCAATGTTCGGCAAGAGGAGCCGCCGCTCGACGAATCTTCGCATCGGTGATCGCGTCGGCCACCAAGTCGGTACTCGTTGCCATGGCCCTGGCAGTGTCGGCGATGGCTGTCGACTCCTCTGAACTCGTTGGGTCGGGGATGTCCAGTGAGAGGCGGGCGTGAGCAGAATAGGTGGAAGGCTGATTCCTATTGATCGCAAAGGGGACCGACACCCCAACCAGTAGGCAGAGCGCGATCGATGTCCAATGACATCTCAGAACGCGTTGCACAATCTGACTCAGCTCCACCTACGTGCCCCTCCCGCGCTGTTCAGTTCGGAAGGGGCAGCGTATGGAGGAGCGAGAGTGGTCGCACCACTCGCGAGCGGTAGTCGTGCTACGTCATTAGGCTCAAGTGGCTGAGGGGTGAATCCGCGAGATGACGTAAGCGCGCACTAGACTGGTGTAGTCACTTGTCGGGCGAAGTCGCTGGTCGGGGATGTAGTCGGAGCGATGAATAGCGAGTGCCTAGCGACATTGGCAATAAGGGAATTTAGCGCGCGTTGAGTGAGGGGCGCGCAACCCCACGATCGCCTGGCGCTCATTCGACCGTGACGCTCTTGGCGAGGTTGCGTGGCTTGTCCGGCGGGAGTCCGCGTTCTTTCGCGATGTAGTACGCGAACAGCTGAAGCGGGATGGTATCGAGGATCGGGGCGAGCAACGGTTTGGTCGTGGGCAACTCGAACAGCTCGTTTGCCATAGCGCGCGCGCGTTCATCCCCCCTCGGAGCCAGTAGGATCGTTTCTGCCCCTCTGGCTCGAATCTCCTGAACGTTTGCAAGCATCTTCTCGTAAAGCCTTGGTCCTGTGAGCAGCGCTACAACCGGAGTTCCTTCTTCCACGAGGGCGATGGCTCCATGTTTTAGCTCACCGGCCGAGTAGCCCTCTGCGTGGATGTAGGAGATCTCCTTGAGCTTCAGCGCTCCCTCCATCGCGACCGCGGCTCCAACCCCTCGCCCGATGAACAGGATGTCGGTGGCGGATGCGTAGCGCTTGGCCGCCCGATGCACATCGTCGTGGAGCATGAGGACATCTTCGATCTGCTCGGGCAGGCTCTGGAGCGCCCGGATCGTCTCAGCCAGCTTCGCTTGAGGCATGGCCCCACGTTCCTGGGCAAGGTAGAGCGCGAGGAGGTTCAGAGCGGTCAGCTGCGAAACGAAGGTCTTCGTTGCCGCTACACCGATCTCCGGACCGGCATGGGTGAAGACGACCGCATCGGCTTCCCGGGTAACCGACGAGCCGACCACATTCGTGACCGCTGCGACCCGCGCCTTCATGTCGCTCGCGAACCGAAGAGCGGCCAGGGTATCGGCGGTCTCGCCCGACTGGGTTATCCCGATGACCAAACAACGGTCGTTCAACACGGGATCCCGGTAACGAAACTCCGAGGCGAGATCCAGCTCGACCGGTATCCGAGTCCAGTGCTCGATCGAATGCTTCGCGGCCATCCCGGCATGGAACGAGGAGCCGCACGCAACGATCACCACCTTCTCCACCGATGCCAACGCAGCCGAATCCCACCTCACCTCGTCTAGTAGGACTGTGCCAGAGCGATCCACCCGTCCTCTCATGGTGTTTCGAACTGCATCAGGTTGCTCGTAGATCTCCTTCAGCATGAAATCTTCGAAGCCTCCACGCTCGGCCGCTTCGCGGTGCCACTCGACGTGCACCGCCCGGGCGGTCACCTCGTTGCGGTCGAAGTCCCAGACTCGCACCGATCCCGGTCGCACCTCTGCGATCTGGCGGTTCTCGAGAGGTACGACATCGCGTGTGTGCTCCAGGAGGGCGGGGATATCGGAGCCCACGATCCCCAGACCCTCGGACGCCCCCACGACGATGGGTGCATCCTGACGGGCTACGAAGATCGTGTCGGGCTCTGCCGCGCTGACACAGACCAGCGCATACGCGCCCTCGAGCTCATCGACCGCCTTGAAGACCGCTTCCCGAAAGGGGCAAGCTTCGAGCTCCAAGTAGGACTCGAGGAGATGGGCCACGACCTCGGTATCGGTGTCGGATGCAAAAAGGTGCCTTTCCGCCTGGAGGCGTTCTCGAAGGATGTCGTGATTCTCGATGATCCCGTTGTGAACGACCGCGATGCGGGCGGTGCAGTCCAGATGCGGGTGAGCATTGCGCTCGGTGGGGGCTCCGTGCGTGGCCCAGCGAGTGTGGCCGATCCCTAGGCGCCCGCAGAGTCGGCCAGCATCGACCGCGCTCTCGAGCTCTGATAGGTGTCCGGGGCGACGTTCGATCGAGACAGCCCCATCGTTCACGATCGCCACGCCGGCGGAGTCGTACCCCCTGTATTCGAGGCTCCTCATCCCCCCCAGAAGCAGCGGCAGCGCCTCATCGCCACCGACGTAGCCCACGATGCCGCACACGGTGACCTCCCCAGACACTCTTCTTCCGGCGACCCGTTCACCCCCCAGAGGGGGTCACGAGCATAGGTTCGGGCGCTCCTGGGGCGCTCGGCCATTCGGGGTAATTTCTTTGCCTAAGTCCGCGGGTGCTGGCTGCCGATAGTAGTGGGGCAGGCACCCGAGACCCACTCTCAAGGACGGGCACAAATTATGAACATGCGACGGCTCATCACGATCCTCTTTCTGACGGCCCTGATGCTGCTACTGGCCGCTCCGGCTTTCGGGCAGACGCGCGATCCCTTCGACCCCGCTATCGAGCCGGCGCCGGAGGCCGCCACCACGACGGCCGATCCGGCCACCACGGGAACGACCACCGAGGCGACCGAGGAGAACCGCGCCCCGACGACGGGAGCCACAGGACTGGGCGAGGGCCTGCCGAACACGGGCGGAGCAACCGAGCCGTGGGTCGTGGCCGCTTACGCGCTCATAGCGATCGGAGGCGCCGCAGCAGTGGGCGCCCGGGTGCTACGGACGAACTAGGGGTTACTTCTTCTTGGAGGCGAGGTCCAGCACGTCTCCCAAGGCGATCGTGTCACCGTCCCGCTGCCACCATTTCGCTTCGCACAGGCGGCATGAATAGAATTTCACGTCGTCTTCTTCCTTGAGGCGTATCTCTATCTCGATGCTGTCTTCACCCCGGCACTGCGGACATCGCATGTTGCCTCCCACGGTCGTTAGCCCCATTGTGAAGCACTTCGTCGGTTAGAGCCAGGCTCCTTCTTCCCTATCCTCCCACTTGTTCTCATGCCCGTGCGCGGAGGGCTGCGGACCCGCAGCCTTTGCTTCCCGGCCGGTCTGCGGCCATCGGCCGTGTTCTCATCCACGTGGGCGGGCTTATTCGCCGCTCCTGTGGATGAGAAGCCTCGGAGCGCCCGTCGAGCCCGATCCCATCGCATCGACCTGGCCTATTCCGCCACGCTCTCCAGAGCCGGCTCCCGGGGCAAGAAGAGCGGAGGCTCGTAGCGGCGGTCCTCGAGGCTCCAGCCGCGCGGCGGGTTGAGGCGATCTGCGCAGGCGGCGCACAGGGCATACAGGTGGGGAGGGATGTCCCTCCCGGTCGCGTCCTCGAGCAGAGCTCGTTTCTCGGCGTAGTTGTAGCCGAGGAGGCCGACCGCCGGCCCCGCGCATCCGGGCTTCGAACAGAGACGCATCGCGGGCAGGTTATGCGAGCGCTGTGTCCGAAGGATGGATTAGGAGGGCTACGCCAGAAGGGCGCGGGGCACCAGAAGAAAGGATGCGGACGCCCGGAGCCACGAGTCCGACGATCCGGCAACAGGTGCCAGTTGAGGGGGTCGTGCCGGTACCACCCCTACGGCGAGAGAAGTCTCATCGCGGGGGCAGCGAGTGCGGATCAGGTCCCGGGCGCCCGCAAACCTGGTTGATCGGAGCCACCCCAAACAACGATTATCGCTCGCTCCGCTAAGGAACGCAATCGCCCCTAGCCCCCTGCCCCGCGGGTGATCCATTCGTGTCCCTCTACCCGGGCGCCGTCACCCACGGGGGGGCCGACGGTCAGGCTGCCCAGGCGGCGCCGGTAGGTGATGCGCCAGGCCTCCTCGAAACCGGCCTTGGTGACCGCTCTGAGGGACGAGGGGTTGTCCACCTCGACCGCCACCCAGAGCCGGGCGAACCCCTCGGTGCTCAACTCGTGACAAATCTCGCGGAGGGCGAACGGATAGATGCCTCTGCCTCGAGCGTCTGAGCGGGTGAACGATTCGAACACGTACGCATCGCCTGGAGGGGGACGGAAGTAGGCCCTCAGCTCCCGCGTCCACGCCGCCCTGGTTGCGATCCAGCTCGCATGCAGAAACCTTCCCTCTGCCTCGACGACGTAACTGCGCGTTGTCTCCGAGAGGCGCCGGGCGAACGTTTCGGCCGCATCGGTCCCGATGTCTCTCTCGTATCGCTCGGCATCCTCAGCGCCCGCTCGTCGCAGCGCTGCTCCTTCCACGGGCCGGCGCTCACCGGCCGCCGGTCGCACGAAGACGATGAGTGTCTCCGAGGAAGACAGGTTCTCGACCAGACGATCGCTCGAGAGGCGCACGATGTCGACCATCCCTCGGGCGCGTGCACGCGCTACGAGCTTGCGGAGCTCCGCTGCGGGGCCGAGACGGGTGTCGGACACGGCGAGAACATACCGCCGGCCTCTGGGGTGAGCTAGTTGATGCGGCCGTGCTGCCGGGCCCGGCGCTCGACCTCGGTGAGGCCGCCCCAGATCCCGTAGGGCTCCTTCGTCGTCACGGCGTACTCGAGGCATTCGCGTCGGACGGCGCAGGTCGAGCAGACCCTTTTGGCCCGATCCTCTCGACCCCGCCGCTCGGCCGGAGGCTCGGAATCATCCAGGCCGAAAAACAGGACGGCCGGGTACTCGAGGCATGCCGCGTGCTCACGCCAGGCGGTGTCGGGAGCAAGCGCGGTCTCTCGCATGAGGATATGGATGCTTCCAGTCAAAACGGACTAAGTCAATAGGGAATCTTTAGACGATTGGGTCCCTGCGGGCACGGAAGTGGTCGAGTCTCTCCGGGGGCAGCGGCCACTAAGATGCAGTGCGTGACCAGGGACCTAAGCGGCATCTTCAAGGCGTACGACATACGTGGGATCTATCCCGATGATCTGGATGACGATGCGGCTCGACGGATCGGCAGCGCCTTCGCTCGCTTCGTGAAGTCTCCGCGGGTCGCCGTCGGGAGGGACATGCGGACCTCGTCGCCGACCCTGGCGGAGGCCTTTAGCCAGGGGGTCCACTCGACAGGGGCCGGGACCATCGACCTCGGGCAGGTCTCGACCGACGCCTTGTACTTCGCCTCAGGGCGACTCGACGTGCCCGGAGCGATGTTCACCGCCTCGCACAATCCCGCCCGGTATAACGGCCTCAAGCTGTGCCGCGAACTGGCGGCTCCGATCGGATCCGACTCCGGCCTTGCAGAGATCCGGGCCCTGGCGGAGGGCGAGGCGTCGGTCGGGACGGATGCGCCCGGCGTCGACCCGGGTATAGAGCCGGTCGACATCCTGGGTGACTACGCCGCCCATTGCCGCTCCTTCGTGGATGCGAGTCTCTTACGCCCACTTAAGGTCGCGCTAGACGCGGGTAACGGCATGGCTGGCGCGACCGTTCCCATCGTGTTCGATCCGCTGCCGTTCGAGGTGGTGCCCCTGTTCTTCGAACTCGACGGGACCTTCCCGAACCATCCCGCGAACCCGATCGAGGCCGAGAACCTCGTGGCGTTGCAACGGGTCGTGCGCGAGCAGAAGTGCGATGTCGGGATCGCGTTCGACGGAGACGCCGATCGGATCTTCCTGGTGGACGAGACCGGCGAGCCTGTGACTGGATCGCTCACCACGGCCATGGTGGCGCAGCGCCTTCTCAAGCGAACCCCCGGGGAAGGCGTGATCTACAACCTGATCTGCTCCTGGACGGTGCCCGAGGTGATCAAGGAGAGCGGCGGCGTCCCCATCCGGACGCGGGTCGGCCACTCGTTCATCAAGGAGGTGATGGCCGAAACCGGTGCGATCTTCGGAGGGGAGCACTCGGGCCACTACTACTTCCGCGACAACTTTCGGGCGGATTCCGGCATGATCGCCGCTTTGCTGGCCCTCGAGGCGATGAGCGAGGCCGGCGTCCCGTTATCCCAGACCCTCGAGCCGTTCAAGCGATACGCGGACTCGGGCGAGATCAACTCCGAGGTGGCCGATCAGGCAGCCGCCCTCGAGAAGCTCGAGCTTGAATACGACGATGGCAAGCAGGACCTCACGGACGGCCTTACGGTTGAATACGAGGACTGGTGGTTCAACTGCCGTCCCTCGAACACCGAGCCGCTTCTTCGACTCAATCTGGAAGCGCGAACTCAGGAGCAGATGGCCAGCAAACGCGACGAGGTCCTGTCCGTTATCAGAGGAGGGGCGTAGATGGCTCTCGATCCGAAACTGCTTGAGATCCTCGCTTGTCCGAACTGCAAGGGCGAGGTCGAGTACCTGGAAGCCGAAGACATCATCGTGTGCCGGGGAGAGTGCGGCTATCGCTATCCGGTCCGCGACGGCATTCCGGTCATGCTCATCGACGAGGCGATCAAGCCGTGAGCCCTTTCGATCCGGATGATCTGAACGCGATCGCCTCGCTCGATTCCGAGGACGTGCTCACCGCGGTCGAACGTTTCGCCGACCAATGCCGTGAGGGATGGGAGATCGGACGCGGGATGGAGGGCCTCCCGGACGCCGACGGGGTCGATTCCATCGTGCTCCTGGGGATGGGTGGTTCGGGAGTGTCCGGGGATGTCGTCCAGAGCGTGGTCGAGCCTCGCCTCCCGGTGCCGTTCCGAACGATCAAGAGTTACGGCCCTTTGCCGGAGTGGATCGGGCGCAACACGCTCGTGATCGCGGTGTCGTACTCGGGAAGCACCGAGGAGACGCTTGCGGCGACCGACCTGGCGCATCAGCGCGGCTGCCGGATCGTGACCGTTTCCTCCGGGGGGCCGTTGCAGGAGCTCGCGACGACGCAGGGTTTCAGCCACGTCAAGATCCCGGCCGGATTGCAGCCTCGAGCCTCGCTCGGCTATCTCACGCTGCCGATCCTGGGGGTCCTGGTCGAGATGGGCCTCGTGCCGGATATGCGGGATGACGTCGACGAAGCGGTCACCGTGCTGGCGGACGTGGCGGAACGGTGCCATCGAAAGCATCCGGCCGGAACCAATCCCGCCAAGGATCTGGCCGCGGCCATCGCGGGCAAGATCCCCGTGATCTACGGCGGCTACGGGGTGGGCGCCACGGCTGCATATCGCTTCAAGTGCGACCTGAATGAGTACGCCAAGACGCCGGCCTTCTGGAACGTCCTCCCGGAGTTGGACCACAACGAGATCGTTGGTTGGAACCAGCTTTCGGATCTGACCTCGGAGCGTTTCTCGCTCATCCTGGTGCGCGATAACGACGAGCATCGCCGGGTGGGACTTCGTTTCGACATCACAAAGAAACTGATCGAGGGCGAGCTCGCCGACGTGGTCGAGATCGAAGCCGAGGGGGATTCCCCTCTCGCCCGCGTCCTGTCGCTCGTGCTGATCACCCAGCTGGCCAGCATCTACCTTGGACTTTCCTATGGCGTCGACCCTGCGCCGGTCGAAGTCATTCAGAAACTCAAAGCCGAACTGGCAGAGCAGTAAGGAGAACCAGATGACGATCGATTCCGACGTCCTCGATCTTGCACAAGCGGATGAGGGGCGTCTCAAGATCGAATGGGCGGACCGGCAGATGCCGGTCCTCGAGCGCATCCGCGCGCGCTTCGAGAAAGAGCAACCGCTCGAGGGGCTGAGGATCGCGGCGTGCTTACACGTCACGACCGAAACCGCCAACCTCATGAGAACGCTGAAGGATGGAGGCGCGGATGTTGCTCTATGCGCATCGAACCCGCTGTCGACCCAGGATTCGACGGCGGCATCGCTGGTCGCTAGCTATTCGGTGCCCGTTTTCGCGATCCGAGGTGTCGATGACGCGCGCTACTACTCGCATATCAAGGCGGTGCTCGACCGGCAACCGATGATCACGATGGACGATGGCGGCGATCTGGTCACGATGCTTCACCAGCAACGCCGCGACCAACTCGAAGAGGTCATCGGCGGGACGGAGGAAACCACAACGGGCGTTATCCGGTTGCGTGCGATGGAAGCGCGCGGTGTGCTCGGTTATCCCGTGGTCAGCGTGAACAGCGCGAACACCAAGCACATGTTCGATAACCGTTATGGCACCGGTCAGTCGGCGATTGACGGGATCATCCGGGCGACGAACGTGCTTCTTGCCGGCCGCACGATGGTCGTTTGCGGGTACGGCATGTGTGGGCGGGGAGTGGCTTCGCGAGCCCGCGGGATGGGGGCCGAGGTCGTCGTGACCGAGGTGGATCCCTTGCACGCGCTCGAGGCTGCCATGGACGGATTCCGTGTGATGCCTATCCACGAGGCCGCGACGCAGGGTGACATCTTCATCACCGTCACAGGCAACAAGCACGTGCTCGCTTCCGATCACTTCGAGGTGATGAAGGACGGAGCGATCCTCGCGAACGCGGGTCACTTCAACATCGAGATCGATCTGGACTCGCTACGCGCGATGGCGTCGAACGCCCGAAGGGTCCGTCAAGAGGTGGAGGAGTTCTCCGTCGGAGGCGATCGCAAGATCTATGTCCTGGCCGAAGGGCGACTCGTCAACCTCGCCGCTGCCGAAGGCCACCCTGCTTCGGTGATGGACATGTCGTTCGCCAACCAGGCCCTCTCGTGTGAGTGGCTCGCTAAGAACGCCTCGTCACTGGAGAACAAGGTCTACAACGTGCCGGAGGACATCGATCGGGAGGTCGCCCGCCTCAAGCTCGAGACCATGGGGGTCCGCATCGACGAGCTGACCGGCGAGCAGCAGGCCTACCTGGAGGAGTGGGAAGAAGGAACTTAGTCTTATGCCCGCGCGCGAGCGGGCTGCTGACCACGGCCCTTGCTTTTCGGCCGGCACTCCGTGCCGCCCTGCGGCAACCCACTGGGGGGATCGGCCGTCTCGACGGCCTACTCCCCCCAGACCCCCCTCGGGTCTGACCTAAGAGCGAGTTCTGGCCACTCGTAGGTGGTTTTTAGGCTCCCTGGCATGGGATTGCTTGGGGTGCAGGCCATCGTCGGGGTGGCGCGGTGTGTCGGTTGTGGCCGGCGTGAGGGCGTTCTGTGCGCCTCCTGCTCGGCCGGGATGCCTCCTGCCAACCCGCGCGAGGCGCCACCGCCCGTGGGGCGTCTCCTCTGTGCGCTCGACTACTCAGGAGCCGCCCGGGGGCTCGTCCTCGATCTCAAGCTGAGGGCCCGGCGCGGGGCTGCGGAGCCACTCGCAGACCACATGGTCGACGCGCTGGCGCGGGCGGGCTCCCCGGCAAGCGTGGTGACCTGGGTCCCCGGGAGGCGACCGGAAACCAGGCGCCGGGGCTTCGACCACGCAGCCGTCCTCGCCCACGCCGTGGCCCGGCGGATCGGCCTCCCGACGCGGCCGCTTCTCGAGAGGGTCGGCGGCGCCATCGATCAGACTTCCCTGTCGGCGGCCGAGCGATGGGTGAACCTCGAGGCGGCCTTCACCGCCGGCCCGTGCCAGGAGCGCGTTCTGGTCGTGGACGACCTCGTGACCACGGGCGCCACCCTCCGAGCGTGCGGCCAAGCTCTGGTCGAGGCGGGCACGGAGAGGGTGGAGGCCCTGATCGCCTGCAGTGCCCAGGCTCAATAACTAGGAGCAGGTTGGTCCATCTAGTCCGAAATGCCCATTAACACATGGCTAAATAGGCAGAATTGCTTAGGGCATTCGGGTGGTTCCGGGGCTATGATTCGGCCCCCGGTGGTTTAAGAAAGGCAAGCATCTGTCTACGAACATGGACAATCCGGTGCAGGAGGACGCGATACGCGTCCTGATCGTCGATGACCACGCGTTGTTCCGTCGCGGCCTTCAGATGGTCCTCGAAGGCGAGCCGGACATCGACGTCGTGGGCGAGGCCAACGATGGCGCCGAGGCGATCAAGCAGGCCGAGGCCACGTCGCCGGACGTCGTCCTGATGGATGTCCGGATGCCCAAGAGGACCGGCATCGAGGCCACCCGAGCGATCAAAGAGACCCTTCCGCTCACCAAGATCCTAATGCTGACGATCTCGGACGAGGAAGCGGACCTCTACGAGGCCATCAAGGCGGGCGCCTCCGGCTACCTGCTGAAAGAGATCTCGATCGAAGAGGTCGCCAACGCCGTCCGGAGCGTCCAGGCGGGCCAGTCGCTCATCTCACCGTCGATGGCCAGCAAGCTCCTGACCGAGTTCGCCGCCATGGTCAAGCGCCGGGACGAGCGCAACTCCGTGCCCGGCCCCCGTCTCACGGACCGTGAGCTCGAGGTGCTCAAGCTCGTCGCAAAAGGCCTCAACAACCGTGACATCGGGACCGAGCTCTACATCTCCGAGAACACGGTCAAGAACCACGTGCGCAACATCCTCGAGAAGCTGCA
>JALZJQ010000074.1 GCA_030859685.1 Actinomycetota bacterium | reverse complement strand
GCCTGCTGCACCATCGTGTCGAGCGAGATCTTCGCGAGGAAGAATCCGAAGCCCAGACAGAAGGTCAGCGCCGCCAGCGTGTAACCCTTCTCGAACCATCCGAAGACCGTCACGCCGGCCCCAGCGACGGCGGATGCAGCGAGAACCAGGTGCGCGGTGGTTCTCATGCGTTCCAAGAGCCGGTGGGCCAGGATGAAGCCGAGCACGGCTCCGACCGCTCCTGCTCCCCCCGTCAAGGCCGCCAGCACAAGATCATCGTCGCCGAGTAGTTCCCGGGCGACCAGTCCCACGGCGGCGAGCGTGAAGCTCCACAGCAGACGAAGCCAGAAGTAGGTTGCTATCGACGCTCCCGCCTTCGGCCGGCGACCCACCTCGCGGAGTCCATCGACGATGTTGCCAACGACGCGTGCTAGCTCACGGCCGAAAGTCGTTTCTGGTCGAGGCTCGCCGACGCGGCGTAAGGTCCACGCGAAGGCGGCGCCCACTGCGTAGACCAGCGCGCCGGCGATAACGATGATGTCGGGATCGAGCACGGCCTTTCCCACCAGCGCGACACCGGTGCCACCGAGTTGAAAGAGGGCACCGCCCAGTTGGGACACCGCGTTGCCTTCGTGCAGCGTGTTGTCCTCGAGGGTCTCCGGCATCGCCGCAGCCTTCGTGGCAAGCACGACGCGCGTGCACATGAGGGTCAGGAGGAAAGCCAGGAACAGGGGCGCCTCGCCGATGTCTGAAACGCCGACGACCCCGATAAGGAGAAGCACCACGAAACGCAGCGCGTTCACGAAGATCAGCAGGCGGCGTCGATCCCAGCGGTCGATGACCACGCCGAGGAACGGACTGAGGATCGTGTAGGGGATGAAGATGTAGAGGGCGATCCGCAGGATGTCCTCGGGATCCTTGGCTCCCTCGAGGTCGAATCCCTTTTGACCGCCGAACGCGATGACTGCGGCCAGCGCACCCTGCACCAATCCGTCCGCCGCCTGTGCAGAGAACTGCACGCCCATCAGCTTCCCGAAGTCGGGCCGCTTGATGAGAAGGTTCAGGCCGCGCTTGATCATGTCCATAGCGGCTCGACCCTACCCTTCGTCCTCTTCGTCGAGGCGTCCGTCCGGGTATTCGCCCTCGCCGAACGACTCGATCCTCTCGGGCGTTAGAGACGAGAGGTAGTCGGTCGAGAAGACGCCTGCGAAGACGGTCTCCTCCAACCGGGCCTCCGGCACGCGGTCGGCGCCGGGCTGCTCTGCGGGGACGTTGTCCCCGATCGTGTAAGTGCCGAGGAAGGACGCGATCTCATCGATGTCGACGTCTTCCTCGGCGACGACGTCGAGATCCACGTACACGTCCACCGGCGTCACCTTAGTGACGACATCCTCGCCGAAACGCTCCTTGATGTCGGCCCCGAGCTCCGCCGAGTTGATACGCCACCCTCCCGTCACTTCGGGAACGGGCTGCTGCCCATGGTCGGCACTGATCATGATGATGTAGTTGCCGCGCCCCACCTTCCGGTCCAGTTCCTTCCGAAAGCGCGCGATCTGTGTGTCTACCTCGGCGATGACGTCCTCTTCCTCGGGCGAGATCACGTTCCAGATGTGACCGGCGTAGTCGGGCATCTTCATCTCGACCCAGAACATGTCCGTGATCGCATCACGGCCCCAGTCCTCTTTGCGGATGACATCGACAACGGCGTCTCCAGTGAAGCGCGCGAAGGCGGGTGTTCCCGGGCGCACGCTGGCCAGCGTCGCGTGATCGGGATCCTCTGGGTCCGTTGCATCCTGGATCGATTCAAGATCGTTGCCGAGCCACAGCCCGTCGTCCTCGCCATCGCGTTCGTCGAGTTGTCGCTCGTACCTCTCGAGGGTAGCGAGGTCCGTCTCGCGCAGGTAAGGCGGCAGCGTGTAGTAGTCCTCGTTGATGAACCACTCGAACTCATCTTTCTCCCACAGCACAGCTATGTCCTTGTCGCCGCCCTTGCGCTGAGCGCCGTGTCCGATCATCCCGAGGTGCCAGCCCTCGTACGACACGGTGGCGACGATCGGGCGATTCCCGTTCTGCTCGTCCCAGAGCTCGGCTTGCGCGGGCTCCTCCATGTAGCGCGGGTCCGCGTTCTCCAACCACGTGTCGATCGTGGGATCGCCCTCGCGGCCAACACCTTCGGGGTCCCGCATCTGGTTCCCCGGGAGACCATGCTCGATCGGATAGTGACCCGTACCGAAGGTCGCATGTAGCGCCCCGGTGATCGAGGGGGCCGAGCCGATGTTGGCGTTCATGTAAACGGTGCCCTCGTCGCGGAGCGTTCCGATCGTGGGCCATGCGCGTGGGTGTTCCTCGAGAGCGTTCCACCCGCCGCCGTCGATGACCACGTTGAAGATCACCTTCGGGTTCCGCTTGCCCCCGGTCGCACTCAGAACCTCGTCAAGGGGATCCCCGGCCCCCTCGAGTGGCTCGGCACCCAGCATCTCCGCGTAGGTCGGGGCGATCGACGAGATGTCGACGGGACGGTCGACGCTGACCCCGGAGTCGATCAAACCGGGGGCCCAGAAGACGATGGGCACGTGAACGAGGTAGCGCCACGGATTCGGATGCGAGCTCCCCGGCTGGAAGTCGGGAGTTCCCAGCACGGTGAGATCGGGCTGCCCGTACAGATAGTTATCGGGCTTCGGTACGAGCATGATCTCCGCCGATCTGCCCGGCACGTGTCCACGATGTAGCAGCTCCATGACTGGGGCGCCGATGCCCTCCGCCATCTCGTCCTGGCTCGGAGCATCGTCGGGGGCACCGCTCGGCGGTTGAAGCAGGAACACCGCAACGAGTGCGACCGCGACGGCGACTGCGGCCGCGACCCAAACGCGCCAGGACAAGATTCGACCTCCGAAGGGGATGACAGGGGGGACGCGGGCACCCTAATACAGGTACGGAACGGCGGGCTCCGGCACCTCCGCGATGTCTTGCGCCTGCACGTAGAAGCCGGACTCATCTCTCGCCACGCGGCCCTGCACCTCCAGCCAGTCGTTCTCTTGCGGATCTGCGAACCCGACTGAGGGGCCTATCCGGACCGAGAAGGGAAGCGCATCCGCGGCGCAGCAGGAGACGTAAAAGCGCGTGAGGTCGAAGCCGCCTGGCGGTGCGCCTGCGCCGTGCGTCACGAAGCCCGTCAAGCGCACCGGCGTCCCTTCGATGATGCCGGCTTCAGCCGCGTACTCCTCCGACTCGTTCGCGTACTGGATCTCTGCGAACGAGATGTCATCGCCCGGAACCGGGGCGGCGGGCGCGAAGGCTCCGACCTGGCCTCCTCCCGCCGAGGACAGCTTCCTCGACGCGGCCAACGCCCCGAGCTCCGCAGAGGGGATCATCAGCACGACGACGATCGGGACAAGGAGGACAGCAACGCTCGCCAGGTCGCCGCGGGTCGGCCGCCGAGGTTCCGCCCGCGTTCGCAACGTCGCCACGTGAGCGATGGCCGCTCCGCCGAGAGCGACCGCCCCGAAAGTCACGACCCAGTAGGTGCGGGGGCCCAGATAGCGCGTCATGTCCCCGCTGATGCGGAGATACGCAAGGAAGATCGCCCACGCCGCGAGCACGGCCGCGCGCAGAGCTCGCCCTGTATCGATGCTCATCGCATCACGACCTCGAACCAGAGCGATCCGGCGAGAACGATGGGCGCGGCCACCAGCACCAGCTTCACGACGAAGCGCCGCCGAAATGTCACCCCGTAGAGGAACGCCAGCTTGGCGTCGACCACCGGCCCGAACACCAGGAAGGCGAGTTGCGAGCCGATCGGGAACTGAACGAACGACACCGCAACGAACGCGTCCGCTTCAGAGCACAGCGACAGCAGGAAGGCGAGCCCCATCAACGCCAGAGCTCCAAGGACGGGGGTGCGCGCCACACCGGATAGAAGCGTCTGAGGGACCACGGTCTGTAAAGCCGCCGCCAGCGCGCTGCCGATGACCACGAACTTGCCCATGAAGTAGAAATCGGCGGCCAGGTGATCCGTGAACGCTCGAGCTCTGTAGCCCGACGATGAAGGTGTCGAGGGTGCAGGCTGCTCATCTTCAGGTCGTGCTCTGAGGATGTCGCGGGCCCCCTCTCCACCGATCGCCCATCCGGCCACCATCGCCAGAAGCAGTCCGAGTCCAGCGCGACCGAGCACCATCTGAAGAGCGATTCCGCGACCCTGGTACGCGATCCACGTCGATGCCAGCACGATCGGATTCATGATCGGGGACGCAAGCATGAACGCCAGCCCCGCCGCGGGATGCATCCCTCGCGAGATCAGTCTTCGAGCAACCGGCACCGAGCCGCACTCGCACACCGGAAACGCCAGCCCCCCCAGCGCAGCTCCCGGAACCTGCAGCGGCAGGGGGAGCAGTGCGAGGCGCTCGAACGCTCGATCCGGGACGAACACCTCGATGCCCGCCGAAACGATCGCTCCCAACAGCACGAACGGGAGCGCTTCGACCACGATCGAAGTGAAGATCAGGACGAACGTTTCAGCGAGCGCGGAGCGCCCGATCCCGGCGAGCCTGGAAGCAGCGACCAGGGCGGCGGCGATGGCCACCATCCCGCCGAGAAGCAGGTTGCCGGCCGGCCTGCGAAGCATCACGGTGGGGCTACTGCTGACCATCGGATACACGGTAGCGTGACCGGATGGTCGGCCGTTCTCGCCTCGTCGCGCTTCTGGCGGTCGCCTCGCTTCTGGCGGTTCCCGCCCTCGTGCTGCGCGTCTTCTGTGTCGGCCACTCGTGCGATGAGGCCGCGCAGGCGGACGCCCAGGTTCCCTTCTGCTCGCTCCCACAGGACACGCGCGAACGCATCGCGGCCGGGTTCCGCGAAGGACGGTCCCCCGACGTCTTGGGCGTAACGGGACCGCTGTCGCTTCGGGGCGGATCCGCGTTCGGGAACGAGGGACCGCGGCCCGCCTGGCCTTCGACCTCGGGCGAGGCGGACGCCGCCCGCGTCCCATTGGGTTTCTCGGGGCCGGGGGTCCAGGCAGGTGCCGCGCTCCCACGGGGCGCCACGCTGGATTCGGTGGCACCGTCGATCGCCGGGGCCATCGGGCTCGAGCGGCCACACCCGGAGGTGCGCTCCGGACAGCCGCTCGATGCGATCGAGGAAACCTCGGCGCGCGTGGTGCTCGAGGTGGTGTTGAAGGGTATAGGGAGCGTCGATGTCGAGCGCTCTCCGGGCGCGTGGCCCAACCTCGAGAAGCTGCTGGAAGAAGGAGCCTCCACCATGGACGCCGATGCGGGGTCGTTACCGCTCGACCCGGCGGCGATCCTTACGACGATCGGGACGGGGGCCCGCCCGGCGCAGCACGCGATCACGGGAACCAACCTTCGAGATGACGAGGGGCGGTTGGTCCGGGCATGGGGGCCGGGCGCTCCGGTGTCGGTGGTGGCGACCCTCGCGGACGACCTCGATGAGGAGCGGGATGGAGAGGCGAAGATCGGGCTGGTTGCACCCGACCCGTCCGACCGGGGACTCATCGGTGGCCACTGGTACGTCGACGTCGATCGCGACGACGTCACTATCGGGCGTGAGCATGCGGCCCGGACCGTCCGTGCGCTGCTGAGGCGAGGCTACGGGGGCGATGCGGTGCCCGACCTCATCGCGATCGTTCTCGACGGCTCCGCCGCGGCCATGAACGCGGAACTGGGCGCGATCGGGGCGGCGCTCGCGGACGGTCCGAAACCCTTGGCGGTGGTGACCGCGACCGGGTCCACGACGCCGGCTGGGCCGCGTCTGGATCACCGGCTCGCGGCCTCGTGGGTGGAGCGAGGCTTTGCATCCGGCGGCCGGATCGTCGAGGCCACGACGCCGGGGGGCCTCTTTTTGGATCAGCGACTCCTGGCGCGCGAGGAGATCTCGGAGGACGCGGTGATCGACCGGATGGCCCGGATGAACCCCTCGGGACAAAAGGTCTTCGCCGACGTCTTCCCCGCCATCGCCGTATCGTTCGCGAGGTACTGCTGATGGTCGATCTCGCTAGGCCCGCACCGACCCGCACCGGGTCGTGGACCAACGTCCTTCTGTTGGGAGGGGGGCTGGCCCTCGCCGCGCTCGCGCTTCGCGCGATCGACCCGGGCCGCATAGCTGGTCTCCAGAACTTCTTCATCATCTTCGGCTCGTTGTTGATCGAGGCCGTTCCGTTCATCGTGATGGGCGCCGTTGTCTCCGCCACCATCGAGGTGTTCGTCCCCCCGCGCGCGTTCGACCGGATGGCCGACCTGCCTAGACCTCTGCAGCTTCCGGTTGCGGGGATAGCGGGGTTCGCATTCCCGGTGTGCGAATGCGGATCCGTTCCGGTAGCGCGCCGGCTCGCGGCCAAAGGTCTGTCCCCCGCGGCGGCGGTGACGTTCATGCTGGCGGCGCCGATCCTCAACCCGATCGTCATCGCATCGACCTATGTCGCATATCGGGGACGGGACACGTTGTGGCCTATGGTCCTGGGCCGCTCATTCTTGGGACTGGTCGCGGCGATGGCCGTCGGGTGGGTGGTGGCCGGCCGGAGCTCCACCGAGATCCTGCGGCCCCGTCCGGACGAGGAGCACCACCACGAGGACGGCCCACGGTGGAGCGCCTTCGCGGGGCACCTGACCGGTGACTTCCTCTTCATGGGCCGCTACCTCGTGATCGGAGCCGCGGCAGCGGCCCTGTTGCAAACGTTCGTCCCGCAATCCATCATCGGTTCGGTCGCGGAGACCCCCGTGCTCGCCCTCGTCGCGATGATGGGGCTCGCGTTCGTCCTGTCTCTCTGCTCCGAGTCCGATGCATTCGTCGCAGCCTCGTTCGTTCAGTTCGGTGTCGGCGCTCAACTCGCCTTCCTCGTGTTCGGGCCGATGGTGGATACGAAACTCGGCATCCTTTACTCGGCCACCTTCAGCAAGGGATTCTTCCGAATGGTCGTCCTCGTGGTCGGCACCGTGACGCTGATGGGAACGCTGTGGATCGAGGTCCTGGTTGGATAGAGCTCTCGATACTCGCCTCGAACGCCCGGCGGAGAGGGTCCACCGAACCGGCTTGAGTCCCGCGCGCGTTGCGAGCGCCCTTGCGCTTTCCTCGTGGGCAGGGCTCTTCTGGTTCTTGATCGGGTCCGGGCGGACTTCTCTCTATCTGTCTTCCCGCACCGACTGGGTGGTTCCCGTGGGAGCGATCGTCCTGACCGCAGCCCTTGCAGGCCGGCTGCTCTCTCTCAGAACCGCGGGGCCGCCGGAAGCCCTGACCCGTCGCGAAGCGCTCGCGATCGGGGTGACGATCCTGCCCGTCGTGACGGTTCTTGCGCTCCCGCCGGCATCCCTCGGGTCGTTCGCGGCCGATCGACGGTCGAGTCTCGCTTCGGCCGGCTTCTCGGGCGACGCGGGCGACATCTCGAGCGGGGAGGTGTCGCTGGTGGATGTAGCCTCCGCGCTCAGATCCGGTGAGGGCATGCAGCAGTTGACTACGCGGGCGGGCGCCGAAGTGGGCTTCGTGGGCTTCGTCACCAGGGATCCAGGGATGCCCGCCGACGAATTCCTCCTGACACGCTTCCTCGTCTCGTGCTGTGCGGCCGACGCTCTCAGCGTCCAGGTCCGCATCGTGGGGGCGCCGCCCGGGCGCTTCGAGGCGGATCAGTGGGTTCGGGCCGAAGGCCGACTTTACCCGTTGGGTGGCGAAGTCATCGTCGATGCAACCGACGTCGTGGGGGTACCTCGCCCCGCTCGGCCTTACTTGAACTCATGACGGCAACCGTTCGATCGGCCACAGGAGCCGGGACACGCAATCGCATCTTGGACCCAGCAGGACATGGTGGCCGGCCCGGAGGCCGGCGAACTCGACGGCCTCGCGCGCGGTGATCTGTGGGCGACGATGGCGTGGTCGGCAACCTCCATTCGTACAAGGTTCTTTCAGCTGACGAGGAGGAAGCGTGGAACGACCTTTTCCAGGAGGTCGTTCAGGGCTAAACAGCGGCGTTTGGGATCGGAGACCGCATGCGCGGTTGGCTCCTCGTTCGCCACGAAGGCCCCCAGCATGATCCCCATCACGTCTTGCCGGCGGCGGCCGCCATCGTAGGCGGCGGTCAGACGGAGATCGTCCCCCTCGCCGACCGCAACCCCCGGCGTCCGGGCGAACGATGTCATCCGCGTCAGGTACCAGAACTCGCGCGGTCGGCGCTCGTACAGGGCCCGGGAGGTAAAGATGCTGGCGTTCGTCGTCGTGTTTCTCAACTTCAGTGCGAGTCCACCATCATGCAGGTGCCCCGCGGCGGCGATGAAACGTCCAGTCTCCGTCGCCCGCCAGACATCGCTCTCGGTATAGCGGCTTCCCGTGCGCGGGACATCGAACTCTGCGTCGGCGTCACATTCGCCGGTGACGCTGAACCAGACCGGCGCGATGTCGGTCAATCCCGAATCCGCAGGGCCGAAGCCCAGGTCGAGCCGGATGAAAGCCTCGAAGGTGCCGGGATGGCCGGGGTGCATGCCGTCGACGTGGGCTGTGAACCCCCAGTCGTTCGCCCCCACCTCATAGCCGTAACCATCGGGTAGCCGCATGGGCGTCCGCTCCTTGCCCGACCCGAAGAAGCGGTCCGGCCACTCCGGACATGCAAGATCCTGCTTCTGCGGGTTAACCCACACCGCGTGATGCAGGTGTGCCATGTGGTGGCCGATCCGGCGACCTTCATCGTCTATCAGAGTGGCGCGGGCGGAAGTTATGAAACCGGGTACCCCCGGAGACTCGACGAGATCCAAGACCTCGGTCATGCCGTCGTACTTGATCGTCATCGGATACAAGCATCGGTATCCACGATCCGTCGCCCGGCAACCCGCTTCGAGGGCCTGGGCCGGACTCGCGACCGCGAACGTCATCACTGCGAGCAAGCCTGCAACCAGAAGAAGAGCGATCCTTCGATTCACAGGACCATCGTGCGGGTTATCGCCACGTTACGCAACGTGATCGCGTTCGTAGACCGATATGTGAAATGCGCTATCCGAGGTAAAGGCATCCTTGGTCCAGTTCGCCCACCGCTCCCTGAGCCTTAGGCCGGTCAGGCGCGCCATCAGGTCCAACTCGGGCGGATACGCGTACCGGATGACGACCGGGTAAAGCTCGATCCCGGAGGAACGGACGATCGCGTGCTGACTCTCCACCCGTTGTGCGACCGGATCGTGTCGGGACGCCTCGAGATCGATCAGGTCCGGCCCCAGGTTGGTGGTCGAGATCCGCTGGCCGCGGTCGAAGCGGCCAGCGTCCGGGACGAAGGCCTCGATCACGAACACACCGTCGTTGGTCAGATGCCGGGCCGCGTTCGCGAAGCAACGCACCTGTGCCTCTTGGTCCGGTAGTCCGAAGATCGTGTTGAAGGGCAGGTAGACCAGCGAGAAGTCTCGTTCGATCTCGACTTCGGAGAAGTCGCCCATCACGATCTCGAGATCCGCGCCTCCCGGCTTGGCGCGCAATCGATCGACCATCTTCTGTGACGTATCGACGCCAATGACCTCGACGCCGGCAGCGGTCAGCGGTAGAGCGATCCGGCCCGTCCCGATCCCGAACTCGAGCGCACCGCCGCTTCCGAGGGGGGCCAGGAAACGAACCGCTCCCTCCACGTCGAAGAGATCCGCGTAGAGGTCATCGTAGATCGGGGCGATCCGCTCGCCATAGGTGTCCTGCCCGTAGTCCTCCATGTCCCGAGTCAATCACGCCCCCCGCACCTCCACTTCCCGGGCCCCGAGGCAAAGCGACCATCACCGGTGATCCCGGCCCCTCGTGCTACCCTCTAGGCGTCCTCGCAGGTCTCTGACCTGCGGTTTTGCTATCGGAGGCATCCAGGAACATGGGTCTATGGGTCTAAGGATCTTCGGCGCCGCCGTCGCGCTGCTTCTATTCGTCTTCGCTGCGATCCGCTACCGGCGCGCCCAACTCCGCCGCGGCGAGCTCGTCGCGGTGTCCGCGGTGACGATGGGACTCATCGTCGCGGCGATATCACCGGATCTCCTCGACCCCTTGCTCAACGCCTTGGGATTCCAGCGAGGCAACGACCGCCGGATCATCGGGCTCCTCGTCATATCTAACCTCTTCACGCTGGCGCTGGTGTTCCGTGGGTTCTCTAGGGACGACCAGTTGTCGAACGAGATCGGAGACCTCGTCGACTTCATGGCACTCAAGCGTTTGGAGGATGGTGGTTTCGAGGCAACGCAGAACGCCTGCGTCGCCGTCATCCCGGCCTACAACGAGGCCGCTTGTCTGCCCGCGGTCCTGGGGGAGCTCCCCACTCACGTATTCGACCTTCCCGTCGTGCCCATCGTGGTCGCCGATGGCTGTACGGATGCCACCGAGGCGGCCGCTCGCAATCTCGGCGCGATCGTGATCCGTCGCGATCTCCGCCGGGGCTCAGGGGCCGCCGTCCGGCTGGGGTACCAAGCCGCCATGCACGCGGGAGCCAAGGTGATCGTCACCCTTGACGCGGATGGACAACACGATCCGAAGGAGATGGAGGCGCTGGTCAGGCCGCTGCTTTTCGAGGATGCCGACATGGTTCAGGGTTCGCGCATCCTCGGCAGGTTCGAGAAAGAATCCCGCGCCCGCAGCTGGGGGGTTCTCTTCTTCGCCCGGCTCCTGAGCATGCTGAGCAGGACGAAGATCACGGACCCATCCACCGGCTACCGTGCCATGAAGACCGATACGCTCCGCAAGCTGGACCTTCGCCAGGACCAGTTCTACGTCTCCGAGATGATCCTCGACGCGGCTCGCAAGGGCTTCGTGGTGAAAGAGGTACCGATAACGATCAGCGCTAGGGCGTCCGGCGCCTCGAAGAAGCCGACCACCTTCCGCTACGCGTGGGGTTTCTCGAGGGCGATCCTCAAGACCTGGCTGCGCTAACCCCAACCCGCGTGAACTAGATCGCTCCTGCGGTCAGGAAGTAGTCCTCATCGTCGTCGTCCCACTCGAGATCGACCGCGCTGCGAGCCGCGGCCGCCTTGACGAATTGCAGGAAACCTCCGTAACCGAAGTCCTTCTCGCTGAAGCCGGGCTGCCGCTTGCGCAGCTCGTTCTTCAACCCGGAGAGAGGCGGCGGGCCCGTCCGCTGCTCGAGCTCGGCAACGACCTCCTTCAACAGCTCGAAGGCGGTTTCCTCGCCACCACCATCGGCCGGGAATCCCACCGTGGGGTCCCCCTCCGCGCTGCCGGAATGCAACTCGATCATGCCCATCGTCTCGAGGTGGCGCATGAGCTCCCCCCAAGCTCGGAAGCCGTAGTCGCCTTCCGAGAAGGTTGGATCCTTGCGGAGGATGGCCCGTTTGATCATCGAAGACAGTACGGGTCCGTCCTGAAGGCGTTGCAGGTTCGAGAGCGTGCCGGTGATGAGCCGCGCGACACCGCCCAGGTCCGAAATGGGGTCGTCGTCTTCTCCCCCGCCGGCTTCCTTCCTCGGTCGACGTCGCGAGCCGGGTCGCGCTCGTGCGGTCCCCCGTCCGAGCAGTCGTTCGTAGAACAGGAACTCGTCACAGGCCCCCGGCAGTAACTCCGACGTCGACCCTTCCACTCCGACGCCTATGACCTTCCGGTTGAGCTCGCGGAGCTTGAGTACGAGAGGCGTGAAATCGGAATCTCCCGACGCGATAACGAACGTCGTCAAGAACTCGCGCTCGAAGGCCAGCTCGAGGGCATCGACGGCGAGCTTGATGTCGGCTGCGTTCTTACGGACCATCCCCGTGCGCTGCGGGATCTCGATCATCTCGATCCGCTGCGCAACCAAACCCTGGCGATGGTCGCTGAACAGGTTCCAGTCGGCGTACGAGCGGCGGATCACCACGCGCCCTCTCTCCGAGAGGGCGTCCATGATCACGCCCATATCGAGCTTCTCACCGCGATCCTTCGCGCCGATCGCGAGGTTCTCGAAGTCGATGAACAGCGCTATACGTTCTTCGTCGTTGACCATGTCCTCGACCCTAGCGCCCAACGCCGGGCTTAGAGCGACACCTCCTCGACATAGGGCGGCGTGTCGATGGCTCTGACCGCCAGGCGCCCCGCGGCGAGGGCGAGGACAGCGTCGCCCGCCAGCTCACGCCTCCACCCCCGCAGCAGGCGGTGACGACTCTCGTTCCCCTCGAGAGTTCCTGCTACGGCCGCTGCCAGCAGGCTTTCGAGCTCGCCCCTGGTGGAGACCAGTTCAGTGGCGAGCTCCGCTTGTTCGCAGCGAGCTCTGACCACAGCGTCCGCGAGGCCGGACATCATGCGCGCCCGTGCGATGGCCGTGCGTGACGGCCCCGGTGGGACGGGCACCGGTGGCGCTGCCTTGCCGGCTTCGACGGCTTCGATGAGGTTCCGTCCCGATCGTTCCGCTTCTTTCGCGTTCAGACCGCGGATCGACTTGAGCGCTCCCACCGAACCAGGCATCCGGCGTGCGATCTCGATGAGAGTTGGGTCCTTCACCACCCATCCACGCGGGATGTCACGACGCGCAGCACTCTCCTCGCGCCATCGCGCGATCTCTCTGAGCACTGCGGTTTGGCGAGACGACAGTGTTCCCTTGCCTCCCACTCGTTCCCACGCCCGGTCCGGGTCGACGCCGTATGCCTCGGCATCCTGCAGCGCCTGCATCTCCTCCATCGCCCAGTCGAACCGGTTCAGCTCCCGAAGACGTTCCTTCAAGCGTTCCGCCGCTTCGAGCAGGTAACGAACATCGTCAGCGGCGTAATCGAGCTGGGAGGGGGTCAATGGCCGGTGACACCAATCCGTGTACGACTCACCCTTCTGGAGTTTCACCCCCACCAGGGATTCCACGAGACGGCCGTAGGGCAGGTTTGCTCCCAGACCCACGAAACCCGCTGCGATCTGGACGTCGAAGATGTTCTTGGGGACCACGCCGTAATGGTCATTGAGCAGCTCGAAGTCCTGCTTGCCTGCATGCACGACAACCTCGACGTGATCGTCGCCCACGATCCGCGCCAGGTCCCCAAGGTCGACCGGCTCGAGAGGATCGATGAGCCACAAGGAGTCGGGTGATGCGATCTGCATCAGGCACAGGCGAGCTCGATAGGTCCGCTCGCGAAAGAACTCGGTATCGAGAGCGACTCGACCGGCCGATCTAGCGGCGCTGACGACCTGCTCGAGCGCGGGCGGCGTTGTTACAAGCGTCGGGGTGGAATCGTCGATGACGGTCAGGCCTCGGGGAGCCCAAGCTCGCGGGCGATCAAGATCCGCATCACTTCCGAGGTTCCCTCGCCGATCTCGAGGATCTTCGAGTCTCGGAAGTGGCGGCACACCGGGAACTCTTCGATGTAGCCGTACCCGCCGTGCACTTGGACCGCGTCGCGCGCTACATCGACCGCGATCTCGGATGCATAGAGCTTCGCCATCGCGGCCTCCTTCTTATAGGGACGGTCCTGCTCCTTCAGCCACGCGGCTTTGTAATAGGCCTGACGGGCGAGCTCGGTCTTCATCGCCATGTCGGCGATCTTGAACTGCAGGCCTTGAAAGCTCCCGATCGCGCGTCCGAAGGCGGAGCGCTCGCGCGCGTACTTGATGCTCTCGTCGACGCACCCCTGGGCGAGACCGACCGCAAGCGCGGCGATGGCGATGCGCCCGTCATCGAGGATCTTCAGGAAGTTCTTGAATCCGTGGCCGCGTTCACCCAGGAGGTTCTCTTGCGGCACCCTGCAATCGTTGAAGGACAGCTCGTGCGTGTCGGAGTGCCACCAACCCATCTTGCGGTAGCTCTTCCCCACTTCGAACCCTTCCGTCCCGGTGGGCACGATGATGGCGGAGATCTCTTTCCGATCATCCTCGGACCCGGTGAGAGCGGTGACCGTGACGAACGACGTGATGTCCGTCCCGGAATTGGTGATGAAGGACTTGGATCCATTGACCAACCACTCGCCATCCTCGAGCCTCGCGGTCGTGCGCGTGGCCCCCGCGTCCGACCCGCCTCCCGGTTCGGTCAGTCCGAAGCCCGCCAAAGCGTCCCCGGTGGCGAGTGGCGGGAGCCACTTCGCTCGCTGCACCTCGGTCCCGAAGCGATAGACGGGCATGGCACCGAGCCCCACCGCAGCCTCCAGCGTGATCGCGAGAGATGAGTCGACCTTCGCGATCTCCTCGATGGCAAGACAAAGCGTGAGGAAGTCGGCTCCGGAGCCGCCGTACTCCTCCGGGAAAGGGAGCCCGAAGAGGCCCAGCTCCGCCATCTGCTTCACGGCATCCATGGGAAGGGCGTGTTCCTCGTCCCATCGCTCGGCGTTCGGCCGGATCGCGTCGTCGACGAACCCCCGCATCACGCGGACGAAATCACGCTGTTCCTGCGAGAGGTCGAGATCCACGGAAGAGAGCCTAGGGGATGGCGGCATGACCGAACGGATGCGTCGGTGAGAACGGCCTGGCTCGCCCTAACTTGACCGGGGAGTCAAGTATGATCCAGACTCGACCCTGAAGACCGGTCTCGAACCAGATCCACACACGGCGCGGCAGACGGTGTGCGGCGCTCGACAACGGGAGGACGAACGGTGGACTTCAAGCTCACTGAGGAACAGCTCGAGCTCAAGAAGTGGGCGCACGAGTTCGCCGAGCGGGAGATCCGCCCGGTCGCCGCCGAGTACGACGAATCCGAGGAGTTCCCCTGGCCGATCGTGAAGAAAGCGGCCGAAGCCGGTCTCTACTCGATCGACATCTATATGCAGGCGCAGCAGGACCCGACCGGCCTGACGCTGCCCCTCATCATGGAGGAGATCTTCTGGGGCTGTGCCGGGATCGGCCTGTCGATCTTCGGCACGGGCTTGCCTCTCTCTGCGCTCGCCGCCGTCGGTACGCAGGATCAACTCTTCGAGTGGGCCCCCCGGATGTTCGGCACACCCGAGGACCCGAAGGTAGCTGCCTTCGCGGTCACGGAACCTCAGGCGGGGTCGGACGTCCGGTCGTTGCGGACCCGAGCTAAGCGAGAAGGCGACGAATGGGTTCTGAACGGTCAGAAGATCTACATCACTAACGGCACCGTCGCGGATGTGTACGTGATCGTGGCGACGATCGATCCGGAGCTTGGACACCGGGGTCAAGCTTCCTTCGTGATCACTCGTGACGACGATGGGATACGTCCCGGTAAGAAAGAGAGAAAGCTGGGCATCCGAGCATCCGACACCTCCGAGGTCCTGCTCGAGAACTGCCGCATCCCCGCAGACCGGGTTCTCGGGGGCATCGACCGGGTGGAGGAGAAACTGGCAAAGGCTCGGAAGGGCGAGTCGAGCGGCCGCTCATCGGCGGCGTTGAGGACCTTCGAGGTGACCCGTCCATCGGTTGCAGCTCAGGCGGTGGGCATCGCTCGAGCGGCCCTCGAATTCGCCACTCAGTACTCGAAGGAACGCGTGACCTTCGGAGTGCCCATAAGCCAGCACCAGAGCATCCAGAATCACCTCGCCGACATGGCTGTCGAGGTCGAATGCTCGCGGCTACTCGTACACAAAGCCGCGTGGCTGGCGGCAAGCGGCCAACCGTTCGAGAAGGCCGAAGGCTCGATGTCCAAGCTGAAAGCCGGCGAAACCGCAGTGAGAGTTACCGAGCAGGCTGTGCAGATCCTGGGCGGCTACGGCTACATCAAGGACTTCCCCGTCGAGAAGTGGTATCGGGACTCGAAGATCTACACGATCTTTGAAGGCACCTCCGAGATCCAGCGGATGGTCATCGCCCGAGCCCTGCTCGCCTGACGCGAAGACCGCGCCCCCAACGGAGGCGCGGTCTTGAAGCGTTAGGCCCGAGGGCTACGAAGGCTAGGCCAGCTCCGTGAGGAGCTTCTCGGACATCTCCTGCAGCTGGTCGGCCGTGGCGAGCTCCTCTGCGAGGTTCTCGCGCAGCGATGCTTGAGCATCTCTGAGACCGAGCTGCCGCGCGAGCTGCATCAGCGACTCGTAGGCAACGATCTCGTAGTGCTCCACTTTCTTCGCCGACACTGCGCCGAAGAAGTTGAGAACTTCCCTGGACGGGTTCTCTTCCTTCGTGAACTCCTTGAACTCGGTGATGAGTCCCTTGATGCCCTCGCACGACTCACGCTCCGGCTTGGAGTCGATCGACGAGAAGACGGTCTCGAGACGCTCTATCTGGCGCTGCGTCTGCTCCCGATGGAGATCGAACGCCTTCGTCAGCTCGGGATCGGTCACCTTGGAAGACATTTCCTTGAGCGAGTCGACCAAGCGGTGCTCTGCGTCGTAGGCGTCGCGGAGCTCGTGCTCGAATAGTTCGCGTGCAGTGGTTGCCATCGCGGTCCCTCCTTAGGGGTCGAAGTCGGTCTCTTGTACTTACCCACCCTCATGAGAGGTACCCGGAACGGGAGCGAAAGACCGCGCAGAGCGCGAAGAAACCTCATTTTGAGCAAGCACGACCCCTACGAAGCAAGCACAAACCACCCATACGAAAGCACGTCACCGTTAGGAAGCAAGCACTTGCGCGAGCATCTGTTTGAATCGTTCCTTGTCGGCTCGCACCACCACGTCGGCGTTCGGCTCCCGTCCCTCGCCGGGCACGCGGGGCCCGGCGCGACCTTTCTGCATCACGCCGAGCGTGTCCACGACGCTGTAGCCAGCCGTGAGATCGCTGCGGTACTCGACATCGACGTGCCAGTTGCCGCGCTCGGTGATCATCGCTTCATCGATGACCATCGCGGTCATGATGGCGTCGGGGTGGCTGATGCCGTCAACGTCGTATTCGAGACGGATGAACTCGCGCGCAGCCCGGTTCACCG
>JALZJQ010000061.1 GCA_030859685.1 Actinomycetota bacterium | reverse complement strand
GCGACCCTCGCTTCCCTTACGCGATAACGACCTACCGCCTCACCGAGCACCACACTGCGGGAGGCATGAGCCGCTGGCTGTCATGGCTCTCCGAGCTCCAGCCGGAGATGTTCTGCGAGGTCTCTCTTGAGCTGGCCCTCGAGAAAGGCCTGACGAACGGGGGCTGGGCGACGGTCAGCACCGCCCGGGGCGAGATCGAGTGTCGCGTCCTGGTGACCGAGCGCATCAAGCCCTTGAAGTTGAAGCGCAGGACGGTTCACCAGATCGGGCTCCCGTATCACTGGGGAAGCCATGGCAGGTCGACCGGTGATGCGGCGAACGAACTGATCTCCTTCGTGGCGGATCCGAACGTTCTCATCCAAGAATCGAAAGCGTTGACGGGCAACATCGAACCCGGCCGGAAGAGCAAGCAACGCCGGGTGGTGAGCTTTAGTCCCCTCGGACACGGCTTCGATCCGGGGCGCGATCTTCCCGGTGCCCGCGGCAACGAGAGTCACCTGGAGTGAAGGCAACCGGGCAAGTAGAGGACGGGTCATGATGGCGAAGGGATTCTTCACCGACACGACCGTATGCATCGGGTGCAAAGCGTGCGAGGTCGCATGCAAGGAGTGGAACCAGCTCCCGGACGACGGCCTGATCTTCACCGGAATGTCCTACGACAACACGGTCCAACTCGGCGCGTCCACGTGGAGACACGTCGCCTTCATCGAGCAACCCGCGGCGACCGCGGAAGCCCCGGCTCTGGGGGACTTCTCCTGGCTCATGATGTCGGACGTCTGTAAGCACTGCCAGAGAGCTGGGTGCCTCGAAGCGTGTCCGACGGGGGCGATCGTGCGGACCGAATTCGACAGCGTCTACGTGCAGCCGGACATCTGCAACGGGTGCGGCTACTGCATATCGGCGTGTCCCTTCGGCGTCATCGACCGGCGCGAGGACGATGGGCGCGCCTGGAAGTGCACCCTCTGTTACGACCGGCTCAAGGACGGGATGACCCCCGCCTGCGCCAAAGCCTGCCCCACGGACTCGATCATGTTCGGTGATCTCGATGAGCTGAAGGAGAAGGCCGGCGACCGCGTCGAGCAACTTCGAGAGGAGGGCGTCGAGGAGGCCTACCTCTATGGCGTAGATGAAGCCGGGCAGCCCGGGACCGAGGGATTGAATGCATTCTTCCTCCTCGTCGATAAACCGGAGGTCTACAACCTCCCTCCGGATCCGGTCGTGCCCACGAAGAAGGTGGGGAGTGCGTGGACATCCGCGGCGCTGGCCGCTGCCGGCGTGGTGCTGGCGGCAGCGGGCGCCGCCGTGATGAACCGCGGCGGCCGCGGATGACGCGCCGTGCCGGCGACGACGGGCGGAACATCGACCCGCGCGTGGGGAGTCTCGGAGGCGAGGGGGCCCATCAGCGGACCGGCGGAGAAGAGCCGGGCAACCTTCAGCCCTACACGACCTGGTCGAACCCGGCGGGTTCGCCCCCCCACGAGGGCGATCCCACCTACTACGACCGTCCGGTCCTCAAGGAGCCGGTGTGGATCTGGGCGGTGCCCGCTTACTTCTACGCAGGCGGGGTCGCAGGAGCCTCGGCCATCCTCGCCGCTGCCGCGGAGGGCTTGCGGGGCGATGACACACGGAACCTGGTCGTACGCGCCCGCTGGATCGCGGCGGCTTCCGCCGGCGCCGGATCGGTTCTCCTCATCCACGATCTCGGACGGCCCGAGCGCTTCTTGAACATGCTGCGTGTGTTCCGGCCGACGTCACCCATGAGCGTGGGGTCGTGGATCCTGGCAACCGCGACGCCTCTACTCGGAGGAGCAGCTCTTCTCTCTCGAGCGCGCGGGGGACCTGGAAGGTGGGGGCGGATCCTGGGGGCCGCCGGGGCGGCTCTTGGACTTCCACTGACCACGTACACGGCGGTTCTGCTGTCGAACACGGCGGTCCCCCTGTGGCAGGAGACACGCAGGTCCCTACCGTTCCTATTCGCCGCATCCGCCGCAGGAGGCTCGGCTGCGCTCCTCGACATGACCGATCTCACTACCAAGGAGCGAAACATCGTGCGCCGGTTCGGCATGGCTGCTGCCGCCGCCGAGGTCGTTGCAGGTGCGTGGGTGGAGCGTGAAGCGAACCGGATCGAGCGCGTCGGTAAGCCTCTTCGAGAAGGCGTCGGCGGCGGCCTCTGGACCGCCTCGAGATCGCTGACGATCGCGAGCGCGTCCCTGTCTGCTCTGGGTGGGAGACGACGCTGGGCTCGAGTGCTGTCGGCCCTGGCGGGCACCGGCGCATCCGTGGCTACGCGCTTCGCCGTGTTCCATGCGGGAAAGGGGTCGGCTCGAGATCCCCGGGCGACTTTCCATCTGCAACGTCAGACGGGAGCCGCACCGGTGGACCGGACGTCTCCGACGATCTGATCGTTCGACGAACGCGTCGTATGAGCAACTAGACGACGTGCGGTACCGACGTGTAGAGCTCGACCGGGAACGTCGAGGTGTCTTCGATCGCCGGCCACTCCCCCAGTCCGTCCGCGGCCAGGAGGGCGTCCATGTCAGTGCTATCGAGAGGCCTAGCGAAGTAATAGCCCTGACCCATGTTGCAGTCGAGCTCACGCAACTGGTCACGCTGTTCCGGCAGCTCAACGCCCTCGGCCACCGTCTGGAGGCGTAGCGTTCCACCCAGTTTGATGATGGCCCGTGCGAGCGCCGACTCTTCCGAAGCGTTCCCGACGCCGTCCACGAATGACTTGGCGATCTTGAGGATGTCGATCGGAAAGCTCTTCAGGTAGCTGAGCGACGAGTAGCCCGTTCCGAAGTCATCGATCGCAAGCTTGACGCCAAGATTCCTGAGCTGCTGCAACTTGTCGATCGTTGCATCCGTGTCCTGCATCAGCACGCTCTCGGTGATCTCGAGGATGAGGCTGCCTGGGTCCAGGTCGCACTGGTGCAGGGTTTGGGCAACCTCTTCCACCAGGCCGGGCTGCTGCAGCTGTCGTGCCGAGAGGTTGACGCTGATGCGAAGCGGCGGGTGCGTCGGGTACTTAAGCTGCCAGTACCGCGCCGTTATGCAAGCCTCGCGCATGACGAAGCGGCCGATCGGCAGGATGAGCCCGGTCTCCTCGGCGAGAGGGATGAACTCCCCGGGGGCTACGAGGCCTCGGGTTGGGTGGTTCCAACGAACCAGAGCCTCGACGCCGACGACCTCTCCGGTCTTCAATGCGACGAAGGGCTGGTATTGGAGGACGAACTCTTGCTCGTCCACCGCTCGCTGCAGTTCCGCCTTCAGCTCCATCCGCTCGAGAACGTCTGCGTGCATGCTGGGCTTGAATGCTTCGTAACGCCCCTTGCCCCTGCTCTTCGCGCGGTACATAGCGAGGTCGGCGTTCCTCAACAGCTCGTGTGCGCCCTCGCGACCGCTGACACTCCACGCGATGCCGACACTGGCATGAACCATGACCTCTTTGTCCTGGAGCACGAAGGGCGTGCCCATATCCTCGATGATCCGCTCGGCTACGGCCGTTGCGTCTTCCGCGTCATCCATGTCCTCGAGCAGGATCGCAAACTCATCTCCGCCTAGACGCGCTGCCGTGTCCGCAGGACGCAGGCACTCATGGAGTCTCTCCGCGACGGAGATAAGCAACTGGTCGCCGGCTGCGTGACCGAGGCTGTCGTTGATGGTCTTGAAGTCGTCGAGGTCGAGGAACAGGACCGCGAGGGGGTTGCTCCTGCGGTCTTGCCTCGCCAGCGCATGTTCGACCCGATCGGTGAAGAGAGCTCGGTTGGCGAGATTGGTGAGCGAGTCATGGAACGCCTGGTGCTTGAGTTTCGCTTCGAGCGCGGTCAGTTGAGCGAGCGACTGCTCCAGCCGTCCCTTCTCCAGCGACACGCTCGCCTGGTTCGCAAGCGTCTCGAACAACTTGATGTCCTCGAGGTCGAAGGTGCTCACGTCTCCCAGCCGGTTGCCCACGAGCATCGTCCCGATCACACGGGTTTCGCCGTGCAATGGAGCCACCATCGCGTCGCGGATACCGCGCTCGGCGAGGTAATCGGCGAGGCTCTCGTTGCGGTCCTTGCGACCCAACAGCAGGGCTTCCTTCTTCGATGTAACCCTCGTCCACGTGCCGTCGGCGGGGTTCAGATCTACGGGCTGGAGCACCTCGATGCTGTCATCGGCGCCCAGCGAGGTCCGCAGAGTCGCATCGTTGTTGTTCGAGGGGAAGAGCATGATCTCGGCCGTCTCCGCCTGGAACATGGTCCGCGCCCTCGTGAGCAACGCGAGCATCCCGGTTTCAACCTGTGGCGAGCTTTGCAGGATGCGTGCGGTCTCGTAGAGGAACTCGAGACTGTTGTGCTTCTCACGCTGCGACGTGTACGCCTGATAAGCGAGGAACAAAGTCGCCGTCGGAAGGACCAGAAGCCACAGGGCAGAGGGTGCCTTCCAGAGGATGAAGACGCCGATGAGGGCGAGACTGGTGTTCGCCCCGCCAACCACAAGGCCCAAACCCAGCGCCTGGGGGAGGTTCCTGATCTGGGGCCGGCCCTCGGACAACGAGATCGCCAGGAAGATCATGAAGACGCCGACGATCGTGGTGACGAACATCGCGAGGAACGTGGCCATCCAGCCGGCGATACCGATGGGGTTCGCAAGTGGCCCGGCGACGCTGATGAAGATGATCGCCGCGAGGCTCGTCTCGAGACAGAAGTGGCTCAGGTTGAAGATCAGCTTGATCGGCGACTGCCTGCGGTGGATGGTCAGCGCGATCAACGATCCCGCCAGCTGGGCCAGCACCAGTGAGGTCGGGCTAACGAAGAACAACCCGATAACCAGCGGCATCTCGCTCAACGAGAACGAGTGAGCGTCACGCCTGATCTGGAGATGCACGACGAAGATCTCGGCGCCTGCGAAGAAGATCGCCAGCGACCACCACGGGATGGAGACGGGGCTGGGAAGCTCCGGCACGTGCCGCAAGACGGTGAAGTAGAGCACCGCTGCGGCGGTCACCGTGCCGGCATTGAGAAGCCAGACTCGGCCAGCACCATCCATACGGATGTGCTGCCGAGCCTGACCGATCCTCAATTTGACGTACGGGGTGATGCTCATGTCCCCCACTCCCCGGCCGGCGGGTTATCCGCCGAACGAAGCTAGCTCCAGGAGTTGCCGCTCCAACTGTTACCGGACCACGAGTTGCCGCTCCAGCTGTTCCCAGACCACGAGTTGCCGCTCCAGCTGTTCCCAGACCACGAGTTGCCGGACCACGAGTTGCCGCTCCAGCTGTTTCCGGACCAGCTGTTGCCGCTCCACGAGTTGCCGTTCCAGGTACCGCCGGACCACGAGTTGCCGAGCAGCGAAGCAGCCGACCACGTTGCGGGGTTCCATGTCTGTCCGAAGATGTCCACCTCACCGGAGAGAGGGACGCCGTTCGGGTCCAGCACTCGAGCCGATCCCCGGGCGGCGTCGAGGCTCCCGGTCCCCGTAGACGGGGTGTGAAGCTGCACTGCTCCCAACGGAGTTGCCGTGTTCGCTGCCTCCTTCAGGTTCAGGGCGCCGTTACCCTGCGAATCCAGGGTCGCCGAGGGCAGGTAGACGGAGCTTCGCTTGAGGATCGCCTTGACCTGGTCGGGGGTCAGCCCCGGCCGGTGCTGCAACAACAGAGCCACGCCGCCGGAGACCACCGCGGCAGCCTGTGATGTTCCGCTGCCCCGCATGAACCTCGAGTTGACGATGCCCTGAGGCTCCGTCTGGTCGATATGGCTGCCGGGGCTGCGCAGGCTGACCAGCGACTTGCCCGGAGCCACGAGGTCGACGGATCGGCCGGCGTTAGATGCCGACCATGCCGGGACCGTGTCGTCGCCGTAACCATTGCGGTCCTGAGTGTCGGACGCCCCGACCGCGATGAGGAATGGGTCGTAGGCGGGGTTGTTGAGCCTCCGGTTCCCGAACTGGGAGTTTCCGGCGGCGGCGACCACCACGATCCCGCGCCGCCACGCCACCTCGGCTGCGTAGGTCAACGGGTCCAGGGTGTAGTGCTGCACCCCGTCCGTGCCGAAGGACAGGTTCAGGACGCGTATGTTCATCCCGTTGTCGTTCTTGTGCTGGACGACCCAGTCGATGGCCGCTATCACCTGGGAGACGTCCGCTGCTCCCATCGCGTTGGCCACCTTCACGTTGACGACGTGAGCGTCGGGGGCGATCCCGCTGGAGGCATCATGGTTCCCTGGGCTCCAGTCGGGGTCCTTCCCGGCGATGAGCCCGGCCATGTGCGTCCCGTGCCCATACGTGTCCAGGTAGCGGAGATTGTCGGCGCCCTGCTCGAACGACAGGTCGGCGCCGTTCACGACCTTGTCCGGACCGGTCAGTCCGGTGACGGGCGCGACGCCGGAGTCGATCAGAGCGACGTCGACGCCCTTGCCGGTGATACCCATGTTCCACAGGTCTTTGGCTTTCGTCTGGGTGGCAAGGTTGTGAGCGGATCCCATGTCCGCGTCCGCATCGAAACCGTTGACGGTGTGCAGCATCTGGATCTTCGAGTCGTAGGTGACCGAGTGCACGACCGGCGACCGCTCGAGCCTCACGAGCTCGCGGGCCGGGATCTCGGCCACGAAACCGTCGATGATGCTCAGGTCGCGACCGACGGTCCCGCCGAGCTCCACGACCAATTTCTCGGAGGCATCTCCCGAGCCGGCGACCTCGCGCACGATGACGGACACCATCTCTTCGGCATCCGACGACAGAGACGACGTGGCTGCGGGCGACGCGACCACGGAGAAAGCCACGAGCATGGCCATCATGGCGCTCACCATGCGGCCCTTCTTGGAATCGTTCCAGCTGATCCCCCATGCGATCTTCACATCAGTCCCCTTGTCCCTCGTCCAGGCGCCCCACGCCTTCGAGTATCAATCGACACTCGTTCGGGGATGCCTGATAGCTCTTTTGGGTCGTTCTGCAGTAGTCCGAACGGACTAGTCCTTCGGAGATGGCCCGGAGCATCAGTCCCACTCCCCGGCCGACCACGAATCGCCGCTCCAGCCGATGCCGTATGCGATCTTCAAAGTTGCCCCCTGTTGCCATCTGTGCTTCCCAACCTCGGCTCGCCCCCTCAGGCGTAACCCAGGTATTCCCACATCCTTGAGGCGCATCGACACCCGAACGGGGGCGCTTGATAGCCCATGGGGGTGGTCTTTAGCTGGTCACCGATAACTAGTCCTGGGGGAACTCGCTGGTCAGGGGTCTAAGTTACGTCCCGTCTTCTGAAGACCGCTAGCGCGGCCAGCAGGAGAACGAGCATGTATCCGGCGATCACAAGGGCCGCCTGTACGACCGTGTGACCAACCTGGGTGAAGGCCGCGGAGTCGGCCGTGATCACGAGGGCGGCGTTGTCGGAGAAGAACCACGGCTGCCACTCGGGTTTCAGGGCGCGGATGAGGTTCTCGACGACCACCACGTACGCGAACCCGACCCCAAGGGCGGCCGCCGTGTTCCGGCCCAGCGAGGCCAGAGAGAACCCGACCACGCCCACGAGAGCGCCCACACCGGCGATCCGCAGGGTCTGTTCGATCAGCTCCCGTAGCCATTCGCCATCCGCGGCGGCGGTTGTCCCGAACGCATACGCGCTTAAGGCAACGACGGTTCCCACCAGCGCCTGGATGAGAAGAGCACAGACGAACGCGAACAGCGTGGCGGCGGCGACCTTAGCGAGCATCAGCCTGATCCT
>JALZJQ010000047.1 GCA_030859685.1 Actinomycetota bacterium | reverse complement strand
TCAATCAGTTCACCCGCAATCGTCGTCTGAAAGTAAGAAGGATGCCGAAGGCGACCATCACGATACCCACGTAGAGCGCGGGCAGGATCGCGCCCGCGAGCGGGCCGATCACGAACACGATCGCCGAGACATCGGGCATCCCGGGTGTGGGTAGCAATCGCCGACGAGCCATAGCGCCCGACCATCGGCCTCCAGGGCCACCCTCGGACGTTTGCTTCTCGGCGCCCGAGATCTCCATGAAATAGAAGGACAGGATCCCGAACGCGAGGATCCACAGGATCGTGGTGACCGGCTCATCCGTGCGCCACGCGTGGAAACCAAGCCCGATGACCGCGCTACCTCGACGGGCGCCGTCGGCGAGAGCATCGAGCTCCTGCCCGCGCGGGCTGTTGATCCCAAGCAGGCGCGCAAGCTTCCCATCGACGCAATCGAACACGAACGAGAGGTAGTAGAGGATCGCGCCGGCGATCAGACCCCCTCGGTTGCCCCAGGCGAACAGCGGGCCCACGGCCAGACCGAGAAGGAGCGAGACGTAGGTGACCTGGTCGGGCGTGAGCCAGCGCCTTCGCTCGAGCAATCGAACGAGAGGAAACGCAAGGGGATCGGCGACGAGGACCGTCCACGGATAGTCGCGCTTCTTGGCGCCGCCAGTGGCGTCCGGGGCGGTCATCGCCGCGAGGGCTCGGACGCGGGATCGATCAACCCGCGCCCTCTTGCCTGCTCGAACGCGCCCACGATCATGCCCGTGACCAACCCGGGGTCTCTCTTGAACAACGCGCGTCCGACGTTGAGCACGAACAGACCCACGAGGCCCCACCAGAGCGCCACGATGTGACGGCCGTCCTGAGGCATGTTCTTTCGATGCAGGTAGAACTGGTTGCCCAGGTTCATCCGCATCAGTTGGTGTGATGACAGACGCGAGGTCACGGTCTGGAAATGCTCACAGCGAGCGGCCGGCGTCTGAAGGAGAACGTAACGACGTGACACTCGATAGGTGAAGTCGACATCCTCTTTGTGCCCGTAGCCGGATAAGGCTTCGTCGAATCGGAACTCGTCCACCACTGCTCGGCGGAAGGACATGAACCACCCGGTCATGTACTCGAGCTTCCGCACTCCAGCGGCCTCCGAGACACCTTCGACCCAGAAGCCGGGTCGCATCCGCCCACTCGCCTCGGGCCACCAGCCGCCGATGCCGAACAACTTGCGCCACGCGACCGAGATGAGCGGGGGCCGGGCGGGATGAACCGGCGTGGCCCGAACGCCGCCGAGCTCGGGCCCCCACCGCTCGTACTCGGCGAGGATGGCTTCGTGACAATCGGGAGCGAGGAACACGTCGTCGTCGATGAAGAACACGGGATCACCATCCGTCCGGGCGACACCGAAGTTGCGTTGCACCGTGAGTCCCCTGGGGGCGGGATTGTGATACTCGAGGGGCAGGCCCACCCCCTCGCACAACTCTTGGATCTCGTCGCGTACCGGTGTCTCGTCGCTCGAGTCGACGATGCAGAGATCCTTCGGAAGAAGGGTCTGGGCGACGAGCGACTCGACCGTGGTGAGCAATTCCTCGGGTCGGTTCCTGGTCGCGATGATGAAGGTCGAACGCGCTCTCGTGTGGTCGGTCATCGAAGGAGCAGGGTATCGCCTGCATCTTGGGGTGCTAGTCCTTGTACGGATCCCAGTCGCCTCGGCCGGCCATCGCCACCGCTACGGGCCGGAGGGTTTCGGTAACTGAGATCGTCTTCCCCTGCGCGGCCAGCACGTCGCTGAGGCGCCGGTAGGCCTGGGGTGCCTCATCGAGATCCGCCCCTCGCAACTCAACACCCCTCTCGGCCAGCCACCCCCGCATCATGTCGGGAGTGATCCGGCCAGGCGTCTTCATCTCTTTCGTCTTGCGGTTGAAGCGTCCTTTGGCCTCGGTGCGGCTCATCACGCGCCCCGCTCCGTGAACGGTTGAGTAGAAGCTCGCCCGCTGGATCTCCTCGGTCTCATCGGATGTGACACCGTTGAGTATCACGGCATCGTCGCCCATCGACCCGCCGACGAATCCCTTCTGAAGATGGAACGCTGGGGTCGCGCCCTTTCTAACCACGACGACGTCGCCAACGCCTTCGTGGTGTTCCTTCCAGGCGAAGTTGTGGTGATTGTGAACCTCGAGCGTTGGGAGGCAGCCGATGATGCCGAGGACCTGGGACACTACGCAGTCTCGCCCCGCGTGCGCATACGCGCCGGCGAGGCCCATGTACTCCCAGTAGTCCTGCCCTTTGAGCGTGGCGAGGTCGAGAACCGTCACGGGTTTCATCATGTCGCCGTCGGTCATGAACTTGGACGCGAGCTTGTGCCCCAGTCCACGGGACCCGAAATGGACCCCGACCCACAACCAGTCTGAACCGTCCACCAGCAGGTCGACGTAGTGATTGCCCGATCCAACGCTGCCCAGTTGGTTGCGCGCGGAGTCCTTGAGCTTCTTCGCGAAGGGCAGCTCGAACCGCGGATCGTCGAAGATGGGATGGTCACCGAATCGGTCCGAGGCCTGCCCTACCCCGAACGCGACCTCATCGAAGATCCGGTCGATAGCTTTCTCTACCGGGACGTCCTCGACCCATTCGGAGAACCTGCGGTCCGTCCTAACGGCCTTGTTGCCGCATCCGATGTCGAACCCGACTCCCTCGGGGGAAACCGCATTGTCGTAGGCAACGACTCCGCCGATGGGCATCCCGTAACCGAGATGTCCATCTGCCATGAGCGCGGCGCCAACCGCTTTGGGGTGGGAGGCGGCCTGCTCTATCTGCTGGACGGTCTTGGCATCGTGCTGTCCGAAGATGGGGAGAGTGCGAGGTTTACCCATGGGGCCCACGCTCGCGCAGCGCACGCCACAAGAAGCGGGGGTTGCCCACGAGATACCGGCGCCACATCCGGGTCGGCTCCTGCATCAATCGGTGAACCCATTCGATACCCCATCGGTTCATCCAATCGGGGGCCCGCGCAACTTCGCCAGTCTGGAAATCGAAGAACGCGCCCACGCCGACTCCGACCACAGCTCCCGTGGACCCGAGCCACTTCGCGAGCCACCGCTCCTGTCGGGGATTGCCCAGGCCCACCAGGACCACCTTTGCTCCCGTGTCCCGGATCTCCTCGGCGACCGAGGCCTCCTCATCGGCCGAGAAATATCCATCGCGTGAACCCGCCACGACCAGGCCGGGGATCCGGCCGGCCACGATCCCGGCGGCGCGGTCGGCGACCCCCGGCTTGGCTCCCAAGAAGAAGACCGGCCACCCTCGTTCGGCGGCGAGCTCGAGCTGCAGCGGAGAGAAGAAGTTGCCGTTGAGGTCCGCAGGGAACGGCCGGCGAAGCAGACGGGCTGCGAGCATGATGCCCTTTCCGTCGTTCAACACGAGGTCCGCTCGGCTCAGGATCTCGCGGTAAGAGTTGTCCGCCGCCGCCAGGTTGAGGGTGTGCGCATTCACGTGAACAACGGTCACCGGCGGCGAGGTCTGCGCCAGGCCGGCGATGGCCTCCAGCGCCCGCCGTGGGCTGATGCGGGCCACGCGTACGCCCGAGATCTCGATGCTTGGGATGTCGGCTTCCACGGGCGTGCAGTATGCCAGGGTGGGTGGTGAACCCACCCCCGGCTCGGGTTCTTGCGGAGGGCGGGTAGACTCGCCGCCGGCGACGGCCCGGGATCCCACCGGCCCTGGAGGCCTCGCTCGACGCCATGAAGCCGGCGGCTCCTGGAGTAAGGACACGTCTTGAACGACCAGCCACGCATAGTCATCATCGGCGCGGGCCCTTGTGGCCTAGGGTGCGCACGCGAGCTCGAAGGGCTCGGTCACAGGAACTGGCGCCTGGTGGAACGTGCGCCGCACGCCGGAGGGCTGGCATCCTCCGTCACCGATCCTCAGGGGTTCACCTGGGATCACGGCGGCCATGTCGTCTTCAGCCACTTCGGTGAGTTCGACGATCTACTGGACGAGGTGATGAGGGACGACGTCTATCGCCACGAGCGATCCTCCTACATCCGGTTCGACGACCGCTGGGTGCCCTATCCCTTTCAGAACAACCTTCGATATCTCCCCAACGAGGTCGCCTACGAATGCATTCTTGGGCTCATCGAGGCCGTCGGGGGTGATCCCACGACGGACTTCGCGACTTGGATGCGCGCAACCTTCGGCGACGGCATCACGAAACACTTCATGGAGCCCTACAACTTCAAGGTGTGGGCAACGCCGGCGGACAGGATGCAATCCATGTGGATCGGTGAGCGGGTCGCGGTGATCGACTACAAGCGAGCGCTGAAGGGGCTCATCAGCCAGGAAGACGACGTCGCGTGGGGACCCAACAACACCTTCGTCTTTCCTGCGATGGGCGGGACCGGCGAGATCTACCGCAGGTTGGCCCTCAAGTTGGAGGAGCACATCAGCTATAACCGCAACCTTGTCTCCGTCGACGCACGAGCCAAGACGCTGCGGTTCGAAGATGGTTCGGAGGAGGACTACGACATCCTCATCTCGACGATGCCCATCGACCTCCTTGTCGGCGTGGTTCAGAACGCACCCGATCCCCTCCGGGAAGCAGCGAAGGATCTGGAGCACAACGGCGTGTACATGGTCGGCATCGGATACGAAACTCCGCTCAAGGACGACATGTCCTGGAGCTACTACCCGCAGGACACCACTCCGTTCTACCGGTCGACCAACTTCGCCAAGTATTCCCCCTCGAACGTTCCCGACTCCGACACCGCTCGGTACAGCGCTTACATGACCGAGACGTCCTACTCCGGGTACAAGCGAACGTCACGCGAGGGTCTGGAGGAAGACGTGGAAGCCGGACTGCGCGCCGCCGGTGTCGTCGAAGGACGACCGGAGGTGGCCTCGATGCACCTCGAGGACATCCCCTACGCGTATCCGGTGCCAACCCTGAAACGCGATGCGGCGCTGGCCACCATCCACCCTTGGTTGATGGAGCAAGGCATCTATTCGCGCGGCCGATTCGGTTCGTGGCGTTACGAGATGGGGAACATGGACCACGCCGTGAAGATGGGGGTCGACATCGCTCGCCGGGTCGTCGAGGACGCGCCCGAGGAGCTGTGGTTTCTTCCCAACGAGTGATCCCCCCGACTGGGCGTCTGCGCACCGCGACCGTCGCGCTGCTCCTCCTGATGTCATTTGTTGTTGCGGCGTGCACGAGTGAGGAACCAGAAGAAGACGGGGAGGTGGCAGCTCCCACTGTCGCTCCCGAGGCACGGTTCACCCCGATGCAGGTCGAGCGCGTCACCGAGCCTGCGGCCGGGTGGCGAGAGTCCGGATGTTCCTTGCCGGTGGAATACGTGCGACGGATCCGGCGAGGGAACTACCCCGGTCGCTCACCGGACGTCATCGTCGTGCCGCGCGAGCCGAACTTCTTCGGAGCATTCACCTCCACCAGCCATTCCGGGCCGTGGGACTACCTCCAGAAAGTCCCGCTCGTGTTCTACGGGCCGGGGTTCATCCAGCCGCAGGGCGACCTGAGCCTGGACCGGGAGGTGACGGTCGCGGATCTCGCCCCGACCATGGCCGAGCTGCTCGACGTCGAGTTCCCAACGGCCGTAGGCAAGCCGATCGAGGGGGTTCTCGATCCGACGCGGGACGGCCCCCCGAAGCTCATCGTGACCGTGGTGTGGGACGGCGGAGGCTGGAACACGCTCCGTACGTGGCCCGATCAGTGGCCCCACCTCGAGAAACTCATGGCCGGGGGTACTTCGGTTCAAGACGTGATCGTCGGGTCCTCCCCCTCGGTCACTCCTGCGATCCACACCAACATCGGCACCGGCGCCTTCCCCAAGCAGCACGGCACGGTTGGGATCCCGATCCGCGAGGAGGACGGATCGATGTCGATCGCCTTCGACAACAAGAGTCCCGACCACGTCGAGGTCCCGATGCTCGGGGACACGTACGATGCGGCAACAGGTAACGCGGCGGAGATCGGGATGTTCGCCTTCAAGGGCTGGCACATGGGGATGATGAGCCACGGCGCCCTCACCCCCGGTGGGGACAAGGACATCGCGATCCTCGCCAACACCCAAGAGAAGTTCGTTACGAACCCGAGCCTCTTCGAGGTCCCCCCGTACGTCGAAGATATCCCGGGCCTGGACGAACACATACGCACCGTCGACCAGGCCGACGGCGAGCTGGACGACAAGTGGATGGGGCACGAGGTATTGGATCAACCATCTGAGCGTCGGGATACACCCGCATGGACCTTGTTCCAGACCAAGATCATCAAGACCGTGCTGAGCCGCGAGGGTTTCGGAGCCGACGAGGTCCCGGACCTCTTCTTCACGAACTACAAGCAGATCGACGAGATCGGGCACAACTTCAACCTGTTGCAGCCCGAGATGCGCGCCATCGTGCGCTACTCGGACGAGGCTTTGAAGGACCTGACGGACTTCCTGAACCGCGAGGTGGGACACGAGGAGTGGGTGCTCGCCTTGACGGCCGACCATGGAGTCGCGCCCGACCCCCAGGCGGCGGGTGCATGGCCCATCCGGATGCAGTATCTGCAGAGCGACGTCGCGGAACACTTCGGCGTCGGGGTCCAGGAGATGTTCGTCGAGACGAGTCCCGTGGGTTTCTGGTTCGACCAGCAAACGATGGAAGCCGAGGGGATCACGTCTGAAGAAGTGGCCGACTTCCTGGTCGACTACCGGCTCGATGCCAACGCGCCGGCCGAAGAAGACCTTCCGAGCCAGTACCGCGATCGGCTCGAGGAGCCCATCTTCGAAGCGGCTTTTCCCAGTGCCGCCATGGGCGAGATCTGGAACTGTGTGGAGGAGAACGGTTGAGCGCCTGGGGCCGGTTCCTTTTCGGCGTAGTGGTGACGATCCTTCTCGCCGGTTGCACCGGTTCGGGTTCAGAGGGTTCTCCGGATCCGGACGACCCTGCAGCCGGCACCTCCGGGACTGCGCCCAACGTCGTGATCATCGTGACCGACGATCAGCGAGCGGAGGGAACGTTGGACGTCATGCCCACGCTACGCCAACTGTTCGAGGAGGAAGGCACGACGTTCACCAACGCCGTCGCCACCACTCCTCTGTGCTGCCCGTCGCGCGCCGGGATCTTCACCGGCCAGTACTCCCATAACCATGGCGTGACGCGCAACAACAAAGGTCCCGAGATGGACGAAAGATCGGCGCTTCCGCACTACCTGCAAGAGGCGGGGTATCGCACCGCGTTGGTCGGGAAGTATCTGCAGGGCATCCTCGGGATCAAGCGGCCTCCGAACTTCGACGACTTCACCATCTCGGGGGGGCTCAAGTACTACAAGCGCCCCACGAACGTTGACGGGAAGCAACGCATCATCGCTCGACACGCGACGGACTTCATGGGGGATATGGCAGCGCACTACGTAAAGAAGTTCGAGGAGCGAGACGAACAACCCTGGTTCCTGTACATAGCCCCGAATGCGCCTCACAAGCCCTTCGAACCAGAAACGAAGTACGCGGAGGCGGAGGTCCCTGCCTTCGAGCCCGACGAAGCGGCCCTCGAGACCGATGTCTCGGACAAACCACCGTACGTAACGGACACCGACTTCACGCTCGGAGACCCCCAGACGGTCTGGACCCAACAGCTCCGACTGCTGATGTCGGTGGACGATCTGGTGGACAAGGTCTTTCGTGCCATCGAGGCGGGTGACGAGGAGAACACTCTCGCCTTCTACATGTCGGACAATGGATTGATGCTGGGGGAACACGGACTCTTCGCGAAACGCGTTCCCTACCACCAGTCGGTCGCCATACCCCTTCTGGCCAGGTGGCCGGATCACATCGAGGCTGGGGCCGAGGACGATCGGATAGTTGCGAATATCGACCTCGCGCCCACGATCATGGGAGCAGCCGGGATCGAACCATCGGCTGAGTTCCCGATCGATGGGCGATCGCTCCTGTCGGACGACCGGCGCGATCGCATCCTTCTGGAGGAATACGAGAACACGGTGCACGGCTTGCCGGATTGGGCTTCGATCCTGAGCAACTCCTACCAGTTCACCGAGTATTACGAGAAGGAAACCGGGAACCTAATGTATCGCGAGTACTACGACCTCGAGTCGGATCCGTTCGCGCTCGAGAACCTCCTCGGGGACGACGACCCGGCCAACGATCCCGACCTGCAGAGCCTGAGTGAGGATCTGGACGCGATCCGATCCTGCGTGGGGGCCGAATGTCCGTGAACATGGCCACGACCAGCCGCCGGTGCACGGTGTTGCTTCTCGTCCTCGGCCTCACGTTGACCGCGTGCACGCCATCCCAAGATCCCGACGATCTCGACGATCGGCGCGCGGGTTCCGGCTCCGGCTCGCAGCCGTCGACCGAGCGCGCTGCCGGGCCCGCCTTCGAGACGGCTTGCAACCTCCCCACCAAGGAGTTGCAGCGGCTGCGCCGAGGCTACATGCCGGGCCGGTCCCCGGAGATCGTGGTGGTTCCGAAGGAGCCCAACTACTTCGGCGGGTTCACCACCTGGACGCATTCCGGGCCCTGGGACTACGTGCAGAACGTCCCGGT
>JALZJQ010000046.1 GCA_030859685.1 Actinomycetota bacterium | reverse complement strand
GGTCATGGCCCGTGTACTCCTGCGCTCGCGATCCGAAGGAGGGGAGGGGCCCGCGCGCCTTCCTACTCCCCCCAGACCCCCCTCGGGCTTGACGGGCGTGCTCGGATGAGATGGTCGCGGGCGAAATCCGCCGGTTCGGGGCGTCTCGGTTCTATCTTGAGGGCATGGACACACACGACGGCCTTGGGCAGCGAGAGATCGACGTCCTCGATTTCGAGCGTTGCTGGTGGAAGCATGCGGGCATCAAGGAGCGGGCCATCCGCGACAGGTTCGACATGTCGGCAACGAGCTACTACCAGGTGCTCAACGAGCTGATCGAGAACCCCGCCGCGATGGAACACGATCCGATCCTGATCAAGAGGCTCAAACGGCTGCGAACCTACAGACAGCGCCAGAGGGTAGCGCGCCTGCTGGGCGCTCAGTACCAGCCGGCCAAGAGATAGGGGGCGCGCCGTGGGGCGCCACTCTTCGGACCAGCAGTGGCACTTCTATCGCTCGGTCGCGGGTTGGTTCGTCCCGTGGCTGCTGATCTCAGCGGTTGCGATAACCGCCGTGTCGATCGCAGTGGATGCGATCGGGGGGAATAGCGACGGGGGGCTTACCCCGGTGGCCCAGAACACGCCCGGGGCGTCCGAGCCACCAGCAGCGGCGAGTCCGGAACCATCTGCCACCGTGAAGGCGAAGAAGCTCAAGAAGAGCCCTGCCCCAAGCGCGGACGTCGAGCTCGTAACGGATGGCGTCTCGGTGCAGGTGTTGAACGGAACGGGTTCGCCCGACGCCGACACGCTGATGGCGGACCGCCTCGCCGGGCTCGGATTCGACGTGTACGCAGTGGATTCCGCTTCCGCCGACTACGCCCAAACCACCGTCTTCTGGTCCTACGACGAGGCCCGACCAGCCGCCGAGGCTCTGGCTGAAAAGTTCGGCTGGGTGTCGGAAGAAAAGCCGTCCAACCTCTCTGCGAGCGTTGCGCTCCACGTCGTCGTCGGCGCGGACGAGGCCTGACCTCAGATCCTTTCGAGGTGTAACTCGAGCACCTGGTGCAAGCTTCCGCTCAATGGGCTGCCCTCATCGCTCGGAAGTGCCCGAACTTCGAAGTCCCCTTCTGTAGTCGTTGTCGACTCTCTGAGGAAACCCCCATCTAGGTCAACGATCGCTTCGCCCGAGATCGACGCGGACCCCGCCAGCTCTGCGTCCCCTTCGGGGAGCGTCGTGGTGCGGGTCAGCGGGCTCTCGCCGGAGTAGGAGATCGACGCCGTCCGTCCGTCGACATCCCGATCCAGACGATCCAGCTCCACGAACGAAACGAGTTGTTGGAAGCCTTCCTCGGTTATGGGTGGCGGAGGCGCGGCCCACTCCTCCCGCAACCGGATCGCGTCCGTAGGAAGGGGGGGACGGTAGGTCCCGATGAAAGCCACCTCCTCGGGGTCGAGATCCTCGGCCGGGACGCCATCGATCTCGATCACCTCGAGGACCCTGCCCTTGTCGTCGATCCGGATGCTGAACGTCTTGTCATCGGAGCCCGGCGACAGCAGGCCCTCTTCTTCCACATCGGTTGGAGCGAGCGTGACCTCGACCAGCGCGCCCTCGTCGTCGACCTCTTCCACACGCTCGAAGACCTCGGCCACCCATCGATACGAACCTTCCCCGGTTCCACCGATGTCCCATTCGGCATGGGCGGTGGCCTCCACCAAGTAAGTGAGGGTCTGTCCAACCTCGTACTCGTAGGTCAGGCTCACCTCGTCCGAGCGGCAGCCAACCGCGACCAGCACGAGAACGAAGCATGCGACGACAACACGAGCGACCGGCATCTGCCCAGTGTAGACAGGCCAGGAGATAGCCTTCCCGGATGAAGGATGCCCGGCTACGCCCGTTCCTCGAGGCGCCGGAGAGTGCTGGATTGTTCTTCGACTTCGACGGCACTCTCTCCGAGATCGTCGATATCCCTTCCGAAGCTCGTCCTGTTGAGGGTGTGGTCGAGATGCTGTCTCGGCTGTCGCAACGATTTCGTTCGGTGGTGATCGTCTCCGGTCGCTCGGCGGTCGAGCTGGTGCGATGGCTGGGTGACGGCGTCGAGATCTGGGGAGCGCACGGCTCCCAACGAGCCGTGGATGGTCGTGTTGTGTTCGCCGAGCGGGCTGCCCCCTATATCGATCTCATGCTGCGGGTCAAGGATGAGGCGGAGGATCTCGTGAGGGGAGCTGATCTCGAGGGAGTCGTGCTCGAAGAGAAGGGCGTCCTTCTCAACCTTCACTACCGGAACGTTCCCGATCGCGATGCGGGACTGCGAAGCGTTGGAGACATCGCCGCATTCCTCGCGATCGAGCACGGGCTCACGATCCACCCAGGGCGTATGTCCGTCGAGCTTCGGCCACCGGTGGAGTTCTCGAAGGCGTCGGTGGTGCGGGAGGTCGCCGCGCGCGATGAACTACATGCGGCGGCTTTCTTCGGGGACGATCTCGTCGACCTCCCGGGCTTCGACGCGCTAGACGAGTTGGACGAGTCGGGGACCGCAACCCTGAGAGTGGGGGTGGATTCGGACGAAACCCCGAGAGAGCTGCTGGAGCGATCGGACCTCACCGTGCGAGGAGCCTCCGGAGTGGTGGAGATGCTCAGGACTCTCGTCTAACCCCAGCTGCAGGGAGCGGTCTTCGGCGCCCGCCGCTCCTGCACCTCGATCAGGTCGTCGATCTGCGCCTCGATCCAGTCTCTCGGCGTCCGAGCCTCGACCAGCTCCCGCAGTTCCAACGCCCTTCGTTTGCGCTCCGCAGGTTCCATCCCGATACCCCTTTCGAGAGCGTCCGCGATGGCGTCGACGTCTAGCGCGTCTTCGATCGCCACCGCGGTCTCGCCGAGCTCCTCGAAGGAACCGGCTTGACGGGACAACACGAGAACTCCGTCGCGCTCGTTGATTGTGGGGCCCTCCTTCGAGACGAGGTTCATGCCGTCCATGATCGGGTTCACGAGCAAGACGTCGTACTCTCGCAACGCGCCGAGCGTGCGGTCGTAATCGTCCTCCAGGAAGAGCTGGATGGATCCCGGGTGCCGGTCATTCACGGAGGCAACGGAGGTTTTGATGGTCTCTATGTATCGCCGGTACTCGGGCATGCTCTGGCGGGACTCATAGAGGCAGGCGACGAAGCGGGCGGAGGTCTCGAGGTCTGCTCGGCGATCGAGCAGCCGGCCGAACGCCTCGAATCCCCTCACGATGTTCTTGGACGGCTCGGTTCGATCGGCGCGCACGACCAATGGGCCGTCGGTGAGCTCTGCGAATCTCCTTGCCCAGGCACTCGCTTCGTCTCCGCCGCTGCGCTCACGCAGGTCGCGCGGGTCGATCGGGATCGGATATTCGCGGACCCAGGCACGGCGATCGCCATGCTCGACCGTGCCTTCACCCCAATCGACTTGCGCTCCGATGCGCTCGCAGCAATGCAAGAAGCCCTCGACCCAGGCTGCGACATGGAACCCGATCAGGTCGGCGCCCAGCATCCCCTCGATCACCCGTCGCGGGATGGGGGCCGGCAAACGTTCCAACCCGTCGGGTCCACAGAACGACGAGTGGGTGAAGTGGAAGATCGTTTGGTCGGGGCGCGACTTCCTCAGGAAGCCGGGGGCGGTGGTTAGGTGGTAATCCTGGATGAGTACCAGCGAGTCGTTCTCGGCGATCTCGAGGACCGCGCGGGCGAAGCGTTCGTTGACGGGCTGGTAGGCATCGTTCCACGCGGCGACCTCGCGTTCACCGAACTCCTTCACACCCAGCTCGTCCCAGAGGCAATGCACCGCGAACCAGAGCATCCGGTTCGACACGACGTCGTAGTAGTTCGCGTACATCTCGGGCTCGAAATCCAGGAAGTAGACGGGGTAGCCGAGTTCGTCCTGAAGACCATCGGCGGCGCCCGCGGCGACGGCTTGCCGGTCTTCGTCGGAGGTGGCCGCTGCGATCCAGACGACGCGTCCCCCCAGGCGCCGAGCGACCGGGTCCAGAGCCCCGGCGAGACCCCCCGCACCGCGCTTGAGCTCGAATCCGCCATCCTCCTGCGCGAAAGAAACGGGCCCCCGGTTCGATACGAGCACCACACTGAGGTCGTCTCTCACCGCTCGTATCCTAGTCGTGGTGCGCGTGCTCGTAGCTCCCGACAAGTTCAAAGGAACCCTGGATGCTCACGGGGTGGCGAGCTCCATCGCGCGCGGTATCGATGCAGGCCTCGGGGATGTCGATGTGATCGAACGGCCGATGGCCGACGGAGGAGAGGGCACCGCCTCGGTACTCGTCGAAGCGATCGGCGGCGGTCGTGACGAAACCGAGGTCGACGGGCCACACGGTGCACCCGTGCGTGCTCCCATCGCGCGGTTGACTGACGGCCGATCGGTCGTGGAGATGGCGGACGCCTCCGGCCTCCAGCTCGTCCCCGAGACGGAGCGAGACGCGCTCTCCGCATCGTCCCGGGGCACGGGCGAGTTGATAGTGGCCGCGCGCACCACCGCCGGCTCCACGGTGGTGGCATTGGGCGGGAGCGCCTCAACCGACGGAGGCGTGGGAGCCGCGACGGCGCTCGGATGGCGGTTCCTGGATGCCCGGGGCCGAGACCTTCCTCCAGGGGGCGGTGCCCTCGAGGACCTCGCTCGGATCCATCCACCGGGTTCGGAGGGATCGCCGGATCAGATAACCGGCTTGCGCGACGTGGACAATCCGCTGGTGGGCCCCCGTGGGGCGGCGCAGGCGTTCGCCCGCCAGAAGGGGGCGAGCGAAAGAGAAGTCACTCAACTGGAGCGTGGGCTCGAGGTGCTGGCGGACCGGATCCGACTCGATGTCGGGCCGGCCGTGGATACGGTGCCGGGTGGCGGGGCAGCCGGCGGGATGGGGGCCGGACTGATGACTTTCTTCGGCGCAGAGTTGGTGCCGGGATTCGAGGTCGTTGCCGTCGCTTGCGACCTTGCCCGTGCGATCGAGAGCGTGGATCTCGTCATCACCGGCGAGGGGGCGCTCGATGACGGGAGTCTCGGAGGCAAGACTCCGGTCGCAGTGGCTGCGCTTGCGCGTGACGCGCGGGTGCCATGCCTGGCGCTGTGTGGGTCGATCGAGTTGGCCGACGAGCGATTGAGCTCGGCGGGCTTCACCATGTGGGCGTCGCTGGAGACGGAGGTGGGGCGCCCGCAGGCTTTCACCGATCCGAGCGGGTCGCTCGCGACCGCAGCTCGCCGCCTCGTGGAGCGCTATTTGTCCGCCTAGCGAGGGGGCCGGAAGGGCATACTGACCCCGTGGCCATTCCAGCCCCGCCGCGACTGCCGGCGACCGAACGCCTGCGACGAGCCGGGATCGCAGCCTGGTCCCTCATCGGGATCCTGGTTCTGCTCTTCGTCGTGTTCCAGTTACTCGTCCGC
>JALZJQ010000045.1 GCA_030859685.1 Actinomycetota bacterium | reverse complement strand
TCCACGAGAGCGCGGCTTCGAGGTGTGGTTTCAGCCGGGTCATCGTCTCCACATCACCGGTCCACTCGTAGTAGGCGCCGGCGAGGACCAGGAACAACGGCGTGGCATCGATCGTTCCGAAGTACGGTGTGTGCGGCACGAGACCGGCACCCGCAAGCTCGCCCGCACGCAGTTCGTGAAGGATCTTTCCGGGCTCGGCATCGCGATGAGCGTCATCCTGATGCGCTTGGTGCTCGGCCAGAAGGAGAAGGGTGTCTCGAGCGAGATCCGGGCGCGACATCAAGCACTCGTAGCTCGTCCACAGCGCATCCCGCCCGAACGGAGCGACGTACCACGGGACCCCTGCGGCCGTGATGCGCCCGCCGTTCATGGGGGTCTGCAGCGCATAGAGGTCGCGCATCGTTGCGTCGATCAGCCTGTCGTACATGTGGTTGCTCGTTTCGATCGAGGTGGACCCGGCCACCCAGCCGGCCGCCTCTTCCCGGCACGCGCTTTCGGCTGCATCGAAGGAAGCGTGAGCCGATCGGTCGCTCCCCAACGAACACTCGAGCACCAGGTCCACGACCAGGCTCTGTCGGGGGGCGAGCCGGATGGGCCACGCTGCCGTCGCCCGTGAACCCTGCATCCCCAGGTCGGCGGGGGCCGGATCGAACGTGACTTTGGTCCGACGAACGACGTCATCCAGTCCGGCGTACTCGAACGCGACTCCTTCCTCGAAGTGCTCGAGAGCCGGCTTCCTTTGCCGAAAGGAAAGGCCTTGGGTGCGACGAACTTCGAAGATGTCCGCGAAATCGGCCGACAGAGCGACCCTCAGTTCGGTGGTCGCTGACGCTGAACCGTGGTTGGTTATCTCGATCCGCTCGTAGACCCTATCGGCCACGAGCCGTCTCCGACGCAGGACCAGATCCGTCTGCGACAGCGACAGCTCGTTCCGCGTCGTGACCTCGGGGATCGACGCGTCGATGCTGATCTCGAACGCTTTATCGGCGGAGGCCGTCAGAGGGATGGGACTCATGCCCCCGACCGTGAGGCGCAGTTCGGAGAGAAAACGGGTGTCGTTGGCATACAAGCCTTCGCCGGTTTCAGCATCCGGCTTCACATCCCCAGCGCGATCGGAGCACATGACGAGCGCGCCGTTCTTGACGACGAGCATTTCGTCGCTCTGAGTCAAGAGACTAGGAGGCGTTCAGCACCCGGTTGAAAGCGACAACCTGAGCCTGGATGGGAGCTCTAGTGACCACGCGAGAGGTCGAACAGAGCGCAGCACCGAGCCGCTTCGATCCGTCGGCGTTGTCGAGCGTCACCTTGAAGGGATCGATGGTGACGTACCCGTCGCGCGACATTTCCACCACGGGGCCCAGTAGTAGGTCAAGCCGGTCGCAAGTGGCAGTGACGATCGCCACCGGGATCCTCAGCAGGTTCGAGTCCACCTCGAGCTTGGTTCCGGACTCGGTGATGCACGTCCCCGCCAGTTGGATGAGAGCCTCTGGCCCGCCCCGCCCGACGACGAACCTATCGACCGTGATCTCCCCGGAGAACGAACCCACATCCCCCTCGGGCGACGTGCAGGCCACTCCCTGGATCGAGGGCAGGAGCCACGTCCGAGGGGCCCACGCCGGCGCGGCCAGCGCAGCCACCAGGGCGGCCGCCAAGGTAACGACAACGATCGACCTTCGGAGCATTCGGAGCATCGTCCTTCGGTTGGTCGGCCCGGTTGGTTGGAAATCCCAGTCCCTATTCTCGCGCCTCTCTCGTTGGGCGCAACCCTCCACAGCTACGTCGAAGTACGTATGCAAAAGAGGCGATTCATGGCTTTTCATGGAAAGACACCCAATCCACAAAGAGGGAGACTTCCGATGCGATTCAAGGTGCTGCTCGGGGCGACGCTGATCGCCGCCGTCTCGTGGACGGCGATCCCCACCCATGCCGCCTTCCCGGGAGCGAATGGAAAGATCGCGTACGCACGGTATCCGCGTGGGAGCGCCCCCTACGAGGAGATCTACACAGTCAACCCCGATGGGACAGGTCAGACGAGGCTCACGCACCGCGGGGGCCTGGAGCGAAGCAACGTCGCTCCTGCCGTCTCCCCCGACGGCACGATGATCGCCTTCCATCGCTACACGCTCGGGACGGGCGGCGCGGATGACGTTAGTGACATCGTCATCATCGAGGCAACCACCACACCTGGCACCCCTGCTACGGAGATAGATAGCTACCCCGCGCCGACCGGCGCGTTCTATGCCTGGCCGAGTTGGTCCCCGGACGGAACCTATCTGCTCATCGTCAAGAACGACGACGTGGCTACCCTCGAGGTGGCCACCGGCAACGTGGACAAGATCACCAATAACCCTGCGTGGGAGAGCAGACCGCAGTGGTCGCCGGACGGCGATCAGATCACTTTCAACCGGGAGTCCGGCACTGGCTTCGGCAAGACTTTGGTGGCCGATATCAACTCGACCTGGCCGTTCGCCTTGAGCAATTTCACGACCGTCACCGACCCTGGCTTCGCGGACGGCGACGCCAAGTGGCACCCGACGCAGGACAAGCTCGTGCTATCTCGCTGGAAGTCGGGATGGAGTGGATCCGAGATCTTCGTGGAGAACCTGGCGACGGGAACCCAGAAGCGGCACACGAACAACTCGGTCTACGACGCCATGCCCGCCTACTCTCCCGACGGAGATTTCATCGTCTACTCGAGAGGCCCGGAGGATGGAGATGCGGAATTGATCAGGCAGAACGTGGCGAGCGGGACCAAGAAGGTCATCACGTCGAACAACGTGGTCGACCAGCAAGCCGACTGGGGAGTCCAGCCCACCCCGGTGCCGTAAGGCAAACGGGGCGGCCCCGAGCCGCCCCAGTGAAACCTTCAGGCGTTCCAGACGTATGGGGTTCTCAGTACGTGAACGTCCGGTCGGCTTCGAGCGACAGCTGGAGGAGCTTGGGCGGCATCACGAACTCGGCCGGCTTGTTCTCGAGGTCGGAGTCCGTCACGCCTCGGGCCTTCCCGGACATCCCCGAAAGATAGAAGCGGCCTCCACCCGAAGCGATCGCGTCGAAGTGCTCCCTCAGATTCCCGGTGCCCAATCCGGCGAGGTTGTCCAGGACCGCATCACGAACGAGTTGCACCGCGTCTCCCGCCAGGAACAGAGACACCTCGTGTCCTTCGTCGAGGGCGATCTTCGCGATGAGGAACCCGAGGGCGGCGCGGGTCGGGTGCTCCGGTCCGTGAGTGACGTTTACGAAGATGCGCGCCACGTCAGACTCTCTT
>JALZJQ010000020.1 GCA_030859685.1 Actinomycetota bacterium | reverse complement strand
CCATCGGAACCCGGACCTCTACCTTTGTGTAGATCGACGGCCGATGCCCCGTCGTGGGTGACTCGGGGGCATCAGCCAAAACGAACTCGGCCCGTTCCCTTCTGTATTTCGGTCATTCTTCCTCCCTCGATAGTCGCACGATAACTACGCGACTTACGCTCCTGAATGACCTGCGTTTTCCCTGTTCCGCACAGCGTTCAGCCCGTCATACTCGACACGCAAGAGGTCACTGGTTCAATCCCAGTACGCCCCACCAGACAGCGACACAACCCCTGCTAGTCGGGGTTTTCTGGTCTCAAGGATCTAGAGGGCCGATATCGAGGGTTTCATCGCCCACCTGCTCGCAACGCGCAAACCTGGGACGGCGAGCAACCGCTAACGCGCACTGCAGGCGTTCTTCGGCTGGTGCGTGCGCGAGTCCGAGATAGAGCGCACCCATGGACACGATGCGACGGCCCTCCGTTCCCGAGACGCCCCGTCCCGGTTCGGAGCGATGATCAGCTCCGCCCGTTGTTCAAGTCATGCGAAACCGACCGATGCTCGAGCCGCTTGGCGATGGTCGGTACATCGAGCTGACCTTCGGCCACGTCGATGGTAAGCGCTACCAACTCGGAATCGTCCCATGACGATCGTCTGCCCGTTGATGAAGCAGAACGTGAGCGCGGCAACGGCTGCGGTGCGCTTGTTTCCGTCGACAAAGGGATGGTTCCGAGCCAGCGAGTACATGAGCGCGGCAGCCTATATATGAAGGCTCGGATAGGCCCTCCTGGCCTCCGACCGACTGCTGCGGCCGCATGACCGCGGATTCCAGCAGGCCGAAGTCCACGATTGGATCGGTCCGGCCGGTCTCGGTGCTGTGAATCATCATCACGTCCTCGACCGTCAGGTATTCCACGCCGTTCTTCTAGAGGTCGGCCAGCTTGTCGAGGGCGACGCGGTACTGCTCCCTAACACGAGTGGCCGCCGCGTCGACGAGCTCGCGATGGCCCTCCTGGGACATGTAATTGCCCACGGCCCGCAGGACGAGCTCGTTGATGCTGGTGCCGGTGGCGAAGGACAGAGCCCGAAGTCCGTCATACACATCGCGAGGCAATCTCACGGTCACTACTTGCGTGTCCTTAGTCGCCTTCCTGTTAGTTGCCATTGCTGACTCCCCGGATCGGATCGATTGCTGACAGCATGCTATCACGATAGCGCGAGTGGGGTAGGGCGTAGTACGCCTGACATCGGGGTCTGGCAGTTCTAGAGTCTGTGAAAGTCGATTAACACCGATGAGCGAGCATCAATCGTGACCTTCCTGGTCTCCGGGAGCCGACGTTGGCGATCCTGTGTTCGGCGCAGGCGGTTCTACCTCCCTTTGGCTCACCTCTCAACCCTTGAGGCGCGCCGTTCGTCTACTAAGCATGCTGGAATCAACTGGGGAGGCGTCTGTCGCCGGAGTCGAGAGAGGAGCGCACAGCCGCTTGGGTCAGCGAGACGAAGAACTGGCTGCTCTCTTCAAGCAGCATTACGCCGCCCTCTATCGACTCGCCTATCTGCTTCTCCGGGATACCGGACTCGCTGAGGAGGTTGTTATGGACAGCTTCGTCAAGACCTACACGGGTTGGGGTCGCCTCAGGGACACCGAGCGAGCCCCCGTCTACTTGCGCCGAACCGTGATCAACGCCGCTCGATCCAAGATCCGCCGGCAGATCATCGAACGACGCGCCACCGATCGCTTCAAGCAAATGAACGCGCCGCCAGTCGCTGAGCCGCAGCTCGGTATCGAGCAGTCACGGATCTGGGAGCTGGTGCGTGCGCTGCCCGTTCGCCAACGCGCCTGCGTCGTGCTCCGCTATTTCGAGGATCTCTCGGAGGCACAGATCGCAGAGATCCTCGAGTGCTCCGTCGGAACCGTGAAATCGCAACTCTCTCGGGCCCGAGGGCGACTCCAAAAGGCCTTTGATGCCAGCGTCGAGGAGGAGAGACTTTGAGCGACATCGACGAGAGGCTGCGTTCGAGCCTTCGTGCGGCAGGGCGAGTCTCGCCGCCGGCAGTGGATTCGGCTGCCATTCGCTTCCTAAGGCGACGTCGAATGCGTAGTGTGAGACGGGGCGGGGCAGCGCTGATGATGGCGATCGTCGTGGTGGCGGCCGGAGCCTTCGCCGTTCGCTCGATTGCAGGCACGGACTTCGACGGCACACCGGCCGCCCCCGCCGAGCTCTCAATCACCGCGAACGTGGCCCTTGCCAGCCCTCCCGCTGCGCTGTCGGTTGGAGAAGGGTGGCTGTGGGTTGCGACGTCGGACGGCGCGCTCCTCCGGCTCGACGCAACGACAGGCGAGCTTACGGGACAGGTTCGCCTTGGAACCCGCGACGGTCGCTGGATCGGAACGGTCACGACCGGTGATGGTGCTGTGTGGGTCACCGGAGAGGGATGCCGCATCTTCAAGATCGATCCAATCTCCATCGAAGTCATGGGCACGGCTCGACTCGCTGGATGCTCGCCGTTCTTTGTCGACGGTGGCTTGGCCTGGGCGGGTCAGGGGTCAGACGAGGACGGCGAAGACGACCTAATGGTCGGCCTCGATGCCACCACCCTCGAGCCTCGGGTCGAGGCCCCGATTGGCGCGTGCTGCATGAGCGATGCGACCGTCTCGCACGGATCCCTTTGGGTGGCGCGCCAGGACGTCGGGTCCGCCCCCATCTCGGGAAGCGGCCAAGACGCCATCCTTCCGATGAGCCTCGGGGTCCTGCGCATCGATCCCCGTAGCGGCAAGACGATCGGGCGCGTCGAGCTCGAGGGCGATCGCTACCGACCCGGTGACACGGTCTTGGGATCAGTAGAGGTGATCGGAAACGAAGTCTGGATCGCCAAGCCCGAGGCGGGCCTGATCGAACGGATCGATCCGGAAACGTCGGTTCTCAGAGATGCAATCGAGTTGCCAGACGTCAGACTCCCCGACCATCTCAGCCCGTCCGGCGACCTCGTGTGGGCTCATTCACTCAATCGCAGCACGCTGATCCGTATCGATGGTCGGTCGGGCGAACCAATTGGAAAGCCGCTCGACGCTGGTTTCGACATCTCGAATATCAGCGCAACAGACGATGGCTCCTTGTGGGTGATCCCCTCGGAGGGAAGCTCTATCCAAAAACTCGAGCTTGGGAGAGAATCCTCCCCGGCCCCCCGTCCAACTGCGACCATCAGTCCAAGTCCGAACGTGCTGCAACCCAATGAGGTGCGACTCGGCAGCCCCGAGGACGTCGCCAACGCGCGCGCTATCACGGTCGCATTTCATGCGCTCCTGAGCACCGTGGGATATGACCTCGATTACAAGAGCTTCGAGCGAACACCAGAGGGTTGGGTCATGTCCTATCTCGATGGGCCGACCGTTCGCGATCTGCAGGGAACAATCGGCGCGCGCCGAGGAGCCATCGAAGATACTCGAGCGGCAATCTCGGAGGACGAGAGGGAACTGGAAACCGTCAGGGATCGGCTTTCGGAAGCGCGCGCTCAAGGCGACGAAGCCCGCATCGACGAACTGTCGAAGTCGTTTTACAGACTCCAAGACGCGATCTCGGAATCGCGGTTGATCATCGCCGAAACCGTGCGGGAGATGGTCGAACTCGCAACCGAACTTCAAGACACGCAAGAGCAAGGCGGCCCGCTGCCAGTTGAGATCACCGTCGAGGAGCAGGACGGGAGGCTGATCGTTACTGCCGTCGATGGACCATTCCCCGAGAGTGAGTCGGCCCGTATCGAGGGGTACTCTGAGGCCATCGGCGAGGTCGAGTCGGATGGCAACGAGTACTACGACATCGAACTGACTCGGGCGGGCGAAACCAGTATCCAAGCCAGTGCATTCTGGACGGGCGCCATTCCGTCGCCCTACAAGGAGAAATGCCTATTCGAGATTGTCGATGCGACGGGCGCGGAGCTGTGGGAGCAGTCGGACATCCACAATGTCATCGACGATGCGCCGCCATCCGAGGATCGACGAGACGGGTGGGGACGCGACCTCATAGGGCTCAAAGATGGAATCGAGGATGGTCAGGGGGAATTGAAGGGCCGATCGGCCTGTTCGCCCGTGCCCTAGCCCCCCGTCTGGCTAACGAGACATGACCCCGAGAACGCTGGGGTTGCGAGGTTTCTTTGTCCGGACGAGACCCTGATCTGACCCCATAAGTTGGTCTTGCTGCAGGCAGCGTTTCTGTCGTTAGAGCCCGGCGGGAAGGTGAAATAGAAGGCCGAAACGCTTCGGTCATAAGAACGAAGGAAGGGCGAGGTCAGTAGGCCCTTCTCGTTGGACCACCTTCCCGCCGGCCATCACATGAACGACGGCTCTGAGCGGTACCTAGCCCAGAACGACCGGGACCTCGTAAACCTCATCCAGCGGGTGCCCTGCGCGCTCATGAATCTTCTTGACGGCGTCTGCATTAGGGGCCTCCGACAGGCAGAAAACGACGCCCGCAGCGTGGGCCATCCCATCACGAACGGGCCTCTGAGGCATCGTGTGCGAAAGCGTTGAGAGTCGGGGCAACAGCCCTCGCGATCCGTGTAGCTGGGCCTAGGCCTTCCAGCGATGGCGTCTACACTCAGACGTCATGAAGAGTCGGGAAGCGGCCTCCGGAAACGCGTGATCCCCGGACGACCTCTCCCAGGCAGAACCGGCGGTGTTCCGTTCGGCCCGAGTCGAGAGAGTCTCGCCGATCGGTCGCACTCGATGTAAGTCGACGACGGTTTCAGGGAGGAACGATGCCTACCGAGCGCATACGGCTGGGCCTTTACTGTCCCGGGTGAATGCCCGGCTACCACCTGCCGTATTTTGCGGCGGACGTTGAGGGCATATACGAGGCGCACGGGCTCGATGTCGAGGTCGTTTATCCAGAGCCGGGGCCAGAAAACATCAAGGCCGTCGCGGCCGGACGCTACGACCTCTGCCTAACGAGTGTTGCCCATTTCCTTCGCGCCGTCACCGAGGAGCCCAACCTAGAGGCTCGCTTCGTTCTCATGGTCGCCAGACACACGCACATGGCGGTCTTATGCGCGCAAGACGCATCCAAGAGCTCGGCACTGGGCGACCTCGATGGGGCGTCCTATCTCGGTGATCGGGCGTCACCGTTCACGCGCGAGTACCTGCATCTGGCTGAGCGGATCGGGATCAAGCAGCCCTCTCTGATCGAGGTGCCCTATGGAGACGTCAAAGAAGCCCTGGCGAGGGGGAGGGGCGACGTCACGGCCGATTACCTCGATCTCCTCCCGGACTACCAGGCACCGGCGCGCGAGCGCGACAGGCAGGTTAAAGCGCTTCCGTTCCACGCCGCAGGCATCGACGTCTACGGGAGCGGGCTGGTGGCCGGCGTTAGCCAGTTGGAGACGCGGCCCCAGGTGGTCCAGGCGACCGTGGCCGCGATCCGGGCCGCTCTGGAACAGGCCCGCAGGGACCCTCTCCCCGGCGCGCGGGCGCTCGTGCAACGATTCCCGGACGCTGGTCTACAGCGGACGCTCGACAGCTGGAGAGCCAGCGAGGAGCTCATCTTTCTGGACGATGGGCGCCCGGCGGGGACTATGGATCCCGCCAAGTGGTACACGACCATCGAGCACCATGCCCGCGTCCACGGAACCGCCCGCGTGCCCTCGGCGACCGTCTACAGCGCGATCGTGTAGGCGAGCGCCAAGCAGAACAGAGGCCGCGATTGGTTGCACTCAGACCCGAGCTATCTCAACCACCTAAAGGGCGGAAGGGGGCGCTCATGTTTGCGCACCGGTAGGGGAGACGACCACCTTCTCAAAGGGAACCGCGGAGCGCGAGGGCTGGAAGAAGAGCCCTTACAACGCGAGCCAAGAAGAAAGTCGACGCGGCGACACGGCTAACTCGCGGCCGGCTCATCCCGGACTAGAAGAGCATCGACCGTTCGTAGAAGGCCGGCGACACTGAATGGCTTGGGCACGTAGTCGGTGGCGCCCGCCTCCAGGAGGGTCTCGACCTGATTGCGGGTGGCGTCCGCGCTGATGATCACCACCGGGATGTGGGCGGTCCGAGGATCGGCCTGCAGGCGCTCGAGAGCCTCCAGCCCATCGATGTCGGGCAGGTTGAGATCCAAGAGGATGACGTCGGGGCGGTGCTCGCGCGCCAGGTCGATCCCGATGCTCGCTTGAAGGGCGGTCAGCAAGCTGACGCCTGGACGATGCGAGAAGATCCTCGTGAGCAACTTGAGGTTAGAGAAATTGTCCTCGATGCACAGGATCGTGTGCGACCCGCCCAGATCTCGTTCCGGGATCGGCGTCACCTCCTCGGCTTCCTCCAGAAGCTCCAGGTGGCTCTGAGCGACCTGGAACTCGAGCGTGAATGTAGTTCCCTCCCCTACGGAGGTATCGACCCGGATGTCTCCGCCCATAGCCTCCATGAGCCGTTTGGAGAGCGTCAACCCCAGTCCGGTGCCCTGGACGCCCGACTGCTCGGCTCCGAGACGATCGAACGGGGAGAACAAGCGATCCAGGTTGTGTGCCCGGATCCCGTATCCGGTGTCCGCGATCTTGAGGTTGAGACGGTTGGAGCCAACCTCTTCATAGCTGATCGTCACCTCCCCACCCTCGCGGTTGTACTTGATCGCGTTCGAAAGGATGTTCAACAACACCTGGGTGAAGCGCTGGCGATCTCCCAGGACGTGACCTGTACAACTTGCGCGGGCGTCACCGCGTATCTCGATGCTGCGTTCTTCGGCCAGGGACCGGACCATCGCAACCCCATGTTCGACCAACTCCCCCAGCGGGATCGGCTCGAGCGATAGCGTCAACTGACCGCTCTCGATCCTCGATATGTCCATGATCTCGTCGATGAGCTCTAACAGGTGCCCGCCACCCCTACGGATCTCGTTCGTCGATTCGCGATGCTCCGACGAGAGACTGTCCATCTCCATCAGTTGAGCGAATCCGAGGATCGCGTTGAGGGGCGTGCGCAGCTCATGGCTCATCCTAGAAAGAAAATCGTTCTTCGCTTGGTTGGCGCGCTCGGCCTCCTGTTTCGCAGCGCGCAGTTCCTCTGCACTCTCCCTTAGCGTCTGCTCCGCGCGCTTGCGGTCGGTGATGTCGCGCGCGATCGTGGACGCGCCGATGACCGCTCCGGAAGCGTCGCGGATGGGAGAGATGGTCAGAGCGACCTCGATCCGCTCTCCGCCTTTCTTCATGCGCTCGGTCTCGTGATTGTCGATCCGTCTCCCCTCGGCCACGGCCTGAAGGATCTGGTCGATCTCCTGCCGGCGATCGTCCGGCGTCAAGATCGAAACGGGCCGTCCCTTGATCTCGTCTGCCGAGTAGCCGTAGAGCGCCTCGGCGGACGAGTTCCAACTCACGATGGCCCCTTCGGGAGAGTTCCCTATGACCGCGTCTCCGGTCGACTCCACTATGGAGGCAAGGCGCGAGGTCGTTTCTTGGGCCTCGATGCTCTCGGTGATGTCTTGCGCGTACGCCAGCACGGTGCCGGCGCCCTCGACAGCCAGCGGGTCTAATCGCATGACCGAGTGCAGCCACCGGTAGCTGCCGTCTTTATGTAGGAAGCGGTAGTCGGCCTCGATCCGATCCTCGCCGCGGCTTTCCACCTCCCGACCCCTCGCACTCAACCGCGCGAGGTCGTCAGGGTGCATATGAGCCCTCCAGAAGTGCTCCACGCCAACGACTTCGGTAACCGAATAGCCGAGTAGTCGCTCGATGTTGGGGCTCACGTACGTCAGCTGGGCGCGGTCCGAAGTGGTCCTGAAGATCACCATGGGACTGGATGCGATGAGGTGCTCGAGGAAGCTGCGCGCTTCTTGCAGCTCGTCTCGGACGCGCTCGGTCTCTACTCTGAGCTGATCGGCTTTCGCTTCGGCCCGCCGCCTGCCGTGAAGGATCGAGTAGAGCAGCCAGAGACCTCCCAGCAGCACCAGTCCGAGAACCGCGGCGACCTTCAGCTCCTTCGCCTGAAGCTCGCGCAGTGGCCCCAGCGCGCGGCGGTGGGGAATGCTCGCTGTGACCGTCCACCCAACCCTTGGGACCGGCTCGTAAGCGGAAAAGATCGCGCCCTCTGACGTCGACCGAGTGCCGGACCCGGACCGGCCCGCCAAGGCGGAGGCGACATCGGGATCCAGGGCTCGGCTTACGAGAGCCTGCGGGAGGCTTCCGGGCCCGGCGATCACCGCACCACGCTGGTCGGTCACCCTCAGATCCACGGCTTCGGACGAGGTGAATCCCTGCACGAAGTCTTGGAGCTCGGTCAGGTCCCAGGCGGCTACGATCACGCCCTCGAACCCCGACTTCCCTTCCACCGGAGACGCGGCGGCCACGACTATCGGGCGGCCCGTGGCCTGGCTTCTGTAGACCTCGGAGATGTAGGTACTCCCGGTGGAGGTGACACCGCGGTACCAGTCGCGAAAGCTGAAGTCATCCCCGACTATCGAGGGCGTCGCCGGTGTGATCGCGAGCAGCCGGCCAGACTCGTCGGCCAGGAATGTTGTGGCGATCCCCTCACGCGCCGACCGCAGCTCCGGGAGCAAGGGTCCCATCGCTCTACGATCGGCGGTCGAAAGGCGACCGTCCTCGAGCGCCGCGATCAACGTGGGTCGCCGGGCGTAGGACTCAACGAGCTCCGAAAAGCCCTGTAGCTCTTTCTCGATCGCGCGCGTGGCGGTGGCGGCAGAAACACGGACGCGGCCCTTGGCCTCACGCTCCACTGTCTCAGCAGTAAGGCGAACGCTGAAGAAGAGCATCAGCGCCAGGGGAACCGCGCTGAGGAGGACGAAGAACACGAGCAGCCAGGCAACCGGCAGCCGCTTGGAACCCCACGTCGAAGGACTCAGGATCTTCACACTGCCAGCGTCGTCGCATCGAGGGCCGACCGAACCCGCAGGAGTTCCGCTTCGACGGCTTCCAGCATCGCCGCGCCCCGGTCCAGGTTTCCAGTTGCGCCGTCGGCCTCCAAGG
>JALZJQ010000014.1 GCA_030859685.1 Actinomycetota bacterium | reverse complement strand
TTGACGGTCAGTTAGCGTTAACCCATGGCCCCCGATCCGCTCGACTTCCTGGGTATAGACGCCCAGCTCTCGGACGAAGAGCGAATGATCCGCGACACCGTCCGACGCTTCGTCGATGAGCGAGTACTAACCGGTATCGAGAAGTGGTTCGAACAAGGGGAGTTCCCGAGGGAAGTCGCGACCGAGCTCGGATCCATGGGTCTGCTGGGGATGCACCTCGAAGGCTACGGGTGCGCCGGGACCAATGCGGTGAGCTACGGAGTGGCGAGCACCGAGCTCGAGGCGGGAGACAGCGGGTTCCGCAGTTTCGTTTCGGTGCAGGGAAGCCTGGCGATGTTTCCCATCTGGAGGTACGGATCCGAGGAGCAGAAACAGCAATGGTTGCCGCAGATGGCCACCGGCGAGGCCATCGGTTGCTTCGGACTGACCGAGCCGGATCATGGCAGCGACCCTGCGAACATGCGCACCTCCGCCAAGCGCGACGGTGACGACTGGATCCTCAACGGCAACAAGATGTGGATCACGAACGGCGGCATCGCCGATGTCGCGATCGTGTGGGCGCGTGCCGACGACGGCGTGCGCGGGTTCCTCATTCCGCGTGGCACTCCAGGCTTCGACACCCGTGACATCCATCGGAAACTGTCCCTGCGCGCCTCGGTCACGTCGGAGTTGATCCTCGACGATTGCCGGCTACCCGCCGACTCGGTCCTTCCTGAAGTCACCGGGATGAAGGGACCGTTGTCCTGCCTGAACGAAGCACGCTTCGGAATCATCTGGGGCACGATGGGGGCGGCGCGAGCCTGTTACGAGTCCGCGCTCGAGTACTCGAAAACGCGTAAACAGTTCGATGTCCCCATCGGGAGTTTCCAACTAACACAGCAGAAGCTCGTAAACATGCTCGTCGAGCTGAACAAAGGAATGTTGCTCGCGCTTCACCTCGGACGCCTGAAGGATGAGGGCAAGCTCTCCCCTCAGCAAGTAAGTCTGGGCAAGCTGAACAACGTACGGGAAGCACTCGACATCGCGCGCGAGGCCCGCACGATCCTGGGCGCGAACGGGATCACGCTCGAATATCCCGTCATCCGTCATATGAACAATCTGGAGTCGGTTCTCACCTACGAGGGAACGAGCGAGATCCACACTCTGATCCTGGGCGAGACCATCACGGGTCTGCGCGCCTATACCTGATGACACCATTCCGGGCCACGGCCGGCTTCACCGATGACTGGAAACACTTCCGGTTCGGAGTGGAGGACGGCATCGCAACCCTCGTCTTCGAGCGGCCCGAGAAACTGAACGCCCTCACGTTCGACGTCTACGCGGACCTTCGCGATCTCCTCACGGAACTTCCCCACCGCGATGACGTGCGCGTCCTGGTCATCAAGGGTCAAGGTCGAGGCTTCTGCTCCGGCGGCGATGTGCACGAGATCATCGGGGAGCTGCTGAAGAAGGACGCACGCGAGCTTCTGGACTTCACGCGCATGACGGGAAGCGTCGTTCAACGCATGAGGGAGTGCCCTCTGCCGATCATCGCGTCGATGAACGGCATCGCTGCGGGGGCCGGCGCGGTGATCGCGCTGGCGGCAGACTTCAGGATCATGGGGACATCATCCTCGCTGGCTTTCCTGTTCACCAAGGTGGGACTGGCGGGAGCCGACATGGGCTCCGCCTACCTGCTGCCGCGTCTCGTCGGTTTCTCGAAGGCGACGGAGCTCTTGATCCTCGGCGAATCGCTCGACGCGCCGTCGGCCGCGAGCCTCGGCCTCGCCTACAGAGTGGTGGAGGACGATGAGCTGCATGGTGCCACGACGAAGCTCGCGACGCAGCTGGCAGAGGGACCGGCCCTTGCCTACGCCAGCACGAAGATGTTGCTGTCGCGCGAGCTGGACATGGATCTAGGCGGGGCCCTCGAGCTGGAAGCGATGACCCAGGCCCTACTCATGACGACCTCGGATCATGCCGAGTTCTACGCCGCCTTCAATGAGGGCCGAGAACCGAGATGGACCGGCCGGTGACCTCGCCGCACGAGATCCTCAACCCGGAGACGCTCGCGCCGCCGATCGGCTTCTCGCATGCCGTCATCGCGGCGAAGGGCCGGACCGTGTACCTCGGAGGGCAATCGGCCCACGGCACCGATGGGCGCATCGTCGGTGACTCCGTCGCCGAGCAGTTCGACAAAGCGGCGGCCAACGTCGTCACTGCGCTGGCAGCGGCGGGGGCCCGCCCGGAGCACCTCGTGTCGATGCACATCTTCATCACCGACATCGTCACCTATCGGGCCCGGCTACACGAGATGTCGGCTGCTTACGAGCGGAACTTCGGTCGCCACTACCCAGCGATTGCCCTGTTCGAGGTCAAGGGCCTCTTCGACGACGCGGCCAAGGTAGAGCTTCTCTGCATCGCAGTCGTCCCCGAAGGGGCCTAGCGGTACAGCTCTCGGGCGATGATCTCGCGCTGGATCTCGGAGGTGCCCTCGTAGATGCGCGTGCCTCTGACGTCGCGGTAGAGGTGCTCCAGGAGGTGGCCGCGCTCGAGCGCCCGCGCACCGTGGATCTGGATGGCCATGTCCACGACGACCTGCGCAGCCTCCGTCGCATACAGCTTCGCCATCGCGGCCGCCCTGGTCACCCGCTCTCCCGCGTCGTAGGCCGCCGCGGCCTCGTAGACCAACAGACGTGCCGCCTTCGTCCTCACGGCCATCTCGGCCAGCTGCTGTGATACCGCCTGGAACTCCCTGAGAGGTTTGCCGAACGACTCGCGACTTCCGGCATGCTCGATAGTGACGTCCAGCGCGGCCTGGCACATGCCCACCGCGAAGGCTCCGACGCTCGGACGGAAGAGGTCGAGGGTGCGCATCGCAACGGCGAACCCCCCGTCGACCTCACCGAGTACGTGGTCGTCGGGAACGAACGCTCCGTCCAGCTCCAGAGTGCCGATCGCATGCGGTGCCAGAAGGTCGAGATGCGCGCCGCCCACGCCCTCGGTCTCGCGCGGCAGGGCGAAGGCGGTCACACCGCGTGCCCCCGTGTCCTCGGTCGTGCGTCCGAAGACCGAGTAGATGTCCGCGTCCGGGGCGTTCGAGATCCATTTCTTCGCGCCACTCAACCGGTAACCGCCGTCGACCTGCTCGGCCACCAGCGACAAGGACGCCGCGTCCGAACCCGCGTCCGGTTCGGTCAGGGCGAAGGCGGCCACCGCCTCGCCGCGGGCGACCGCTGGGATCCATCTACGTCGGACCTCGTCGGAGCCGGCCTGGATGATCGGATAGCTCCCTAGACCCTGCAGAGCGAACGCGGTCTCCGCTGCCGTGGACCCCCCCGCCAATCCTTCTCGGAGCAGGCACAGAACGACCCCGGACACCTCGCCGGGGGCCTGGCCCCCGAGGTCCGCAGGAAAGATGCGCTGCAAGACCCCGTGGGCCCCAAGGGCCTTAAGCAGCGGCCGGTTGACCCGGCCGGGGGAACCGGCCCCAGCGAGGGGCGCAAGCTCTACTCCTGCCAGAGCACGCACCTCGAGGAGAACCTCGCGCGACTCGCGCGATAGGAACAGGGGGAAGTCTTCGGTGCCCATGAACCAAAGACGCTACTCGTATTACGCTGACCGTGACCACCGGCTTCACGGTTCTATTAAGGGGGGTGGGGCGATGACCGAGTCGCCGTACTGGAACCCGCGCCACGAAACGATGTCGCGCGCCGAGCTCGAGGCTCTGCAGGTTCGCAAGCTGCGGAACCTCCTCGACTGGACCGAAGCGCAGGTCCCCTACCACTCCAAGCGTCTTCAGGACGCGGGCGTCACAGCCGATTCGATCAACTCTCTTGACGATCTTCGCCGGATCCCCTTCATGACGCGAGAGGAATGGATGGATGGGCAACTCGAACAACCGCCCTATGGCCCGATCCTCGCCGCGCCGGAGGAATCCGCGATCCGCTACCACCTGACCTCCGGCACCACCGGGAAGACCCCGATCCGCGTTCTCGACTCGATGAAGGACTGGGAGTGGATCGGCGAGATGTGGTGCTACGGCTTCTGGGGCTTCGGCATCCGGCCTAGCGACACCGTGTTCTTCGCGTTCAGCTACGGGACCTTCGTTGGGTTCTGGGGGGCCCATTACGCGTGCGAAAAGATGGGATGCCTAGTGTTGCCCGGCGGGAACATGACGACGGAGGGCCGGGTGAAGCAGATCCTCGACATGAACGCGACGGTGGTGTGTTCAACCCCTACCTATGCACTCCGCATGGCGCAGGAAGCGCGCAGCCTCGGCATCGATCTCGTGAACGGTCCGGTGAAACGGCTGATCCTGTCAGGGGAACCGGCCGGATCGATACCGGCAACCAAAAAGCTGATCGAAGAACAGTGGGGTGCCAAGGCGGGTGACACCGCAGGTATGACCGAGCTGGGGACGATCATGATGTTCGAATGCGAGCAACAGCCCGGTGGTGCGCACATCATCGAAGATCACTACATCGAAGAGGTCATCGACCCGGCCACCGGTGATCCAGTGGCCTACGGCGAACCCGGAGAGCGCGTCGTCTCGTCATTCGGGCGGGGGTTCATCCCCGTCATCCGTTACCGCACGCGGGATCTCGTCTTGAAGATCCCGGCGGATAACTGTTCTTGTGGCCGCACCTTCGATATCTACGAGGGTGGGATCCGGGGCCGCGTCGACGACATGAAGCTGGTACGAGGAACGAACGTCTACCCGCGCGCGGTCGAAGCGATCGTGCGCGAATACGACTCCATCGACGAGTTCCAGATCCACCTCTACACGGCAGAGGGCATCCGGGATGAGATCGAGATCCTCGTCGAGATCCCCGATCCCGGTTCGGACAATGACCGGATCGTGTCCGAGCTCAAGACCTCGTTATCGGAGGCCCACGAGGGTCTGCGTTTCGCGGTTAAACAGGTCGCCAACGAGTCACTGCCGCGCTTCGAGTTGAAAGCCAAGCGCGTGCTCGACGAGCGAGAGGTCGCCGGCGCCGCGGGAGAAAGGAAACAAGCGTGATGCAGAACGCGATCGGTGAAGAACTCAACGAGGCCCAGGCGGATCTGATGGAGTGCTACAGGACACTCGCCCGGATCCTCACGGATCAACGTGAGGATCTTGCTCCGTTCGAGGAAAGGAACGCCTTGAAGGCGCTCGGCGCCCTGTGGCAAGTGGCCAACGGTCTGGACATGGATCCCGGACAGATCTACCACCTGGGCGCCTGAAACGGATGAGGTTCGATACCTGAAGTAGACGCCGATGAGAGGGAGGCTGGCAATGCCGCGCGATGACGTGACGAAGATTGTCCTCGACGAGTCCGAGATCCCGACCGCCTGGTACAACATCTTGCCGGATCTCCCCGGGGATCCCATGCCCCCGCTGCACCCGGGCACGATGCAACCGGTGGGCCCAGAGGATCTCGCACCGCTATTCCCCGAAGCCCTCATCATGCAGGAAGTCTCGTCCGACCGCTGGATCGATATCCCCGGGCCGGTCCTCGACATCTACCGGTTGTGGCGACCCTCTCCTCTCTATCGGGCGCGACGACTGGAACAGAGTCTGGGTCTCAGCGGCAAGCAACGCATCTATTACAAATGGGAGGGCGTTTCGCCCGCCGGTTCACATAAGCCGAACACCGCCGTGCCGCAGGCCTACTACAACAAGGAAGCAGGCATCAGACGGTTGACTACCGAGACCGGAGCCGGCCAATGGGGCAGCGCCCTTTCGATGGCTTGCGCGATGTTCGATCTCGAGTGCGAAGTCTTCATGGTGAAGGTCTCGTTCGACCAAAAGCCCTACCGGCGCGTACTCATGCAAACCTGGGGAGCGACGGTCCATGCATCTCCGAGCAAAGAGACTCAGGCCGGCCGCAACATCCTGGAGGCCTCACCGGACTCCACCGGATCGCTCGGGATCGCGATCTCGGAAGCCGTCGAGATTGCTGCGCAGAACGGTGACACGAGCTACGCACTCGGTTCGGTCCTCAATCATGTCTGCACGCACCAGACCGTCATCGGGCTCGAGTCAAAGAAACAGATGGAAAGGTTCGAGGACAAGCCCGATGTGGTCATCGGCTGCGTCGGAGGCGGCTCGAACTATGCAGGCATGTCCTATCCCTTCGCGATGGACGTGCTGAACAACGACGCCGAGATGCGGTTCCTGGCCGTCGAGCCCGAAGCCTGTCCCACCCTGACGCGTGGCACCTACGCGTACGACTTCGGCGACACCGCCGGGACCACTCCGTTGATGCCCATGTACACCCTCGGTCACGATTTCGTTCCAGCTCCCGTTCACGCAGGGGGCCTGCGATACCACGGTGACGCGCCTAGTTTGTGCGGGCTGGTAAAGGCAGGGATATACGAAGCGAAAGCGTACGCACAGGTGCCGGTGTTCGAAGCTGCCGTGCAGTTCGCTAGAGCGGAAGGGTTCTTGCCGGGACCCGAGCCGGCTCACGCCGTGCGCGCGGCCATGGACGAAGCTCTAGCAGCACGCGAAGCCGACGAGGAGCGCGTCATCCTGTTCAACCTCTGCGGACACGGACACTTCGATATGAGCGCATACGACGCCCACTTGTCGGGCAAGCTGGGCGATGTCGCGCTGGCCGAGGAGGAGTTGCAGGCCGCGCTGGCGAACCTGCCGCCGCAGCCCCAACCGGCCTGAGCCGCGGACCACACAAAGGCCAGGGGGCGGCCCGGTTGCAGGCCGCCCCCCTTGTGCGATCTTGCCGCCTTTTACGGAAGCAGGTGATCCATCGACCTGCCCATCACGGCGTTGCGCTTTGCAGTGCTCGAGATGCCCTCGAAGCCGAAGCCCATGTAGATCGACTCGGGCGTCGTGACCGTGGCGCCCTCTTCGTAACCGACCGCCTCCCCGGTGGTCCGGACCCAGTCGTTCGGGTTGGGGTCGCTGCCCGGGGGCGCCCCGCTGACCGTCCAGCCGTCCATCCCCGATTCGAACGAGGTGGATCCCTGTCCGCCGGGTCCGACGATGTCGTCGACGAACACGCCGAGGCCCTGCACCGACCAGTCGCTAACGTAGCTGATGGAAAGCTCGATCTGCTGGCCGGCGAAGTCCGACAGGTCGACCTCCCACTCCTGCCAGCCGGCGGAGTTACCGGAGGCCGCGTTCCACTCACCCGTGGTTCCGGCCGGCGAGCAGCTCGCACTCTGGTAGTGGTCGAGGAACGGATGGATCTCCCTCCACCCTTCTGGGCAGCTGTCGCCCGTGCTCTGCGAGGTGTGCCCGTTGAGGTCGGGCAGCGTGGTCCAGTTGTCCTCTCCGACGGTGTGCGCCTCGACGAACAGGAAGTCCCAGGCGGGCTCGGTGTCGTATGACGTCTGGAGGGACAGGTTGCCCCCGCCCGCCGGCACGTTGATCGTGCGGGACAACCGCTTGTAAGAGACATCGGCCTGCTGCGAGAACATGTAGAAGCTGCCCGTATTCGGCTCGTAGGGGTTCCCGCCGACCCTGTCCCACTCGGACGATGCCCAGTTATCCGAAGCCCTGTCGAACGGACCCGTGTAGAAGTCGGGGTTGAGGATCCCACTGGTGGTCAAGAACGACGCGGTGTGATCCTGGTTGCCGGCACTGTTCGGGCCATTGAAGTTCCAACTTAGTCCCTCATACGGCGTGTCGATCCCATCCACCTCGAACGGGTTCCCGTCCTCGGCGGTACCGGCATCGTCGTTGTAGCGGTACGCGCCCAGGTAGTACTGCAGGAAATCATCCGAGAGGGGCACGCACAGGTCGCTGATCGTGCTCGTGCTGCACGGGTTGTCGTCGATCGGGTTGTACTCGTAACCCTGCGCGTACTGCATCCCGGCGTACTTGCCGGTGTAGAGCAAGCCGCCGCTCTTGGCACCATCACTTCCATCCTCGTTGAGGAAGTCACGCACGGAAAGCAGCTCGTCCAGCGCGAGTGAGTCCGCCGTTCCCGGCTTCATGCCCCGGCTGCGGGTGATCACGTCGTCGCCCGTGTACCAGATGACCGCCTCGTAGTGTCCGAGAACGCCCAACGGATCCGGCGCGGTGCGATCGTACGCATCGACGTCGTAGACATCGGCCGTGATCCCGTTCGCTTTCAGTGCGTCCAGGTAGTAGTCGAGGTACGTGGGCGAGGTACCACCCGTCTGGGGCGAGAGACCCGTGTAGTCCTCCGCCGCCAGCACCAGCACATCCGCATTGGAGTCTGACTTCAACGTGTACGTGAAGGATTCACTTGCCTTGCCGGCACCGGCGAACCATGCGGTCACCTGATCTCCCGGTTGCGCGCCGGTGACCTGGCCACGAACCTTCCGGTAGTAGACGTCGCCCGCATCACCGTAGCGCTCGCCACCGTTCCACTCGGTCGTCGCAGCGGTCTGAGTGCTCCCGCCGTTGATCTTGTACTTGAGGGACACCGCGTCGTTAGCGCTTCCATCCTGGTTGAGGTCGCGCAACGCGCTGGTCTGAACCGTTTGCGGGCTTCCGTATGAAGTCCCAAAGGTGTCCGGGTAGAAAGGCTGCACCTTGTTGCCGAGGCTCGAATCCGGCTGCGCCGGGTTATCCGCCGACTCGGCCACGTCGATCGCGAACGGACGGTTCTTCACGAACTCGCCGTTCACCAGCCCCTCGTTATCGGGGAAGACGAAACCGTTCCCGACCTGGCCCTCGCTCAGCTCGGGGGTCCACGCCAGCGTCCCGGCCTTGGCGTGGGAGTAGTCGGTGGTCTCGCCGTTGGTGGTGTAGAGATCAGCCCCCGGGCCCGGGTCGTAGCCGGGGATCGCGACATCTCCGGGGTTCTCACCGGAGAGCGCCAGGAAGATCGGATCGTCCGTTGACGTCGTCTGGACCTGCCAGCCGAAGCTGTACAGGAGCAACTCGCCATAGGAGTGATAGTTCACCTGGAAGGCGAAGCGCTTCCCCAGCGGGTTCCGTCCCGGCGACCGGAGAAGTCCCTGCATCGCCTGGGTCTCCGGCTCGGATGCCGCCGAGGGACCACGATACGTCTCGCTCGAGAACTCGGACGAAGAGCCTTCTTCGTCGTAACGCCAATGCTCGTCGAAGTTCCGGTTCGGGTCGACCCCGTCGACGTTCGTGATCTGACCGTCGCTGTTGTTGTCGCGGAGGTTCTTGCGCCACAGCCGATCGACGTCGAACGTGTACTCGTACCCGTCGGGGTTCGCCACGAGAACGAACCAGAGCTCTCTGGTATTAACAAGCCTGGTCGGCCGCGGCTTCTGGCCATAGTTGTCGACGAAGTAATGCATAAGGCGACGGTTGACCTCAACGCTGATCCACTCACGTGCGTGCTGGGCCGACGAATAGAGAACGGCCGGCCGTGTGCCATCCGGAGTGGTGTTCGCGTTCTTCGTCACCTTGAGGGCCAGGATGTCCCGACCCTGGTGCGTGTCGCCGAGGTCGACCAACTTGACGATGTTTGGATAGCGAGCGGCGACGCGGCGCATCTCGTCCTCGATGCCCCCCGGCTCATCCCATGAACGCCACACCTTGTATCCGCCGGCTTCCTGCTTCGCGGCGAGCTGGGTGGCTGTAAAACCATCCTCGTTGCGGAAGACGCTGATCTTGATCCCATCCTTGCGAAGCTCGTAAGCGGCGGCCCGCGTCAGAACGAGCGTGACCTTGACCATGCCCTTCGGTGCCGACTTCTGGTCGATGATGTCGTAGCCATCGGCCGCGAGCTGGGCCGCTTGTTCTGGCGTCACCGTCGCTTCGTACATCTGCAGAGTGCTCGCCTGAGCGCCCCGAGGCGCTCCTTGAGCAAAGCCGCTGAGCGTGAGTGGGAAGAGCAGAAGCAGAACGACCAGCCAACGTTTCAAGTCAAAGCCCCCCTAGATCCGTGACGGACACCCAAGAAATGGGCGATGCAGGGTTCCGAGGTTCGCATGCACAACGAGCCCTGACAAGGGGGTTCAGCCTATTTCGGGCGGATTGCGGCTTTCCTCATCTCACGTAGCCCGTCTCTCTGGAATGGAAACGGAACCCACTACACTCGCAAGGGTAAGCAAGTCGACCCGCGCGGGTGATACACAACCCGCCCGGCAAGCAGTCCCATGAATACCCAGAGAGGAAATCCCAATCTGGGGGTGGGCGCATGACCGACACGACTGTCTCGCCGGAAACCATTCGTCTGGATCGCGCCGCCCCCGGTCCCATTCGCGAGTTGCGGTTGGCCCTTGTTTGCTATGGGGGTGTGTCACTGGCGATCTACATGCACGGCCAGACCAAAGAGCTGAATCGACTGGTGCGCGGATCCGTTGCACATGAAAGAGGCGAGGAGCCGACCGCTCCGACCGAGCGCGTCTATCGCGACCTGCTCCGAAACATGGCCCAAGAGGATCCACACAACGTCTCGACCCGCGTGGTCATCGACATCATCGCCGGCACCTCGGCCGGTGGAATCAATGGGATCTATCTCGCCAAGGCTCTCGCACACGACCTTTCCCAAGATGCTCTACGAGATCTGTGGTTCGACCGCGGCGATATCGGACAGCTAATCGATGCACCATCGTGGCTGCCTAAAGTTCTGAAGGTCCCCTACCTGCTCTCGCGCATCACGAAGCGCACGCCGCTGCGGGGGAACGACATGGCGATGTGGCTGTACCAGGCACTTCAGGGAATGGAATCGTCGGACGGTGCGGACGGATCTCTCGTCCCGGATCGCCATGAGCTTCAACTGTTCGTGACGGTCACGGACTTCTACGGTTATGCCCGGGAACTGTCGCTGGAGGATCCCAAGATGATCCGCGACAAGAGACACAAGCATGTCCTGCAGTTCAGGTACTCAGAAGATGAAGACGATTTCTCCGAGAAGTTCAACCCCGCTCTGGCCTTTGCGGCCCGCACCACGTCCTGTTTCCCGGGAGCCTTTCCACCGGTAAGCATCGCTGGTTTCGAGGGTTACCTGAAGGACGAGGGAGTAAAGCTCGACGACTTCCGGCGAACCGCCTTTCGCGTCTACGACTTGGCGGCAGCCGATGTAGAGAACACGTACTTCGTTGACGGGGGCGTGCTCGACAACAGCCCCTTCGGACTTGTCGTTCGAGCCATCCGCGAACGACCCGCCGCGAGCGAGGTTGACCGCAGGCTCATCTATCTCGAGCCGGACCCGGGTGGGCCCGGAGGAGGGCCGGATCCCGGACCGGAGCCGAAGCCCATCGGGACGATCCTGGGGTCAGTGTCGGGGATCCCCAAGAAGGAACCCATCCTCGATGACTTGATCGAGCTGGCTTCTCTCAACGAGAAGGTGCGTCGCGTACAGGACATCATCGTGACGAGCTTCGATGACATCTCCGATCGTGTCACCGAGGTGCTCGGCGACCTGAACGAGCTGCCGCGCGCACCTGAAGCGCCCGAGCTCGCGTCGTGGGCCACCCAGATGAACGAAGAGGCCAAGGCCGACGCCGGATTCTCGTACGCCACGTACATACGCACGAAGATCGGATCCGTCGTCGACCGCTACTCGTCGACCGCATGCTCCCTATGTGACTATCCGGTCGAGTGCAATCAAGCGTATTTCGTGCGCGCCGTGTTCAGGACTTGGGCCGTAAAGAGGAACCTCTTCGAGAAGGTCACCGTTCCTTCGAAGGCGCAGATCGACTTCCTCAAAGACTTCGACCTCGACTACGGTCGCCGGAGACTGTCTTTCGTCATATCCGCCCTGAGTTGGTGGTATCGGGAGGCGGGCAAGCCGGGATTCCCAGAACGCGAGCAGCTTGATGCGGCCAAGGCGCGTCTGTACGAAGCGGTGGAGTTACTTAACAAGGCTGCCGATGGGGACGACGAGCTCGTCGGCGACATCCAGACATGCTTCGGTCAGGAGGCTCTCAAACGATTCCACGAGGCACCGGGCTTTGACCCCGATGCCTTCGTAGAGAAGCACATGGCGGATCTCGATCGCATGTCCGATGCCACGCGCACCTATCTCAGTAGTGCTCTGCAGGGTTTCAGCTCGAACCTCTACTCGGACCTACTCAAACTCACGAGCGGTTGGGGGGCCGAGGTTCGACGTGACCTTCTCGTTCGTTACCTGGGTTTCCCCTTCTGGGATGTCTTGCTGTTCCCGATCCAGGCCCTAACGGAGGCCGGCGAACGAGACTTCGTAGAGGTGATGCGCATGAGTCCCCGCGACGCGCGCGTCCTCGACGTGCCGAACGATGGAGAAAAGCTCAAGGGCGTCGGCCTGCACCACTTCGCGGCTTTCTTCGAACGCTCACACCGGGAGAACGACTACCTGTGGGGACGCCTGGACTCGGCGGAGAGGATGATCTCGATCCTCTTGAAGCGCGATCATCCCGACTTCGAGATCTGGTGCAGGCGAGCCTTCGCCGCGATCCTCGCCGAGGAGAAAGAGTCGCTTGCAACCGCTCAACCGCTGATCGCAGAGGTCGAGCGGCAGGCGTCGCCCGCGTGAGATAACCAGCCATGGCCACGCACGTCCTCAACGTGGACCTCGCCAAGGTTTGGGCGCGCGACGAGAACGGTGACCGCCGCTACCTGAGCACGATCGCGTGGGGTGACCCGGTTCAGGTCGCAGAGATCACCGATACTCACGTGCGCATCAAGACCGCTGGATTCGAGGAGCAGGCGGACGGAAGCGTCAGGTGGACGTGGCTTGACGGCTTCATCGAGCCACCCGCTTCAAGCGATCTCGCTGCGGCGGACTGCGTCATCGAGACTGCTGCAGCGCGAGTGTTGAAGATCGACTTCGTGGACGTTCAGCAGGGCGACGGAGCCGTGGTCGAAACCCCCGGCGGCAAGGTGATCCTAGTCGACGGCGGAGTCAACCAGTTGTTCGCGCGTTACCTGGCCGGACGATTCCGAAGCACCTCAATCGACAAGCCAAGGCGGATCGACGCGATCGTCGTCACCCACGGCGACGCGGACCACTTCCGCGGGCTAACCGAGATACACGCTTCGGAGAGCAGCTCCACGAGCTACAAGCGGCTGTTCATCCAACCAGAACGCGTGTTCCACAACGGGCTGGTCAAGCGACCCTCGAAGATCGACGGCCGCTCGGTCAAGGAGACGGAGATGCTCGGCGCAACGACCACGATCGACGGTCGCCCAGTGATAACGGAGCTCGTTGACGATCTGACCGCGGTTCCGGACGAGGAGATGAACGAACCTTTCCGAGGGTGGAAGGAGGCCCTACTTGCCTACGGACAACGGGGACCGGTGAAGGTGCAGCGCCTCGAGATGGGCGACGACAAAGTCTTCGACTTTCTGGGGGATGACGACCTCGAGGTGGACGTTCTCGGACCGATCCCCATCTCGGTGGATGGTGCGCCGGGCCTTCCGTTCCTGGGGACGCCAAGGACCGATGAAGATTTCGGGGGCCAGCCCGTGCGGCCCAACCGGTTCTCGGGTAACTCCGCGTCGCACACGATCAACGGTCACTCGATCGTGCTGAAGCTGACCTATGGCCGAGCTCGATTCCTATTCACCGGTGACCTGAACGAGCAGGCCGGCGAGACGCTTACCGAGCAGCACAACGAGGGACACGTTAGCTTGCGAGCGGAGGTTTTCAAGGCGCCCCATCACGGATCCGCCGACTTCTCCGTGCCGTTGCTACGAGCCGTCGCGCCGGTCGTTTCGGTCGTTTCGTCGGGAGACGAAAGCGCGCAGCAGGAGTACATCCACCCACGGGCCACGCTGGTCGGCTCTCTGGGAAAGTATTCGAGACCCGGGCTCGAGCAACCGCTGATCTTCGTGACCGAGATGGTTGCCTTCTTCCAGACGGAGGGATGGGTACGACCCGAGTTCCACGAACTGGAACAAGGGGTTGCAGTGGTAGAGGACGGCGCGGCGGTGGTAGATCCAGATGCCGAGCCCTCGTTCTTCGCGTTCAGCCGCGCCGCGTTCGGGATCGTCAAGGTTCGAACGGACGGCAACCGGTTGCTCGTGTGGACCAACAGCGGTCAGACCGCGCTCAAAGAAACCTACGCCTTCGATCTGAGCGGAAGGACCCCGGTGAGGTCACCGTTGAAGCGCGCGTGAGCGATGCGACGGGAAGGATCCTCGCTCTATCGGTCGATTACGACCGGCTCGTGGAGAAAAGTCCGCTTCCCCCTCCCCCGCGCGGGATGAGTAACCGACTCAGTTCGGGGAGTGACACGCCCCGCTCTCAGTACTTAGGTGGAGTCATGGCAAAAGGTGGGGGAGGATCGGTGTGAGCCTGGGCTCTGGGACTCCAAGGAAACGACGTTTCGCGATCGACGATCACCGGGGGTCGGATGATGCCGACCAGGCCGACCGGCTGACCAAGAGACAACGTTGGGCTCGTTCACTTTCACGTACGTTCCGCCTGCTCGTGTTGTTGCTCGTGATCGCGCTGACCGTCGTTTCCACGACGCTGCTCGACCGCGGCGACCAGATCTTCCTCCTCAAGATCTTCCTCGTCCTGTTCCTCTCGGTGCTCCCCGGATGGTTGTTCCTCCAGTTCATATCCGTCAAGGGAACCGGCCTGTATGACGAATACGTCCTGAATCTGTATCGCCTGCGGATCGATGACATCACCAACCTTCCCAAGCCCCCTCCTGGATCCACCTACTGGAGCGAATGGGACGACGTCGTGCCGAGGGACGTCGGCGATGACGCAGTCGCTCGGAACATCTATCTCAAGAAGTTCGAGGCTGCGTACGGTCGAGGTACCGTCCCAGAATCGCGGCGCCGTCGCAGGCGCGACGACAACCTACGGATCGGCCAGGATCGGAAACTGTCAGAGCGCATCGGTGCAGATGCCTTCTCCCCCATCATCCTCGCGACGGCTCTCTTCACTGTGGGCTGGACGATCGTCGTGCAGCCGGAGCTCGCTCGCGACCTGAGCATCTTCGTGTCGCTTCCACTCTCCGGTCTTCCCGAGCTCCCTCAGGAAGCACTTCGCTTCGGTTTTCTCGGCGCCTACGCCTTCATCCTTCAGAACATGATTCGTCGGTACTTCCAGATGGATCTACGAAATCACGCTTACGTCAGCGCGATCGCCCGCGTCATCCTGGTTGCTGCGTTGATCGTTGCGATCCATCCGATCTGGGCGTGGACGGGGGCTGCGGAGGAGATGGAGCTCGCCTTCGCCTTCTTCCTGGGTTTCTTCCCAGAGATGGGGTTCCGGTTGCTCCGTCACCAGCTCTCGAGCTTCGTACGGAGCGGCGAGACGATGGATGAGCGTTATCCGCTTAGCGACCTAGACGGGCTGAACGTGTGGTGCCAAGCGCGGCTCATGGAAGAAGGCATCGAGGACATGCAGAACCTAACGACGGCCAACCTCGTCGACCTGATGCTCTACACCCGGATGCCGGTCGGGCGGATAACCGATTGGATCGACCAGGCCTTCCTCTATCTCCGCGTCGGCGGCGGGCTCGAGGGTGTTGAGACCGATCGGGCGAAACTGCGCCGGCTCGGGATCCGTACCGCCACCGACCTCATCGACGCGTGCGAAGCGGGTCGACGCCACGACCGGGCGTTCTACGACCCGTTCTTGCGGGTGCTGAACGCAGACCCATCCGAGCCCAGCGCGGTCGAGGGACTCCGACGAGCTCTCGAAGGTGAGGTGAACCTGTGGCACATACGTGAGTGGAAGAAGCACAAGTGGCTCAAGCCGCGTCGCATGCCGTCCAACGGAAGAGCGAAGGCAGAGCCGGTGACCGTGAGCGTTGACGTCAGCTGAGGGAGGAGAGGGATCATGTGTACCCATTGTCGCAATCCGCTCTACTGCATCGTGCCGCCGATCATTCTCGACCGGATCGCGCGCAACGGAAATGAGGGTCAGCGCGACCGGGCCTTAAGAACTCTGTCGCGCGACCATTCCCTGCGAATGGCGCGGCTGCACATGGCGGAGCTCCGGGTCGTCATCCGGAGAAGTGCTCCAACCTCGGGGACGCTCGAGCAGACGTGCGGAAACAAGCGCCGGACGATCTACGACGCTCAGAACGGCGAGACACTGCCGGGTATCGTCGTGCGACCGGAGGGTACAGATTCTGCCGGGGACGTTGCGGTGGACGAGGCTTACGACGGGCTCGGTGCCACCTACGACTTCTTCTGGGAGACGTTCGAACGAGACTCCATCGACGACGATGGGATGCCCCTCGAGGCAACCGTGCATTTCGGAGAGGACTACGACAACGCTTTCTGGAACGGCGTCCAGATGGTCTTTGGTGACGGCGACGGTGAACTGTTCAACCGCTTCACGTCCTCGCTGGATGTCATCGGACACGAGCTGGCCCACGGGGTCACGGAGGACGAAGCTGGTCTCATCTACTGGCGAGAGCCGGGCGCCCTCAACGAATCGATGTCCGACGTCTTCGGGTCGCTGGTCAAGCAGAAGAAGCTCGGTCAGACCGCTGAAGAAGCCGACTGGCTGATCGGAGCCGAGCTATTGGGCCCTGAGGTAGATGGCGTCGCCCTTCGATCCATGAGCGCCCCCGGAACGGCGTACGACGACGATGTCCTCGGGAAAGATCCGCAGCCGGGGCACATGGACGACTTCGTCAACACGCTCTCGGACAACGGCGGCGTCCACATCAATTCGGGGATCCCGAATCACGCCTTCTATCTGGTTGCGACGGCTCTAGGAAGTTACGCGTGGGAGCGCGCAGGACGCATCTGGTACGAGGCTTTGCGCGACCCACAGCTCCGCCCGAACGCTCGCTTCCGAGCCTTCGCCCGCGCTACTGTGACGGCCACATCTGCGCTGCACGGACCAGGCGGCGAGGAGATGAAGGCCGTGATGCACGGCTGGGAAAGCGTCGGCATCCACGTCTAGAAAGGAAGGGTTATGGGCGAGGAGCGGCTCAGGATCGATTTCAAGCGCTCCGGAGGGGTTACCGGGATGCGCCTGACCACGTGCGTGGACGTCGACGACCTTCCGGAGGACGAGGGGCAAAACGTCCGCGACATGGTGGAGCAGCTCGATCTCGAACAGATGTCCGAACGAGCCGGGCAGGGTGCGGGCCCTCCTGATCGTTTCGTGTACGAATTGCGGATCGAGCAAGGGGAGCGCACCGTAGACGTGTGCCTGGGCGAATCGGAGCTGCCTGAGGAACTGCAACCACTCGTGCGCGACCTGGAGAAGAGGGCCAAGACCCGCTAGGCGAGAGCTAGAACGCGATCGGACGACCGACGCCCCGACGAACGCGAGAAGGGAGCGGGTTCCCCGCTCCCTTCGTGCTGCCTAGACCGTTGGATCTAGTGGATCTGTATCTAGACGGTGTTTCTCGATCGACCTCTGTTGCCCGCAACCGCCCGGTAGATCAGGAGCAGGATGATCGCCCCGACGATGGCGGAGAGCCACGTCGAGATGTCGAAGAACTCATCCATGGGTTCGGCGTTGAACAGCACTCCTGCGAGGAAACCTCCAAGAACGGCGCCTACGACACCGATCAGCATCGTGACGATGATGCCGCCCGGATCGTCTCCGGGTAGGAGCGCCTTTGCTATTGCCCCCGCGATCAATCCTAGGATCAGAAAGGCGATGATGCCCATGAAACCTCCTCAGTCGGGACTGAACTATCAGTCCATTGGACCGCCCGTACCCCCACAAGTTACAGAAAAAATGCCCACGAAGGCGGACTTTCAAACTTCGCTTGCAAAGCTGGCGTCCTCTGCAGTCACGTGGATCCGCACGAAATCTCTACACGCGGCCCATCCCTCTCGCACATCCCGTCCCTACACTGAGCCACTATGCCGACAACGATCGCCGTCATCGAGGACGAGGCCACCATCGCGGATGCGGTGGCCGCTCGTCTTCGCGCCGAGGGATTCGGCGTCGAGGTCGCTCATGACGGTCCCTCGGGCGTGGAACTGTGCGCTCGCATCCAGCCGGACATCGTGATCCTCGACCTGATGCTGCCGGGCTTCGATGGGCTCGAGGCTTGCCGGCGGATACAACGACAGCGGTATGTCCCGGTGATCATGCTTACGGCTCTGGACTCGGAAGTAGACACCGTGATCGGACTGGGGGTCGGGGCCGACGATTACGTCACGAAGCCGTTCTCGCCAAAGGAGCTCGTGGCGCGAGTGAAGGCGCTCATACGCCGGGTGCAGCGACGCGCCGAGCCCGCTGATCGGATCGAGCGCGGTGACCTCGTCGTCGACCCCGAAAGGCGCCTCGCTTCGAAGAACGGAGCAACGGTGCACCTGACGCCGACCGAGTTCGACCTCCTACATCTGATGGGCTCTCGTGCCGGTGCCGTCTTCTCGCGCGACCAGCTGATGAGCGAGGTGTGGGGTTACGGCGACCTCGGCGGTGGCCGGACCGTCGATTCCCACATCGCCTCCCTGAGGAGGAAGCTCGGTAAAGACGTGATCAGGACCGTTCATGGCGTCGGTTACTCGTTCGAGGATCCCGGATGAGACCCCTCGACCGGCTCTCGTCGATCAAGACGAAGCTCGGCGCAGTCATCGTTGCCGCCGTTGGAGTCACCATCGCCGTAGTTGCTCTTGGCGTTCGCGCCGGGATCCCACTCCTCCTCCTCGGTTTCGTCGCTGGCATCCTCGCCCTCGGCATGGTGCAGTTCCTGGCCCGGGGGATGACATCGCCGTTGCGCGACATGGCCGCCGCCACGCACGCGATGGCCGCTGGCGATTACAGCAGACGCGTGCCCCAAAGCTCTCGCGACGAGGTCGGGGAGCTGGCCCGAGCGTTCAACCGCATGGCTAGAGATCTCGAAGAGGTCGACCGCATGAGACGGGACCTGGTCGCCAATGTGTCGCACGAGCTGCGTACGCCCATCACGGCCCTACAAGCGGTCCTCGAGAACCTCGTCGATCATGTCGCTCTCCCGGACGACGACACCCTGCGAACGATGCTGGGTCAGGTCGAGCGGCTGGGCCGGCTCGTCGCGCAACTGCTTGATCTATCGCGGCTGGAATCCGGTGCCTCCCCACTTCAACGGCGCGACTTCATGATCCAGCCCATTCTGGAACAAAGCGTCAGAGAAGCGGCTCTTCACGATCCCGCCGTCGAGCTGCGGGTCGAGGTCGAGCCTGAACACCTGAGCATGAATGGCGATCCTGAACGCATCCACCAGGTCGTAGCGAATCTGATCGACAACGCGGTTCGTCATTCGCCCCCAGCCGGAAAGGTGACGGTCGCGGCGCGATCGAACGGCGACATCAAGATCGAGATCTCCGATGAAGGGCCCGGGATCCCCGCAGCCGAACATGACCGCATCTTCGAGCGCTTCTATCGCTCCGATGAAGCCCGGTCCAGTGACGGCGGGTCCGGACTGGGCTTGGCCATAGTCCGGTGGATCGTCGACCTTCACGAGGGATCCATCGCCATCGAGAAGGCCGAGCCATCGGGTTGTCTCGTGGCGATCACGCTTCCGAAGAGAGCCTTGTTACCGTGAAGATGGCCTCATCCACCTTGGCGATCACGGCTCCTGGACGCCGGAGCTTCGTCGATCTGACGGACGAGTTGTCGAAAGCGGTCGGAGCAGCGGGTATCGCTGATGGCTTCGCGATCGCATTCACGAGTCACACGACGTGCGCCCTGATCATCAACGAATGGGAGGACGGCGTCTTGTCAGACCTGTCCGACAGGTTGAGCCGGCTCGTGCCGGAACACGCTTACTACGCCCATGATGATCTAACGGTGCGGACCCAGAACATCGTTGACGAAGAAAGGAAGAACGGGCCCGCGCACGTCGTGAACATGATCCTTGGCGGGACGTCGCATACGATCCCCATCTCCGAGGGCAAGCCGGTCCTCGGAGAGTGGCAGAGATTGTTCCTGTTCGAGCTCGATGATCCGAAAACTCGCACGATCCGTATACATACCTACGGCGTCTAACGCTCGTCCGCGCGATCCGGTTGCGCCTTCGGTGTCGTCGATGAAGGATAACGGGATGACCGATCGCACGCTCACGGAACGCGAACTGAATCGTGCCCTGCTGGCGCGACAGCTCCTTCTCGAGCGGTCGGACCTATCCCTCACCAAGGCTCTAGAGCGGATCGGAGGGCTGCAGACGCAGTACGCACCCTCTGCGTACATCGGCATGTGGTCGCGCTTGAAGGACTTCCGAAGGGAAACGCTGACGCAAGAACTCGAGAAGCGCCGGGTCGTCCAGGCGACGATGATGCGCGTCACGATCCACATGGCCACCGTCCCCGACTACAAGCTCTTCTCCGCTGGCACCAGAGAGAGCCGCCGAAAGGCATGGCTCAGTTATCACCGGCGACAGGCCGGAGACCTCCATATGCCGGCGGTGGCGCGAAGCGTCCGGAAACACCTCGCCGATGGGCCGCGCAAGCAGGCTGATCTCGTCGCGCTGCTCGAGGACGATGGTTTCCCGCGTATCGCCTGGTCGGGTGCCGGACTGTGGGTCGACCTGGTGCGAGTGCCGCCCTCCGGCACGTGGGCCAGACGGCGAGCCGACCTCTACGGCCTCGCCGAGGACTGGATAGGGCCATACGATGACGACGAGCGTGCTGGGTTCGAGCACCTGGCGCGACGGTACCTGAGCGGCTTCGGCCCCGCGGCGGTCGCCGACATCGCCAGCTGGGCCGGTCTCCAGGTAACGGCGCTTCGCCCGGTCCTCGCAGAGATGAAGCTGCGCCGGTTCAAAGATGCCCAGGGAGGGGAGCTCCTCGACCTTCCGCGTGGTCCGCTGCCGGACGCGGAGACTCCGGCCCCCGTGCGGTTCCTCCCCACGTGGGATGCCAGCCTCCTCGTGCACGCCCGGCGCACGCAGCTACTCCCGGAGGCATATCGCCCGCGGGTCTTCGACACGAAGACACCGCATTCGGTCTCTACTTTCCTGATCGATGGACAGGTCGCGGGGACGTGGCGCCACGAGAAGGATCGAGTGAAGCTGTCTCCGTTCGGCCGACTGTCGCGCTCTGCACGAGGAGAGCTCGAAGACGAAGCCGACCGATTAGCCGCCCTCCACGCGGACTGAGCTTCTACCGTTTAGGAGTATCTGGGTCGGTCTCGGCAGCCTTTTGCTCCAGTTCCTGCGACTGTTCCCGAGCCCGCTCGGCCTCCTCGGCCGCCCGGCGAGCGGCAAGGTCCTTCTCGCCCGCTTCCCTAGCGGCCCCAACGGCTCCCTGGCGGTGCTCTTCGGCCTGTTCGCGCCGCTGAACGACCTGCTTCTCGCGATTCTTTCGCATCGCGCCGAAAGCAAGAGCCCCGACGATCAGGACGGCAGCCACTACCAGCACAACGATCAGCCAATCCGGCATTGCGTTCTCCCTTTCCTAAGTTGTTCTGCTCTCTGAACCTTTCCCCATTCTCGCCGAATCTAAGGTCGAGGCTGGGAAGCACCTGTTGGCGGCCAGTGTTGCTGGCTAGTATGCACGGGGCGGCGGGGAGTTCATCGGAGGAACACGAATGAGCCGACAAACATGGATCCTGACCGCAGCGGTCGTCGGGTCGGGGATCGTCTTCCTCGACTCCACCGTCGTCAACGTGGCGCTCCCCCAGATCGGGAGAGACCTACCGAGCACCAGCCTAGGCGTGCTCGAGGGCCAGAGCTACGTCTACTACGGGTACCTGCTGTCGCTGAGCGCTCTGCTGATCCTGGCCGGCGCGCTAGCCGACTTCTACGGCCGCCGGCGACTCTTCTTGATCGGGATGATCGGCTTCGGAGTGACCTCGGTCATGTGCGGACTGGCACCCAACCTCGAGCTGCTGGTCGTAGCTCGGCTGCTACAAGGGGCCGCCGGGGCGATCCTCGTTCCGGGGTCCCTGGCGATCCTCACTGCATCGTTCGAAGGCGAGGAGCAGGGGCGCGCGTTCGGAGTCTGGGCCGGGGCCTCTGCGTTCACGACGATCCTCGGCCCGGCCGTGGGGGGAGCTCTGGTCGCCAGCGTGTCGTGGCGAGCCGCGTTCCTCATCAACGTCCCCCTCGTCCTGCTCGGGATATGGGCGATCCTGCGACACCTTCCCGAATCGCGCGACGAGCACGCATCGGGGCACTTCCACTGGTTCGGGGCGCTGGCTGTGGCGGTGGCGGTTGGCGGCCTTACCCTGGGTGC
>JALZJQ010000156.1 GCA_030859685.1 Actinomycetota bacterium | reverse complement strand
CTGGATGCTTTCGACCCCGAGCTGGCGTCGAGGCCATCCCTGATCATTGCATCGAAGATCGATGCAGGGCGCGACAGGCTCGACGAGGTGGCTCGCCGTTATCCCGAGGTCATTCCGATCTCGGCTGTGACGGGTGAGGGGATCGACGATCTCCTGAGGGAACTGGGAGCCGGCGTCGCCGAGTCCCGCGCGTCGATCCCACAACCGGTGGGATACGTGCGGCACGTGGTCCTGCCGGACGCCGTTCGGGTCGAGCGGGAGGAGACCGGCTGGCGTGTGCGCGGCAAGCGGGCCGAGCGGGCCGTCGAGGTCACCGACATGGACAATGAGGAGGCTGTCACTCGCTTGCAACGGAGATTGCTCACCATGGGGGTCGAGCGGCTGCTGGACGAGGCAGGAGCACATGCCGGCGACGAGGTTCGGATCGGCGGCGTCGAGTTCGAATACGAGCCAGAGGAGGTGCGAGAGGGTGGGCCGGCCTGAGCTTGGCGCGGGGGATCGGCTGGTGCTCAAAGTGGGGACCGCGTCGCTCGTGGATGCAACCGGCCGGCCCGACGACGATCGCCTGGCGACCCTCTGCTCGGGGATCGCCGAGCTCAAGTCATCCGGCGTGGACGTCATCCTGGTCTCGTCGGGCGCGATCGCAGCCGGATTAACGCCCTTGGGATTGAGCAGTCGGCCCTCGGACATCCCGTCGCTGCAGGCCGCGGCTGCCGTCGGACAAGGGCGCCTGCTCGCGCGTTACGCGCGCCTTCTAGCAGATCACGACCATGTGGCCGCTCAGCTGTTGCTGACCCAGCACGACTTCATGCACCGCCAGCAGTACCTGAACGCAAGGAACACCCTCGACCGTCTTCTCTCTCTGGGCGCGGTTCCGATCGTGAACGAGAACGACACCGTCGCAACCGACGAGATCCGATTCGGGGATAACGATCGGCTCGCGGCCCTGGTAGCCAATCTCGCTCGTGCCAAGGTCCTGTTGCTGCTGACGAACGCCGCGGGCCTGCATGCCGCCGACCCACGCACGCACCCTGATGCCCCCGTCATTGACGAGGTCGTAAAGATCACGCCGGAACTCGAGCGAGTGGCCGGCGGACGCGGCTCGGCACTCGCGAGCGGTGGCATGGCTTCGAAGATCGCGGCGGCCTGGGTCGCGACTTTCTCGGGCGTGGGTGTCGTGGTCGCGGACGGGGCTGCGCCGCGGGTCCTCCAACGGGTCGCTAAGGGCGAAAATCTTGGCACCTATTTCCACCCCCACCCGAAGCGCGCCTCGGCCCGCAGGCTCTGGATCGCCTTCGCGCAACCCCCGAAGGGGACCGTGGTGGTCGACGAGGGCGCGCGAGATGCGGTCGTCGAAGGGAAGAAGTCACTGCTGCCGGTTGGTGTGAGCGAGGTACAGGGCAGGTTCGAGGCTGGAGATTCTGTCGACGTCGCCACACCCGAACGAGGTGTCTTCGCTAGGGGGTTGGTACGCTACTCGGCAACGGAGCTTGATGGTGCTCGCGGTCGCTCGACCACGGACCTGGCGAGGAACGAAGTCATCCATCGTGATCAGCTCATCATCCTGGAGGGCGATACGTAATGGCCGGTGTAACGGAGATATGCACTCGTGCGGTAGATGCTGCTCCCGTGCTTGCCACGCTTCCGACCCAGGTCAAGGACGCAGCCCTGTCGCACATGGCGACGGCGCTCGAAGAGCGGGCGAGCTTCCTCACCGAAGCCAATGCTGAGGACCTCACCAGAGCCAGGGACGAAGGCGTCTCCTCGACCATCGTCGATCGCCTGCGACTAACGGATGGACGGATCGGCAGCATGGCCGAAGGGCTCCGCGCCGTCGCCGCTCAACCCGACCCCATCGGGGAAGTGCTCGAGGGGTGGAAGCGTCCCAATGGGTTGCTCATCGAGCGAGTGCGAGTGCCGCTGGGCGTCGTTGCGGTTATCTACGAGGCGCGGCCGAACGTCACGGCCGATGTCGCAGGGTTGTGCCTGAAGTCCGGTAACGCCTGTGTTCTGCGGGGCTCGTCGATCGCCGCGTCGTCCAACAACGCGATCGCTCACGTGCTACGGGCCGGGTCCTTTCGAGCGGGGGTGCCAGAGGACGCGATCCAGCTCGTGGGCGGAACGGACCGCTCCTCCGCGGTCGAGCTCATGCAGGCGAAGGGTTACGTCGACCTGCTGGTCCCGCGTGGCGGTGCCGCACTCATCCGGTCGGTTGAGGAGAACGCCACGGTTCCCGTCATCATCGACGGCGACGGAAACTGCCACGTGTACGTCGATAGGAGCGCCGACGAGAACATGGCGATCGATATCGTGGTGAATGCGAAGACACAGCGTCCGAGCGTGTGCAACGCAGCCGAGACCTTGCTGGTTCATGCTGAGATCGCCGAGAAGTGGCTCCCGGGGGCGCTGGACGCGCTGGCGGCGAAGGGGGTCGAGGTGCGCGGCGACAGGGTCGTACAGCAACTCTGGCCCGATGCGATCCCAGCCCGGGACGACGATTGGGGGACCGAGTACCTCGATCTGATCCTGACCGTTCGGGTCGTGGAGTCCCTGGACGAGGCGATAGACCACGTGAACCGTTGGGGCACCTCGAACGCCGAAGCCATAGTCACGCAGGACATCTCCGCCGCCCGCCGCTTCGCCGCCGAGGTCGATTCCGGCTCGATCTTCGTCAATGCCTCGACCAGGTTCTCGGACGGGGGCGAGTTCGGCTACGGGGCCGAGATCGGGATCTCGACTCAGAAGTTGCACGCCCGTGGCCCGATGGGGCCCAGGGAGCTGACCACGACCAAGTACGTGGTCTGGGGCGAGGGACAGATCCGGCATTAGGAACTCCGGCCCCGTGTCCCCCAGATGCCGCACGGAGCCCTCCGCGTCCGGTTGACTATGGGGGTGAGCGCACACGAGGCCTCCGAAGTGAGGCGACTGGGAGTCATGGGGGGCACCTTCGACCCGATCCACGTCGGTCACCTCATCGCGGCGTCCGAGGCTCTGCACACCTTCGATCTCGACCGGGTGATGTTCGTGCCGACGGGCAGACCGTGGCAGAAGTCGGCGTACTCGGATGCCGAGGATCGCTACCTGATGACCGTGCTGGGGGCTGCAACGAATCCGCGCTTCGCCGTGTCGCGCATCGAGCTCGACCGCCGAGGACCCACCTATACGAGCGATACCCTCCAGGCCTTGCGGTCATTCCACGGGAACGGGGTGACGATGTTTTTCATCATCGGGGCGGATGCCGTCCTCCGGTTGGGCACCTGGAACCGGGTGGAGCAACTGGTGGACCTCGCCAGCGTCATCGCCGTGACCCGGCCCGGATTCGACCTGGGCCGGCTCAAGCCGGAGCCCGGGTGGCCTGAGGTACTTCCCTTGGAGATGCCGGGGATCGATGTCTCGTCGAGCGACATCCGCGACCGCGTTCGGAAAGGGTCGCCGATCGACTATCTCGTCCCCGCTCAGGTCGGGGAGTACATATCCGAGCAAGGGCTGTACGTGGGGAGCGACGGTGTCTGAGGGTCGCGGACGCCATAGCGCGGGCCGCCGCCGGCGAGACGGAGTAGAACCGGGCCCACCTCCCGTTCAGCGAGAGCTGACCCCGCCTCCCTATGGGAACGAGGAGCAGGGGGAATGGCGGCCCCGCTCGGGTGGGGGGCCGCGACGCGCGGCCCTCGCGCGGCGGCGCAAGGAGCAGCGCAAGAAGGCCGCGTTCGGAACGATCGCCCTGGTCGTCGGGGGCATCATCGCGGTCGTCCTCGTGGGCATCGGGATCTCTAAGACCGTTGGCGGGGGCAGCGACGAAGACCAGGACCCGGCCGCGCCGGCGTCCGATTCCGTGACGACGATGCTGGTCTACGGAACGCAGCCGCGGGCTAACTCCACGACGAACGAGGTCACGTGGATGTCACTCCTGTCTTACAACTGGGACCAGAAGGAGGGGGCCGTCATCTATATCCCGGCCCACAGCGCCACCGAGGTCCCGGGTCGTGGGTTGCAGGCCGTCGGTGACGCCTTCGGTGGTGGCGTGCCGCTTCTGCTGGTGAGCACCGAGGGCCTGCTCGGCATCGACATCGACCGGCATCTCGAGCTGTCGGAGCAGGACGCCCGCCTGTTCTTCCAGCGAGTTGGGGAGCTCTCGGTGAACGTCCCGGCGGAGGTCCGGGAGGCGGCGGGCAACGGCAACGTGCGCGTCCTCCTGGGAGAGGGTCTGCAGAGTTTGAACGCGGACTTCCTCGTCCCGTTGCTGTTCACGGTCGGCGTCGACGGGGATGACCAGGAGCTGGGTACGCGCCACCTCGCCTTCTGGGATGCCCTGTTCGAGCGTTTCGGCGACGAACCGGAGGACCTGGCGAGGATCTTCGAGGCCTCCGACCCGGCGGTCGCCAAGTCCAACGCCGCGGTCGAGGACAACGCATCCTTCTTCGCCGCCCTCGCCCGCATCCCCAGTGAGGACCGCACGATCACTCTGCTGCCGGTCTCGCAGGTCAGCGTCGGCAATGCCGAGCTCTACGAGGTCAACACCGAGGACACCGAAGCCCTCATCGCCTCGACCGTCGGCGAGGAGGGTCCCGAGGACGGTCTGGCATCCGTCCAGATCCTCAATGGCAACGGGGTGCCGGGCATCGGGGAGGACGTGGCCCGGGCCCTCGTGGGCAACGGGTTCAAGATCGAGGTCTCGAGCAACGCAAGGAGCTTCGACTACAGGCGCACGCTCATCATCGTCTACGACGACGATGAGGAATCTCTCGCCCTAGCAGAGCAAGCGAAGGGGCTCCTCGGCGTGGGCGAGGTACAGATCCAGGTCCAACAGCAAGATATTGTGGATCTGACGATCGTAGTTGGAAAGGATTTCCTGAAGTCGAGCTAACCCAGGCAGCACAACGCGCATATCGAGTTGACGAGGCCGAGCTCCCCCTCGAGGCGGCCGCGGCGGCCTCATCGAAGAAGGCCGAGCGCATCGTCCTGCTGGATGTATCGAAACAACTGGTGATCACCGATCACTTCGTGATCTGCAGCGGCAATACCGAACGGCAGGTGCGCACCATCGCGGACGAGGTGGAGCGGCGTCTGCTTCAGGACCATCGCGTGAAGCCCGCCCGGCGTGAGGGCGAGCAACAGGGCCGGTGGGTCGTGCTCGATTACATCGATTTCGTGGTCCACGTTTTCCACCACGAGGACAGGGACTACTACGAGCTCGAGCGCCTCTGGTCCGACGCTGCGGTCGTTCCTTTCGAAGAGCAGTGGGAGGACAACAAGGATGAGTCAGCCTCGGCGGAGGCGACGCCGGCGTAAGAAGGGCGGACAACCTGCCGCCCGCACTGAGGCGCAGGGCGGCCAGCGCAAGTCCGTAAGAGAGCAGGCGCCTCAGGCGTCCGCGGAGTCGCGCCGGTCGCGGCGGCGACGGCGAGGCGGCGGCCAGCGCGAGAACGCGAGGACCTCAGCGCCGTTGTCCGAAGACATCGTCGCCGGTCGTTCCAAGCCCGAAGCGAGCGATCTCGTGACCAAGGCTCCCGACGACACGACGATGGAGCAGGTCATCGGGGATCTCCAGTCGGAATGGGGCGTCCCGAACAGTCCCCAGGAGTTTCGCATCACGATCAAGGTCGCCGACAAGGAACGCAGCCGCCCGCCCGCCGACGGGAACGGACGCGGTGGAAACGGACGCCGACCCGCAACCAAGGAAGAGGGATCGGAGGGCGCTGAGCGGCCGAAGCGCGAGAAGGCCCCCGCTGCGCCCCGGATCGCCGCGGGCGCCGGCGACGACGCCGAGGGCGGGACGCCGAAGCGCCGCAAGAGGAGCCGGCGCAGGAGACGGCGCAAGGGCGGCTCGGGAGCCGCTTAACCCTCCTGCTAGCATCTTGCTTGCGGGCCCGTAGCTCAGTTGGTAGAGCGCTTCCATGGCATGGAAGAGGTCCGGGGTTCGATTCCCCGCGGGTCCACCAGAGAAAGCGCAGGTCAACGGTTTCTTAGACCCCGAACATCTGTTCACCCGCTAGAGGCCGTGCAGCATATGTGCAGCAGGGCCCGCGGCTATTGAGCCTTGTGCCCTTCGTCGAGCAAGCGCGACCAGCTCGTCGTCGTGGTTGGGGTGGCCCTAGCTCAAAGGAACGTAGGCGACTGCGAAGGAGCGTTGCGTGATCGACCGCGACGGGAATGAGACTGCTG
>JALZJQ010000112.1 GCA_030859685.1 Actinomycetota bacterium | reverse complement strand
CAGCCGAGATCGGAATGACCTCGGGATAACGGCGAGCCACCTCGTCGAGCCTGTCGCGCCCTGCATCGATCTTCGATGCAATGATCAGGGATGGCCTCGACGCCAGCTCGGGGTCGAAAGCATCCAGCTCGGCACGCAGGACCTCGACGTCGCGCGCAGGGTCGCGGTCCTGGGCGGTCAAGTCGATCATGAACACCAGCAACGCAGCGCGGCTCACGTGGCGCAGGAAGCGATGGCCGAGGCCCTTACCTTCGTGAGCTCCGGGAACCAGTCCGGGGATGTCGGCGACAACGAACGATTCCTCGCCGACGCGCGCGACTCCCAGGTTCGGCACCAACGTGGTGAAGGGATAGTCGGCGATCTTAGGACGCGCCGCGGAGATGCGCGCGACCAGCGTGGATTTTCCGGCGTTAGGGAAGCCGACAATGCCCGCGTCGGCAAGCAAACGCAACTCGAGTCTCAACCACTTGCTCTGGCCGGATTCGCCCTTCTCGGAGAACGCGGGAGCGCGCCTCGTCGCAGTTGCGAAGCGGGCGTTGCCTTTACCACCCCGGCCCCCTTGCGCCGCTACGAACTCGTCCCCGGCGCCGGCGAGGTCCGCAAGCAGCACACCGGCTTCGTCGTACACGACGGTCCCCGATGGGACGAGGACGATGCGGTCCTCTCCGTCGGCACCGTGACGCCGTTTCCCCAAGCCGTGTCCGCCGCGCGTCGCCTTGACGTGGGGGTGGTCACGCAGATCGAGGAGCGTTCCCACGGAGTTGTCGGCCCGCATGATCACGCTTCCCCCGTCTCCCCCGTCCCCGCCATCCGGCCCGCCCTTGGGTTTGTACGGCTCGCTGTGGAAGGAGGCCGCGCCGTCTCCGCCGGCGCCGGCCAGCACCTGGATCTTTGCTTCGTCGACGAATGACACTTCTACACACCCCTCAGAATGCAAAAGGGGATCCGCGTAAGCAGGATCCCCGAAGTTGCGACTACGAAGCGGCTATTCGGTGATGACGCTTATTACCTCGCGGCCGCGCATGCGATGGAAGTTGACGGTGCCCTCCTTCTTGGCGAAGAGGGTGTCGTCACTGCCTTTGCCCACGTTCATGCCCGGGTGCCACTTGGTGCCGCGCTGGCGAACGAGGATCATGCCCGGCTTCACTGCCTGCCCGCCGAACATCTTCACGCCGAGCCGCTGGGCCTCGGAGTCGCGCCCGTTCCTCGACGATGCTGCCCCCTTCTTATGAGCCATCCGTCGTTCCTTCCTTGCTCTTTGTCGTCGTGCTCTTCTTCGACGAGCTCTTCCGAAGCTTGATGTCTGAGATCTCGACGCTGGTGTAGCGCTGCCGGTGCCCCGTGTGACGGCGGTAGCGCGTCTTGTTGCGGTACTTGAAGATGTCGATCTTGGGGCCCTTCACCTCGTCGAGCACCTTGGCGGTGACGGTTGCGCTGGTGAGGTCGGGCTTCTGCGAACTGGTGACGCCCTTGTCGTCCACGATCAAGAGGGGTGTGAATTCGAGCGTGCCCGAGTCCTTCACCCGTTCGATCTGGATGACGTCACCCTTGGCTACTTTGTACTGCTTGCCGCCCGCGCGGATCACTGCGTACACGTTCTGCTCCTCCTGAGAACCGCTCCTGGGCCAGCCCGGAGCACCGGATCGGATCGATCCAGGCGCTTGAGGATACCAAAGGCGCCCTTACGACCCAACCAGGTCGCTCAGTCGACGTCATGGGTCACGATGCCCCTGCCCTCGCAGGTGGGGCAGGGATCCGAGAAGGCCTCCACGATCCCGGTCGACACGTTCTTGCGGGTCATCTGGACGAGTCCCAGGGGCGAGATATCGAATACCTGCGTGCGCGATCGATCCTGCTCGAGCACCTTGCGGAACGTCCGGATAACGTCGTCCCGGTTCCCCACGTCCTCCATGTCGATGAAGTCGATGACGATGATCCCCCCGATGTCCCGGACCCTGAGCTGGCGGGCGACCTCGAGAGCTGCTTCCGTATTGGTCTTGAACACAGTTGCCTCGAGATTCGACTTCCCCACGAACTTGCCGGTGTTCACATCGACGACCGTCATCGCCTCCGTGCGGTCGATGACGATGTGGCCTCCGGACGGAAGCCACACCCTGCGATCGAGAGACTTGTGGATCTGCTCGGTGACCCGGTAGTGCTCGAAGATAGGAAGATCGCCCTGGTAGAGCTCCAGACGATGGTCCAGGTCCGGGGAAGTTGCGCGGACATAGGAGCGGAGTTTGCTCTCGAGCTCGCCGTCGTCCACGACGCAGCTCACGACGTCCTTGTTGAAGAGATCCCTGATGACGCGGAGCTCCAACTCAGGTTCCTGATACACGAGGGCCGGTGCTTTCGCGCCGGCCGCCCGCTTGTCGATCTCGGTCCACGTGTCGAGGAGCCGCTGGAGGTCACGTTCCAGGTCCTGCTTGGAGACGCCCTCGGCCGCCGTGCGAACGATGAGTCCATGCTCGGACGGTCTTAGAGCCTGGGCGAGGTCGCGCAACCGCTCCCGCTCGGCATCGGACAGGCGGCGCGAGACACCGAGAGTACGTGCCTTAGGCACGAGCACGAGGTGTCGACCGGCGATCGAGACCAATGCCGTCAGCCGGGCCCCCTTGGCGCGCATCGGATCCTTGGTGACCTGCACGAGGATCGGCTGCCCGGACTTCAGTACCGTTTCGATCCTCGGCGTCTCGTCTCCCTCGTCACCCGCGATCCCAACCTCGCCGGCGTAAAGCACCCCATTGCGTCCCTCGCCGATGTCGACGAAAGAGGCTTCCATCCCGGGCAAGACATTTTGTACCCGACCCAGGTAGACGTTTCCGACGATGGAGCGATCCTGCTCGCGCGTGACGTAGTGCTCGACGATGTTGTTGGCCTCGAGCACTGCGATCTGCGATCCGTCCGGATCCGCATGGACGAGCATCACGCGCTCGACGGCTTGGCGCTGCGGACGTCTCCGCTGGCCGCGCCGCCGGGATCGTCCGTTGGAGCGGCGCCCACGATCTGAGCGTTCCTTCGTCGGTTCCACTCGCTCGGGGCTCGGAGCGACCTGCCCGGTCTCGAACTCGGCCAGGTCGGGTGCCTTCTCGCGCTTGGGCGCAGTGCTGTCGCTCATGCGTGGTTCCTCCAGGCGTTCGGAGCGACGGGCGTCATCAGACGTACCGCCTCATGTGGATGTTCAACAGGAGCCCGACGCACAGGAAGTTCGTCAGCAGAGCGGAGCCCCCGTAGGAGATGAACGGCAACGGGATGCCCGTGATCGGCATGATCCCCATGGTCATCCCAACGTTCACGAACACTTGAAAAACCCAGTACGCGGCGATGCCGCCGGCCATCAGGGTGCCGAACATGTCGCGTGACATCGTCGCGATGCGCAAGGCCCGCCAGATGAGAAGCACGAAGAGCCCGAGCAACGTTGCGGAGCCCACGAAGCCGAGCTGCTCCCCGACGGCCGTGAAGATGAAGTCCGTGTGCTGCTCGGG
>JALZJQ010000108.1 GCA_030859685.1 Actinomycetota bacterium | reverse complement strand
GGGGTGTAGAGCGATACCTTACGATTCGACCATTGCCCAGCAAGGGAGAGATCTCGACCTAGTGGATGCCCAAAGCTTTCTAAGATCGATCGGGGTTCAAGAGCACGAGCCAAGAACGAGCCCCTTTGACACGGGCTACGGCGTGAGCACCTTGGCCGAGCACTTCGAGCAAAGCTCACAACTGATGGCCAGCATCAAGCTATCTATGGCCTGCTGGTTAGTAGCCGATCAAGAAGCAACGAAAAAGAAACTCGACCTTGCTCGAGAGTACGGTGTGACTGCTGTAGCCGGCGGAAGCCTCTTCGAGATATCGGCGGTGACGGGCATTCTCGACGCCTACCTCGAGCTTTGCGCGGACGTTGGCTTCGGCAGGATCGAATGTGGCGAGGGCTTCACCGGGTCGGACCTCGATGCAGGCCGAACCGTGCAAGCCGTACGCAGCCACGGGTTGGCCTGTCAATACGAGCTGGGCGGAAAGCACTCCGGCCCCCTTACGAACCAGGAGCTCGACTCATGGCTGAAACATGCTCTCGACTGGCTCGAGGCTGGCGCCGAACAGGTCGTCGTCGAAGCGAGGGAGAGTGCCCGTGGAGTTGGTCTATTTGACGATCAAGGGGGGCTGAACGGCGCTCTCGCGGACCGGATCGCGGAGGTCGTGGGTTTCAGCAAGGCCGTCTTCGAGGCTCCCACCAAGTACAGCCAGTTCGCCTTGTTGAACCATTTTGGCCCCGAGGTGCGCCTCTCGAACGTGCGCCTGGAGGAACTCCTGCGCGTGGAGATCTACCGAAGGGGGCTTCATTCAGATGCCTTCGGTGAGCCGCGCCTAACGCCATCACCCCCATCAGAGAAGTAGCTCACCCCGCCATGAACGTCGTAACTGTAGATTCGAGAGATCCAGCCAACCGCGCCCCGGTCGATGCCGACGCCGTTGTCGTAGTTGATGTCATCCGTTCCACTACGACGGCCGTAACCGCAGTTAGCGAAGGACGGCGCTGCCTCTTGGCGTCGAGTGAGGAAGAAGCGCTAAGGCTCGCGGCCTCACTGCCAGATGCCCTGCTCGCAGGCGAGCAAGGGGGCATCACACCTCCCGGATGGGACCACACGAATAGTCCAGTGGCTATGCTCTGCGACGATCAGGACCAGCGCCCGCGACCGGTGGTGCTCCTATCCTCGTCGGGGACCAAGGTGATCAGGAACCTAGGCGAACCGAAAGATGTCTACGCAGCTTCTCTTCGCAACCAGCGGGCGACAGCGGACTATCTTGCGATTCGGTATGAGCGAATCGCAATCATCGGGGCCCAAACGAATGGAGAGTTCAGGGCCGAGGACCAGTTGTGCTGCGCGCGCCTAGCGCAGAGTTTGGTGCATCACGGTTTCCGGGCACAGGATCTTGCGATCGGGATCGTAGAGCGTTGGAAGGACGTTGCCGTCGATTCTTTGGCCGGCACCACCAGCGCTCGCTACCTACAGGACTCAGGACAGCAAGACGATCTTCGATTCATCCTCGATCACATCGATGACGTGGACGAGGTCTTCCTATTGCGGGGAACAGAGCTCGTCTGTGTTCAAGACGGCGCCGCGTCTGGATCTATGTGAGAGAACGAATCGCGTCTCTCGATGGCTACGAGGGCCTCGATACGACGACACCCGTGCTCATCTTGAAGTTCGTCAGGGGACGACTGCCCCATGGCGCGATCACCGTCGTGAGGTCCCTGGGCCGGCTGGGAGTGGACGTGTACCTCGTGCACGATCATCACCGGGCTCCCGTCACTCGCTCCCGATACATCCGCGATTCCTACGTGTGGGACGGGCTTACTTCTCAACCCGAGGACACGATCACCCAACTGCGTTCGATCGGGCACACACTCGGACGAGCGATCCTCATCCCGGTCGACGACGCAGCAACGCTATTCGTGGCCGATCGAGCGAGCGATCTGCGCGGGCTCTTCGTTTTCCCCGACATCTCCTCCCAGACTACGAGTCGACTCGCAGATAAGAAGAGCCTCCATATGATGGCATTGGACCACGACATCCCCAGCCCGGGAGCTACTTTCCCCCAGTCGCTGGAGGATGTTGAGGAGTTCACCAAGGACGCCGTCTTCCCGGTGGTCGTGAAGAGCATCGATCCCAAGCTTCTCCCCCTCAGCACGGATACGAGAAGCGTTGTGATCACTCACAGCGCTCAAGAACTCCTCTTGCATTACGCGAGTGCCGAGGTGCCGGGGCGACCCAATCACATGCTCCAGGAGTACATACCGGGCGGGCCTGAGACGGTGTGGATGTTCAATGGCTACTTCGATCGAGATTCCGAATGCCTATTTGCGGCCACCGGTCAAAAACTGAGACAACACCTTCCCTACACAGGGATGACGACCCTCGGCGTGTGCCAGGAAAATCCAGAGGTGGCGTCCATGGCCAGGCGGCTCCTCAAAGGGATCGGTTACCAGGGCGTCGTGGATCTCGGATTCAGGCATGACCGACGAGACGGTCGATACAAGCTCCTGGACATCAATCCCCGGGTCGGCGCGACCTTTCGCTTGTTCGTCGGTGCCGAGGGATTGGATGTAGTACGGGTCCTGTACCTCGACCTGACGGGGCAGAAGGTGCCCTCATCGACCCTCCGTTCAGGACGGAAATGGTTGCTGGAAACGCACGATGCCATGTCGGCCATGGTTTACCACCGCGATGGGAGACTCTCGATCGGGGACTGGATCCGGTCTTATCGGGGGGTTCAGGAAGCTGCCATCTTCGCTCTCGATGACATCGCCCCGGCGCTCCTCGTGTACCTGATGTATGCCAATCGGGTACTCCGGCGCATACTGGTCAGGGCGCGATCGATCGTTTCCAAGAGCTGATGGATGACGATCGCAAGAGCCCACTGGTGACGGTGATCATCCCCGCCCGGAACGAAGAAGATCACATCGAAGAAACGCTGCGATCCATCTGCGCGCAGGACCTCAGGGACCTGGAGATAATCGTCGTGGATGGGTCGTCGGAGGATCAAACCCCCCACCTCGTTCAGAGGCACGCCGAACGGGATGGTCGCATCCGGCTGGTAACCAATGAAAGAGGTTCCATCCCAACGTCACTCAACATGGGACTCAAGCACGCTACCGGACGCTGGCTGGTTCGCGTCGACGCGCATTCGACCATCCCGAACGATTACATCCGGCGCGCCATCGCCCTTCACGAAGGCGGTACCTGGGGAGGTGTCGGGGGGCGGAAGGATGCCATCGGACGTACTGACGCCGGCAAAGCGATCGCGGCTGCGCTTGCCTCCCCATTCGGGGTGGGTCGTTCCCTCTACCACTACTCGGAGGAACGAGCCGAGGTGGACCATGTCCCCTTCGGGATATATCCGGTTGATCTCGTTCGGGAGCTCGGGGGGTGGGATGAGCGTCTCGAGGCGAATGAAGACTACGAGTTCGATTTCAGAGTCCGGGAGCGAGGGCACCGGCTCCTATTCGACCCCTCTCTCAAGATCGCCTGGCACAGCAAACAATCCATAACAGAGCTGTTTCGTCAGTACCGGCGTTACGGGAATGGCAAAGCCGCTGTTGCGCTCATCCACCCAACCTCGATGCGCCCGAGGCATCTCGGTCCGCCTCTACTCGTCGCCGTCCTCGCTCTCTCGGCGGTCGCACGCCGACGTGAGCCGCGCCTCGCCATCCTGACGGGGAGTTCCTATTTCCTCGCCGTGTTTCTTGCCTCGATATCTAGTCTCGAGAAGGTGGATGGAAAGGCGCGCATGTTTCTCCCGCTTGCGTTCGCAACGATGCATCTGGCGTGGGGGTACGGGTTCTGGGAGGGACTGTTCCACCAGCTCACACATGCTCCGCCAGTCCTCCGGCAGGAGGATCAGCCCTCCAACGACCCGGCGATCTGATGTGACCATCCTCTGCTACCACACCGTCGATCCTGGGTGGGAGTCCGACTTGTCCGTAACGACCCGCGACTTCAGCGCCCAGTGCAGATGGCTGCAGGCACGGCGGAAAGTGATCCCGTTGAGTACCGCCCTGACCTCCGTGGACAGGTACGGAGGCGTAGGGAGAGGGATGATCGCGGTCACATTCGACGACGGGCTCACCGGGATCTACGACCATGCTTTCGAGCACCTACTCCAGCGAGAGATACCCGCCACAGTTTTCGTGGTTGCAGGAACCCTCACAGGAGATGCACGGGCGGATTGGGTGGACGATGCCCCTCCCGGGGGCCTCACGACTCTCACGAGAGAACAGATCCTCGAGCTCCACCAGGCTGGGATCACGTTCGGGTCGCACACCCTTACTCACCCAGACCTCACCGCCATCGACGAGAGAGAATGCGAGACAGAGCTCGAGCAGAGCAAGACCATCCTCGAAGATCTGCTTGGTGAAAAGGTCGACGTTCTGGCTTATCCCAGGGGCTTGCACAACGAGCGAGTACGCGCTATCGCTCAGCGCACTGGTTACACCCACGCAGTGGGTACGTCCCGTACAGCTTCGAAAGGTAGATTTGGCATCCCCAGAGTCGGTATCTACAGGGGAGAGGGAGTGGGAGATCTACGGATAAAGGACTCTCGATGGTACCTGCGGTTGCGTACAAGCCGTTTGTACCGCAGCGTGAAAGCTCAACGAACAAGAGATGAGGATCGATGAATCTGCTCTTCATCGTCGGTACAGGAAGATGCGGATCCACCATGGTGCAAGAGGTTCTTGCGCGCCATCAGGACGTTGGGTTCGTATCCAATATCGACGACCGCGCATCCTTCATCAACTCGCTGGGGCGTTGGAATAACACGCTCTACCGTCGCACCCCGGCTCGGTACACCCAAAGGGATAGGCGACGGCTGATCGGTTCGGGTGACCCACCGGAGGTGCACTTCGGGCCCTCTGAGGCCTACGACCTACTCGAACGACAGATATCGCCACTCCTGGGAAGCACTTTCAGAGACCTGACCGCGGCTGATGCCTTTCCTTGGGTGGCGAAGAGATGCCGCGCGTTCTTCGAAGAGCGTGACGCATCTCAAGGCAAGCAACTGTTCATGCACAAGTTCACCGGATGGCCGCGGGCCAGATTCTTGCACGCGATCTTTCCCGAGGCTCAGTTCTTGCACATCGTCAGGGATGGGCGCGCGGTCGCCAATTCGCTCATCCAGCGCCCGTGGTGGCGGGGCTTCAAAGGTCCCGGCGAGTGGGGATTCGGGATACTGCCCGCAGCCTACGAAGAGGAGTGGTTGGACAGCCAACGGGATTTCGTCGTGCTCGCCGGGCTTGAATGGAAGGTCCTGATGGACGGATTCGAGCAGTGCCGCGCTGAGATCCCAGCTGCGCAGTGGAACGAGCTGCGCTACGAAGATTTTGTGGAGGCTCCGCGCGAGCGCCTCGCCGAGGTGTTCGAGATCGTCGGCTTGGAGTGGTCGTCTGCGTTCGAGAAAACCTTCAGCAACTTCGTCTTCACCAAGGGAAAAAAGGAACGCTACCTGGAGGACCTTACGGAGCGTCAGATCGAATCCCTCACGAAGATCCTGGGAGCACACCTGAGCAGGCTCGGCTACTAGATCGCTCCCCCGGCTCGGCTAGAGCTACGGCGCCAGCGACCGTCGGAGAGAACGTGTCGCGCCCGGGCGAAGGAGGGCCCCGGGTCGCTGAGGGATTCGGTCGCAAAGACGGTTCCGGGACGCGGGAGCATCTCCGACAGGGCACGAAGGGCCGACATCTCTTTCCGCCTCCGTGCGACCACAAGGCGGCGAAGGTCGGCATCCAACCATCTGAATCGAACGCCGCGCCGGGCCTCCTGGGGCTCCACAACTCTCCCGGTCACCAAGTCACAATGCAAGGCCGCAAGATTCACACCGGCCCCTACCGCAAGAGACAGCGACGCGTAAACCCGAGCATTGAGATCAAGCAGGTACGGGCCTGCGAGGTCGGCTTGAAAGATCCCATTGTAGGAGCCCAACAGTCTGACGAGATGCTTCTCCATCTCGAAATCACGAGCGATGGTCTCGGCGGCGCAGGTCATACCGCAGTCCGGTGGCCACAGTCGAAGATGGTGTTGATGAACGGACGCGATCAGCTCCCCCTTCCAGATGACCCCAGCGATCCCTCGCTGCTCGTCCTGGAGCCACGGCTGAACGAGCAAAGGCCCATCCCGATCGGCCCACTTCTGGACGTCCCGCGGCCCGTCCGCCCGTCTCGTCGGATGGCCTGCGACCGGCTTCACGACTAGCGGGTAGTCGAGGAGTTGAGCATCCTGAAGCAGAGCCCGACCATCATCGAACACCGTCGACGGAGGGGATCCGATCCCAGCCCTCAGCGCGGCCTCGGCCAATCGCCGTTTGTCTATGAACTCGCGACCTGGTGCACGCAGCGCCTCAAGCGCTCGATCGCTTGTGGCAAGAACGGTTGCGAAGTCACCTCGGCTCGACTCCCGACGAAGAGCCTCGTCATACCTATCTGAGCTTGAGGGGGGAATCCGCACGACCCCGCCTACATAACGAGATGAACCAGCGAGAGAGAAGGGCGCTGAGAGGGCGACCACAGGTCGGTAGCCTCCGAGAGCGAGTGCGCGGACCGCGGCGAGTGCGCCGCGAGCCTTACCATAACCATCGTCCGTGACTAGGATGAGGCGTGAGGCTCCGCCAGGAGCTGCGTTCGTACTCATATCACCGGCGGTCGGACCGGTTACGGCCGGCGACGACACCTTCACTCGTCGTGACGCAGGTTGTATACAGCTCATGGACCCTCGTGACCGTCTCTCGGAGGTCGTACTGATCCTCCGCTCGAGCGCGAGCTCGTTGGCCAAGACTTTCCCTCTGGTCGGGATGGAGCAGCAGGTTGGAAACCGCATCCGCCAGCGCGCCGGTGACACGGGGAGGAACCAACACGCCGGCCGCCCCCCCGTCCAACATCGACGCAACGTCTCCGACATTCGAGGCGATGATCGCGGCCCCAGCAGCCATCGCCTCGAGCAGGGCGATGGGAAATCCCTCCGAGTAAGAAGGAAGACAGAACATGCTCGACCGCGACAAGATGTCTCTTACCATCGCAGGATCAACGCTGCCGGTGAACTTGACATCGAAATCCACGTCGTCGTACAACCGCCGCATCCGCTGGAACACTCCCGGGCCCTCCTGTTTCGAATCGCCCACGATGAGAAGGCGAAACGGGAGCTGAGGAAGCTCCTGCCTGACTTCCAGGAGAGCATCGTGGAGCTCCACTACACCCTTCCTCTCACAGACGGTTCCGACGAATGTGATCAATGGAGGTTCCTCTTTAGGACCAACCTCGTACGAGGCGACGGGCACGCCATTCTCCATCCTCACAACCTCGCCCCCGAGAGCCCTCACCGCCTTCTCCGCATCTCTCGAAACGACGATCATCACGTCGACGAGCCGCATCACTAGGCGAAACAGACGCCGGTACCGACGACGTTCCAGGCATGCCGGAATCTCTCCCGTGTGAAGGTGAAGCACCACGGCGCATCCAGCGGCCCGGCCGGAGAAGCAAAGCAGCATCGCCCGGACCAAAGGCAACATCGGCGTAGCCGCGAGGTTCAAGTGCACCACATCGTGTTGTCTACCTAAGAAGAAGACCCGTGTCGCGTCACTTGCCGCAAACCATAGGTTCGAAAGTGATAATGACCCGGGCAACTTCGTGCCCTGAGGAGTCGTATTCAGCAGGCGGACATCGGCTCGTTCGATCAGCCAGGCATCCTGCGATAGCAACGTTACGAATGTCGGGATCCCTCCGGTAGTTGGTGGGCCCTGGCCCACGATCAGTACTTTGGGACGCCGCTCAGAAGTCGCCCTTGCCGGCGCGGACGCGGCGATCATTCGTAGGTGAGGATCGACAGCATCGGCTGACACGCGGCCCGAACCTCTCGCTGGACGTCTGGACGCCACGATAGATAGCGGTGACTGTTGGGCTCGATACGACGACGTCTCTTGACGTCCGGATCCTCCATGCCGACGTGGTGGGGGAAGCGGTTGTAATCCAACACCCGCTGATCCCATTCCTCATCGAGGAAGGCGAACACGGATCTGAGGGTGGACTCAGGACGCGATGTCAAGTCCTCGTACCGGATCTGGATGCAGGACATCGGATGCTTGGATCTGAAGTTCTCGATCAAGCGCGCTTTCTCATTCCAGAACCGAGCGGCCCCAATGGGTCTGTTTCCACCTTCTGCTGCAACATGGCCATCTATCGCGGGATAGTGACGGTGGGGATCGGATAGAGAGTAGGCCACGTCCATGCCGTGGCGCACGATGATGATGAACTGCGCGTCAGCGCCGAAGAGACGGTGAATGTCATCCAGACAATCAACGTAGTGGGGGGTCTTATCTGCCCATCGCTGCTTGCCCTGTTCCTCGGCGTACCGCCGCAAGAACCCATCGGCGAATCGGGCTATGGAGCGGGTGATCTGTTCAGGGCTGTAGCCCATCGATTCCAAGCCCCGCATGGAGGCCGCATCGTTTATCAGCCTGGCCAGGGGAAGGATGAATCTCGACTCCGGGGGACAAGCAAGGCGGGGGTGTGCGTCGACGATCCGTCGCATGAGTGACGTTCCACTTCTCTGCACACCGATGATAAAGATCGGACGTGATTCTAGGGGGGGGACAAGTCCGGGTGAGGGCGAGAGCGGAGCTTCGAGAGGCGGAGCGGGCGCACCTCGACGGTGGCGCAACCGGCCGATGACCCGGACGGGGAAAGAGCGACCCCCCATCCCCCTATTCACGTCGAACCCGAGCCGGGAAAGACTTCGTGTTGCAAGAGCCCATCCAGGGGTAACGAATCAGGGCTGTGAAGTTAATGCTGTGAGCATCCGGTAGTACATTCCTCGACATGATTCCGCACGAAGATACCTCGTCCGAGCAGCGCCTCCTCATCATTGGATGGGATGGAGCTGACTGGGCCATACTCGACGACCTCATACAGCGGGGCTGCCTCCCGAACCTGACAGCGCTGTTGGAGGGAGGCGGAAGAGGAGATCTCCTCTCGACGATCCCATCGCATTCGTGGGCCGCCTGGTCGACTTTCCTCACCGGGCTGAATCCTGCCGGGCACGGCGTTTTCGACTTCATCGAGCGGCACCCAACCCAGCCGCGCAGGCACATCCCCGTCACGTCCTCATCCCTCAAGGCCCCTACCTTCCTGGAGATGCTCTCGGAGGCCGGCCATGAGGTGAGGGCCGCAAACATCCCGGTGACTTTCCCCCCGATCCCGGTCCGAGGAAGGATGATCGGAGGTGTTGCGATCCCTCCGGGATCTGACCCTTTCTACCCGCCGGAGTTCGGTCGCGACTTGAGCTCCCGGGCACCATTTCCCATCAATGGGATGGAGTGGGCCGATCACGAAAGCTCCCCAAGCGCCCTTGTTACGGAGGCTCTTCAGCTCGTCGAGGCTAGGACGGAATCTTTCCTGCAGATGCTCGAGGGTCAGTGGAGGGTCGCTGTATGCGTCTACCTGGCCCCCGATCGCTTGCAACATCCTTTTGGAAAACAGCTCGATCCACGTCATCCTGATTTTGCTGAAGCATCCGCAACCGAGCTCGCTGGTGAGATTCGAAACGTATACGTCGCCCTGGATCGAGCGCTCGACCGCCTGCGGAAGGCTTCAGGACCGGAGACCAAGACGGTCCTGATGTCCGACCATGGGTTCCGGCCCATAACCAGAGCATCCAATCTTTCGAAGGTCCTCGAAGAATTGGGCCTGTTGACGCCATCGCGCAAGAGCGGCGTCTTGGGCAAGCTCAAGCGCACGCCGGCCTTTCGGCGCGCCATTGGAAGTGGGGTCGGGCAGCGGGTGCGTCAGTCGGTGAAAGCACCGTCGTCAATCAACTGGAAGGAAACCAGTGCATACCGCTCCGCCGCCGGGGGTGGCATCTCCATCAATCTCAAGGGCCGAGAGCCCGAAGGGACGATCTTGGTCAAGGATTACGATCGGAAGAGGGATGAGGTTCGAGATGCGCTGATCTCCTTCGTCGACCCTCTTACCGGCGAGCGGCCGGTCGCCGCCGTTAGGTTCAAGGAAGAGCTCTACAGCGGCCCATATCTCGATCTCGCCCCCGACATGGTGGTTACCGCAAGAGACATGTGGACCTTCTCTCACGTCAACAGCGTGTCCGAGGCGACCGACTGGCCAAGCGGGATGCACCGACGCTCCGGTGTTCTCGCGGTGAACGGCGTCAGTCAGTCGGATCTGGGCCAACGCCATATCGCAGATCTTGCAGCGTCGGCACTGGCTTTCTGCGGCGTCGATCCCCGAGGCCTTGATGGACGCGTGATCGAAGCCATCGCGACTCTTCCCGAAGCAAACGCAGCAGAGGATCGACCGAGCGGCGGCTCATTTACGCGACAAGGGGAAGGTCTCAGCGAGGGCGAACTCGACCAAGTGGCCGAACACCTTCGCAGTTTGGGATACATCGAATAACGCCGATCAACGGACCCACACCAGAGCGTCGTCCGTTCGAGCTGGGTCATTATCGCGGATCGATCGAACGACGCTCAATTCCCGGCAGTCGGTGCTGGGCGCGGCAACGATCACCAGTCGCCTGACGTCCTCACGCAAACTGGCTGTTCCATCCGATTGGGTTACGCGGGTCAGATCAACCGCGAGAGCGGGGTCGCCCACCACGTCGAACGCCACCTCCCACTTGTGAGCTAGAGCCGACGATGGGGCGAACGCCTGCGACAGGCTCTCTCGGATCGGGCCGGGTGCCCCGAGGCGGCGCTTGAGTTTCGCCCATCCTCGTCTCCGTCCCTGCACCAGGATGACGAATGTCGCACCGCTCAGATCCAGCGCGCGTCTAAGAGACAAGACGGGGCGCTTGTACCTGTAGTGAAACAGCGCAAGAGCCATGCCAGCCCAAAGTCCGGCGGTCGCTCCAAAGACGATGACTACTCCATTCGAGGCTCCTGCAGCGATGGGAGATTGGCGAGGGCCCTGGAACACATCGAACTCGAGGAAATCCGCCCTCTCCGCAGCCGCCTCCTGCAGCGCCTCCGTCATCACCAGAGAGATAGCGCGAGCGGTTGCAAGGCTCTCAGAGCGACCCACGATCAGCAGAACGTTCGTCCCCGCAACGGGCCGGACTTCCGCACTTTCGTCCAAGAAGCTGCGCCCCAGCGCAGGCGTGTCGAGCTCCTGCACCGCCAGGTCGTAAACCGCCGCTGATCTGAACAGGGCGATCGCTATGGGTCCGAGATTGCGTGGGGCGATAGCACCGGAAGTCTCGATGAGCACGGAAGCCACTTCGTACTGGCGCGGGATGAGGACCCGGAAAAGGACCCCCGTCGCAACTCCCAGGAGGACGCAGAGGACCAGGAGCCGCTTGTAGTGCCGTATCCACTCGACAAGCCCCGTTTCAGCCACCCAAGGAGGATAAGCCGGGAGGCCGGCGCGGGTGTGCGCCGATCGACGCCCTGGAGCCTCTAAGCTCCTTCAGGAGGGGCCACCTACGATCGCGCACTTAGAGCTCTGAGCGAACGGCTGCGATCCCAAGCACGAGGAGGAAAGTGTCCGATAACGCAACCTCTGGCAGCCTTGCCTCACCTTGGGCTACGTTGCGACGCTTCTGGCCGCTGATCTTGATCTGCGTAGTAGGCGGAACTGCGATCTCGGCCCTCTACGCTCGCACGCTTCCGGTGGTCTACACCGCAGAATCCGTAGTCGTCATCGCCCGCTCCACCATCCCCGTGGACGATGTCTCCAACGTTGCCGAAACCATCTTCCAGACAGACGCGGTTCTGGATCCAGTCGTGCAGGATCTTGATCTCGACGAGACGCCTGTTTCACTCTTGTCGACGGAGCAGCTGTCGGCCTCCTCCAACGTAGAGGGTGCCCTTGAGATCACCGCGACAGCGAACTCTCCAGAAGATGCGATCGCTCTTGCAAACTCCGCTGCAGACAGCTTCGAGTTTGTGTCGGAGGCCCGAAACATCGGACAGTTCTCCGTCTTCCCCGCCATCGGAGGAAACCGTGTGGAGCCGTCGCTAAGAGAGACGATCACGTTGGGACCCATTCTCGGAGCTGTCGTCGGATTCGTCCTCGTCTCCCTCTGGGTGCTCCTGCGACGACCTGTGTCAAGCGAGGCACAGGCTGCTGATCGTCTGCACGCGGAGTCGTCCATGACGGTACGCGTCCGCGCCCTATCGACGTCTTGGAACAAGAAGCGACCCAGTGAGCCGGGTTCCATACGTCCTCAAAGTGCCGTGCCAAGCCTGGCGAACACCGTCCGGGGGGCGCATCCAGATGGGGGCGAGATTCCATGCGTGATCGTGGGACACAGCCGGATAGGTCGGCGGACGGCCCGCACATTCATCGGTGCCTTGCAGAACAAGCTCAGATCAACGGTTCAGAATCCCGTAGCGGGTGGATCCACGGGAGCCCCCACCGAGAAGTCCTCAGGCGATGACCTGACACTGGAGATCGATGGGAACAATCCGCCCGACCCGCCCGGCGTCACCTCTCCCCACTGGCACGTTTCGTGGAGGCTTTTCGGCGATATCGGCCTGTTGCGATATGTAGAAGGAGCACCTCTCGTCGTGGTTGCGGTGCCGCGTGGAACCAAGGGAGCCCTCCTCGACAGGGTGAGCGAGGAGCTAGTGGCTGGTCATCAGGGTCGGCGGATCGTCGTCATGATCCAACCCGGCTATCTGAGGTGACCGACCGTCGTGGTTTCAAGGCGTATTGACGAGCGTGGACAACAGCGATCGCCGGTTCCAGGCGCGTCGCCTCGCCCGTCAATCGGGCGCGCTCCTTACAAGCGGCGTTTTCACCTACGCCGCGGCACTACTACTGAACGTGATCCTCGCCCGAGCACTCGGGCCCTCAGAGTTCGGTGCCTATGTGGTGGCCTTCTCGATCGCTCACGCCTTTTCTTTAATCGGTCTTCTTGGGGGGGACTGGATCATGCTGCGCTACGGCTCCTTCTACGAAGGAACGTCGGATCATCCACGCCTTCGCAAGACGTTCCACCTGGGGTTCCTGATCAGTGGGGTGTCTCTCTGCCTCACCGGCGGGGTCCTGATCGCGCTCTCAGCCCCCACGGCAGTTCACATATTCCATTCGCCGGCACTTACGACGCCATTACGCCTTGCTGGTCTGATGGTGCCCCTCCTTGGACTCACTCAGGTGATGCTCTATGGGGTTCAGGCATTCAAGCGCGTGAAAGAAGTGGCCATCGTTTCGAGTCTGCTCCAGCCTCTGGTGCGGATCATCTGCGTCGTCGGGTGTCTTGTCGTCATAGCCAGCCCGACCTCTGCATTCGTCGGGCTGCTCGGATCTCAAGTGGCCGTCGCGTTCATGGCGACCTTCGTGCTCAATCGCCGATTCCCCCTGCGAGGTGAGACCGCGGAGATCCCCGTCCGCGAGATGATCAAGTTCGGGATCCCCGCTTGGGGAACCAAGCTCGTCGAGAATCTGAGGGCGCAACTCTTTCCGGTCATCCTGGGATCCATCGCCTCACTGTCGGCCAGCGGCATCTACACGGCCAGTAGGAAGATCGCAGCCGCGCCCACCGCTGTGAACAACTCCCTGAATAGGGTCTACACGCCTATCGCCGGAGATCTCCACCTGCAGAACCGCAAGGAAGAACTAGCAGCCCTCTTCAAGAACGTCGGCAAGTGGGGATTCATGCTCGCGTTCCCACTGTTTGTGTTCTTGATCACGTTCCCAACCGACATTCTCGCGATCTTCGGCGAGGGGTTCTCGGGGGCCGAGAGCACGCTGGTGATACTTGCGGTCGCGATGCTCTTCAACTTCCTCACGGGTCCGGTTACCAGCACGCTCATTCTCACGGGCAGATCGTCCGCTGCATTGGTCGATTACGTCATCGTCGTGGTGGTTGAGATCTCACTGGGGCTCTGGTTGATATCCGACCACGGCATCGTCGGCGCCGCCATCGCGAAGCTTGTCGGGACCGCGATCAACAACATAGTTCCGTTGATCCAGGTCTGGATGTCGGATCAAATGCACCCATTCAGGAGAGACCACTGGAAACCGTTGGTCGCAGGCATCTCGGCCGGAGTCCTCTCAGCACTGATGATCGCTGTGATCGACCTGGACCCGGGCGTTCCGACCGCCGTGACCGGGGCGATCGCCGTGGCGGCTTTCTACTCTCTGCTGCTCATCCTCTTTCGCTTCAGCGTGGAGGACAAGGAGGCGTTGGTCTCTCTACTAAGACCCGGACGCAAACTGGCCGACGAGACACCTCTCTCAGGCTGACCGCTCGGCGGATACCGTTGGGCGGAGTTTGTAACCGTAACGGCGCAGCAAAGGTGACGACACCGCCGTCGCCACGACGCGGTCGCGGAGTGACTGCCGATGTAACCATTCCTCATCGTTACGGATCGTGGTCGTACCCTTCTGGAAGCGACGAGGATTCCCGGCAACCGTGTGGTTCTCCAACAAGGTGACTCGAAAGTCATCCAGAGTAGGCAGCTCCACTCCCTCGGTCCCAGTAAGAACCGCCATGTCTTGAAGTACGCGCCGTGGATCTGCGACCAGGTCCTCATACCGGATCCTCCGACACCTTTCGACTCCATGCCGAAGACACACGACCTCCGCCATCACATTCCATGTGAGCCAGTTAGAAGAACTGACCAGCGTGCCGAAACGTTGCATATCGGAGTCACGATCCCCCTGAGGTCGCTTGCGCTGCCATGAGTAGGCCACGGCCCGCGGGTCTCGAACGAGATGAATGAGGTAAACCTCCACGTCCGGCAGCAGGCGCAGGACCGCTCCGTCGGAGGGTCTCTTCGACGAGTCGATCACCACGGTGTTTCCCGTTACTTCAGCGATCTCCTCGTAGGTAGCTTTGAGGGTTGAAACATAGTGAGCCAGCGCGCCGCCCGGAATCGCCTTACGGAGCTGTAGGAGCCTGGGCAGATGTCGCAGCCGCAGCGCCTCTCTCTGCCACGCAGCGGCCTTGCGGAGGTCGTTATCCAGCTCGACACGCTCCATGACCCGATGCATCACCGGTCTCCACACCGGACACTCATCGATCGGTCGGCCACATCCACAGGGGCGCTTCTTGACGAAGTGATTGAATACGTAGCGAAGCTCCCCAGCCGAGAAGAACCCATCGATCTCACCCAGCATCGTGTCGAGCAAGGTGCTCCCGCTCCGACCCCACCCCATCACGTAAACGATCTTCATCCCGCTATGATGCAACGGCTCTGACGCACCGGCGTCGCGACTTGGACATCGATCCTGGAAACCCGAATGCTCAGCCTGCTAACCACCCTACGAAACCCCCCTCTGACCATGGGCACTACCGACGTCGAGATAAGCGTAGTCAACAGGTCAGATTTTCAGCCACTGTCATTCGTACGGCACATCCTCGCCTCCGCGCCGGCCTTCGATGGCCTGGTCTTGGACGGCTCGGTGGGGGCTCGAGGGTGGTATTCGGACCTCTTAGCGGCGGGCTTTCTTACCCGGCGGCACGATTGCCCTCCAATAGTTATCGCCGACTGCACTTGGAAACGAGGCAACGGGTGGATCGATAGATCCGCTTGTCGCGCAGGGATCAGGTTCGTGGATGACCCCCGCATCACCTATTGCGTTCTGTCCACTCGCGAAAAGGAGATTTTTCCCCGAACCTGGAAGGTCGAGTCGCGACGGGTGCGCTTCACCCCGTGGCCATACACGATCGACGAAAGCGAACTCTCGCGACCGATCTCCAACACAGGAGGAGTCTTCTCGGGGGGGGACTCACTGCGCGATTACAGATCCCTGTTGCAGATATGCGGCGCTCTGCCCACTCCCGTGACAGTAGCCACTCGCCTCCAACCCCCTCGTGGGTTCTCCCCGCCCGGAAACCTAACGCTGGGACCTGTAGCCCACGACCGATTCATGGAGTGCATGCGCCGGGCAACCGTTGTCGTGGTGCCGATCCAGGGTGGCCTCGAGCGGAGCGCCGGTCAGCAGACTTACCTGAACGCCATGGCCCTCGGGAAACCCGTCGTGGTGACGGACGCGCTAGGAGTTACAGACTACGTGGAGGATGGCAGAACCGGTTTAATCGTTCCTCCCGGAGATGCAGCAGCGCTGCGCAGGGCCCTGGAATGGGTTCTGGACGAAGCCAATCGGGAGGCCGTACAAACGATGGGCGAGCGCGCCAAAGATGCCGCGAGGAAGCGCTTCACGCCGAAACGCTATGCAAACTCGCTCCTAGAGATCGTCAAGAGTGCCGTGGATCACCGATAGATCCGCTACGTCTCGACCACACCGGCCCGACGCATCGCCGGCGCCGCCGGAGTTGATGGGAGTCCCTCGGAGCCCGGTGACTCCGAGCCCAGTGACTCCTGTTCGGGTACCGCTTCGATCGCGCGGTCGACGGCGATGAGTAGCCAGAAGAACTTGAACCAGATCGCGGTCAAGAATACTTCCGCGATCAACAGCGCCACCAGGGCGGCGCGCTGTGCGGGCATGATCTCCCTGGCAGGAGCCATGGACAGCGCGGCCCATTCCGATGCGAGAGCCACCAAGAGCAAGGCTAGTCCCACGAAGCCGGTCTCAACCGCTATCTGGAGGTACGTGTTGTGGGCGGGTCGGTTCAAGCCGATGTTTCCAGTCGCCCCGGAGAAAGGAAAGGTCTCGTTATAGGCGGCCACGAAGTTTCCGATCCCGATCCCGTGATCACAGTGTCGCTCACAGGCGAGGTAGCCCGCTTTCCAGATGTCATTCCGTCCGGAGGAATCCGGCCGGGTCAATCGTTGGATGGGATCGCTGCTGACAACATTCTGAACGGCGCCGGGGCTCACCAAGCCGATCGCTCCCACGACGAGGACGAAGCCGACCAAGAGGGCAAAGAGGCTAGCAGCGGCTCGCAATGCCACCTGTCGCCCACGAGCCGACCGCCCGGCGAAGTAGAGGGTAAGCACGATCGCAGCAAGGGATCCCAGCAATCCCCCGCGCGAGCCCGTCGCGATGATGGCAAAAAGGGTGAGGATGAGGGCGCACCCTCCGATCCAGCGCGACGTGCGCCGGTTCCACCAGGTGATCTTCGTATAAACGAACATCTCGAGCGCCATCGCCATCGGCAACAACAGCGAGGCCGCCAGGATATTGGGATCGGTGTCCTCGGCGTCGGCGGCAACGGAAAAACGCGCGTTTACCCCGTGATCTGGCAACCCCGCGCCGCTCACCAGCAGGTATAGGGCGTAGGCGCCGACGACCAGCCCGCTGATCACGATCGCCAGCCTCAATACATCGATATCTCTCCGACTCCAGTTCAGAAGAGAGAACGCGATCATCACCATCACCAGCGGAACGGCGATCATCAAACCCTGCATCGCCTTGCCGGAGCTGGGTGCCCACAGAGCCGTGAGACTGACCCACGCCATGAAAAGGCACCACAACCCAACGGGAGGGGAAGGGACTCGCGCACGCTCGAACACGGTGATGTGAACGAAGACGACTGTTAGGAGGAAGGCCCCCAAGAGCGAACTCAAAGTGTTGAATGGCGGGGGAAGCGGAACGTTCAGCTCCACCACACTCGCGAGGGGCAGAGAGAACGCGTAGATGGGAACGATCGTCAGGGTGGGGCGTTCGGCACAGAGTTTGAGCAGTGGCACCAAGACAAGCAATGCCGCGACGATGATCAACGATCTCAAGATGACTCTCCGGTTGGGTCATAACCGAGTTCGATCACCTCGAAGGCCTCGAACGGAATGTCGGCGAGGGCATCCGTTGTCAAGACGGAGGTCCATAAGTCGCCTCGGCCGCTCAGTACCGTGTTCTCCACCCCGATGGTCGCCGGGCCCCCCGTCTGGTCGCCGATAACAGCCCCGTAACGTTGCAGCGCGGTGGCGATGACCTTTGCTGCTGGCGATAGATCGAAGCTGTCGATATCAACCGACGGCATTATTCGAATACGCGTTCCTTCGGGGGGAGCATCAGGATGCCACGTCCCGTGATCCTCGTGACCGGTCATGGGAAAAACGTGCTCCATCCGTGCAGTGTTAACGAACAACTCGATCACATGATCGATCGACCCGGAGTCGACCTCGTCGTAGCGCAACACCCGGACGATCGAATTGAGCCCGCGGTGACCACCGTTGCGCGGCTCGTCAGAACCAGCAAGAGTCCCCGCCAGGCCGTTCGAGTCCAGGTAGTAGATATCTCCCCCCTGGGCGGTCCAGCTTCCATCGGGTTCTTGTGACGCCCTCCAGAGTCCTAAGACGTACCCACGCTGTACGTCGTACAGAGTAATCGTCGCGTCTGAAGTATCTGGAGGGCGAGCCTCGGCCGGCAGGCGGATCTCCTCCGGCATGCTCGGCGGGCAGGAGTCACCGTCACACTCCAAAGGGCGAGCCGGAGTATCACCCTGCGCCACGAATACAGGGCTCCCCCACTCGCCGTCGCCGATGCCGGAGATGCGCAGGTAAGGAGGGGAGTTATCTTCCGCCAGCCACGAGATCATCGAAGCAGATCGCGGATCCCGAGGGGCGTCCAAAGGTAGAGGGGTATTCCAGTAGCCTCGAGCGAACTTAGACGTCTCCGGCTCATTCGCACAAGACGTGAGCGCGAGTAAGAGCGCGACCCACCCCAAAGTTCTCGCCACAACTCTCACCGGCTACTCCGTCGATCCAAGAAGTCGGGGTTCTCCCCGCTCTGGGACCTAAGGTAGCGCGGTTGGGTCGTAACCTAGCTCGATCACCTCGAAGGCATCGAAGGGGATGCCTTTGAGGGCATCCGGTGTCAGCAGCGACCTCCAGAGATCCCCCCGGCCCCCGAGGACCGTGTTCTCGACCCCGATCGATGCCGGACCCCCTGTCTGGTCCCCGATGACGGCTCCGTATCGCTGCAGGGCCGTTGCGATGACCTTCGCGGCCGGCGACAGGTTGTAACCGTTGAGGTTTATCCAGGGCTTTATCCGGATCCGAGTCCCCTCAGGGGGCGCGTTCACGTCCATCGTGCCGTGGAACTCGTGGCCCGTCATCGGGAAGACGTGCTCCATCCGGGCGGTGTTCACGAACAGCTCGAGCACATGATCGACGGCGCCGGACTTAACCTCGTCATAGCGCAACACCCGCACCATCGAGTTGAGACCACGATGACCCGCGTTGCGCGCTTCGTCGGAACCCGGTAAGGAACCCGCTAGTCCATTGGAGTCAGAGTAGTAAACGTCCGCTCCCTGGGCGGTCCAGCTGCCATCTTCGTTCGGAGATGCTCGCCACAGTCCGAGCACGTAGCCGCGATATTCGTCGTAGAGGGTCACGGTGCCGTCGGAGGTGTTGGGAACGGTCGCTGCGGCCGGCAGGTGGATCCTGTCGGGGATGGCGGCCGGACACCAGCCGGTGCAATCCAGCCGAACCGCGGGAGTATCGAGCTTGGAGACGTAAACGGGGCTGCCCCACTGGTTATCGCCGGTCCCGGTGATACGCACGTACGGGAACGAGCTGTCCTGCTTGAGGAACGAGATGATGCTCGAGGACTTCGAATCACGTGGAGCATCCGGACTCAAGGGCATGTTCCAATAGCTCGTGGAGGAAAAGATCTGGAACAAGCCGGGTAATCCCGGAAGCGGGGACGCGGACGGCGCAGGTGACGCGGACGGCGCAGGTGACGCGGAGGGCGACGGAGACGGCGGTGGGGGCTTGCGCGACACCGGACTCTTCCTGACGCTCCAACACATGTTGAAACGAGTGCCGGGATCTCTCCGCGCCTCGAACAGGACGGTGGCCCAGAATCCGCCGTTCCGCCGTCGGATCGCCAAACCGATATGTCTGAACCGGCCGGAGCGCATGTCATGTCCAAATGAGGGCGACCGCAGCAATGCCATCCGGGCCGACCGCCAGGTTCGGCCCACGGCGATGTGTTGGCCCAGCCGCCGCTCACGGAGGACACGGTGTTTCAGGGTCCGACGAGGAGAGCGAAACAATCGACCACGGGCGGCCATCTCCCGGGTGTGCTGAACGGCAACGCGAGATAGGTGGCGGTCCAGAACCAGTCTGCGCGTACCCCGGCGATATCGCCTCGCATTGATGTCACGCACCAGACGCTTGTCGCCGGCGCGCTGAGTGAAGCAGCGTCTGGCCGCATGAGCTTCATCGGGTACCGCTACGCCGCTCACAGAGAAGAGGACAACGCAAAGGACACCCAAGAACACTTTAGGGATTCGCATACCGGCTCCTGCTGGTGCAAACGACGCTCAACTGTCATCGCTTGTCACCGCATCTATGTGGACTCACTCGACCGAAGCATCGGCCGCGAGTCTTAGTCGGCATCCCTCCGCTCTTACTTGACTTCGGCGCAAACCGGCCAAACCGGCTATCCATCTAGACTCCAAGCATGCGGACCAAGGAGTCTCTCGAACAAGCCGTCGAACCGCCACGTACAGAACGGTGGCGCGGCCCGAGAAAGGCATTCATCCTCGCCTTCATCTTCAGTCTCCTGTTGCTCGCGCTCACCGGCTACGCGATCATTCCAGCGGCTCTCGAGCTCGCTTCTGCCCGCAGTGCTCTGGGGTCAGCGCAAAGCCTCAACGCACAAGCGGTAAGAGCATCCGGATCTCATGCCCTTGCGGCAGAGCAACATCTGAGCGGGTCTCCGGCAAGAATTGCATCGAAGCTCCCGTTGATCGGCCCCAATATCGACGCCCTGAGATCGATAGCAAGCTCCACCTCCGACGTTCTTTCAAGCGCGGCGGTCCTGGCCGACCGTCTGGAGACGCTTGAACAAGAAGGGTTGATAAACGACGCACGCATCAACTTGGAAAGTCTGTCGGAACTTCAGGAGCCCCTCCAGAACACGGCTGAACAGCTCGAACGGATGGTAGAGAGATTGCAAGGAAGCAGATCCGGCGCCTTGCTGCCCCCTCTTTGGGGTCTGCTCACCGAGCTGACCAACAGGGCCGAGTCATCTCACGACGCCGCCGACGCGGCGGCGGAACTACTGCAGATCGTGGAGCCTCTGCTTGGCAGTGAGGAAGATCGAACCTATCTCGTTCTATTACTCAACAACTCGGAACTGCGAGGTGCAGGAGGCATCTTGGCGGGGGCCGGGACGCTAACCTTGTCCGACGGAAGTATGCAACTCGGCTCGTTCGCCTCTGCGCACGACCTGCAGACGGAACCGCGCGTGCAGGTAGAGGCTCCGCGCGCCTACTTGCGACGATACGGGACCTACGAAGCGAATAGCACTCTGTGGTTGAACACCACCTACTCGCCCGACATCCCTGATGTCGGGCTGGTCTCATCACGCCTCTTCGAAGAAGTAACCGGCACTCCGACGGACGGAGTCATAGTCGCGGATCCCCGCGGCTTCTCGGCATTGCTGTCCGAAGATGCGTCGCTTGATCTGCCTAGTGGCGACTCTATCGATAAGGAATCGCTGGCGCGCTTTGCCTACTCTGAAGCCTATGAGCGGTTCACGGACCAGAACGCTCGAAGAGCGTTCCTCGTGGAACTAGGGCGGTTGGCTTTCGAACAACTGCTCGGCCGTGGGCTCGCCGGACGAACTCGCCTGCTCGAGATCGGTGAGGCCTTTGCCGGTGGCCACCTCCGCTTCATCTCCTTCCAACCCGCCGAGCAGCAGGCTCTTCGGGATGCAGGGATGACCGGAGATCTGAGCCGCGATTTTCGTGGAGACACGATGATGGTGACTGTTCAAAATCGAGGAGGCGGTCCGGGTCGGGGCAGCAAGCTCGACTATTGGGTGGCGCGGCGGGTTGCCCACAACTGCGATATCTCACTAAGCGGCGAAGCCACCTGTCTAACCCGAGTGACCCTGTCCAATGAGGTCCCTGTGGGCCTCACTCGCTACGTTGCAGGGACCCCCTATGGTCTCCTTCGAAGTTTCGTGGAGATCTACATGCCAGGTGACGCAACGCTTCAAGCCGTGGAGCTCGGGGACGTGCCGGCGGGGGTCGTGGTCGAGAGTGAGGACGGACGTAAGATCGCCGGCGTCTACGTGGAGATAGCGCCCGGCGAGTCGGCCACGGTCGAAGTCCGGTACGAGGTAGATGCCGTGGTCGGCGGTTACGAGCTGACCGCGATCCCCCAGCCTCTTGCGGCCGACGCCGACCTCGAGCTGAACATGAACTTTCCCGCTGATTGGGCGGTCCGTGGTCTAGACACCGAGGTGGAGCAGGGTTATCTCCACTATCAAGGGGAATTCGATCGCCCCATGATCATCCGGGCGCGCAAGCAGGAGCGGTGGGGGATCCCTCGGATGTGGGACTCACTCGTCCGATTCTGGCGTGAACCCCTGCTCTAGACCTCGGCTGATCGAAACCCGAGCTCGGCCCTAGATCTCTCCCCTTGAAGCCCGAACTCGACGAACTATGGCCATGCCGGTCAAAACCAGAGCCGCCCCCGTTGCCGTGACGAGGACGATATCGCCACCCGTGAACGGTAGAGAGGAGCCTTCGGCCTCCGTGGCGGTCCGCTCACCGAGAACGTCATCGTTCGGGTTCTCGTTCGGATTGTCGTTCGGGTTGTCGCTCTCGCGGATGATCTGACTTCCCTTGGGCTCGTCGCTGGCATAGGGGTCTTCCTGCGCCTCCTGCGCTAGGGCAGTCCCGGCGAATACCAGAACAACCGCCATAGCAACCAACCACACTCCCGCCAGAAGCCTTGCGCTAGACATGTGACCCTCTCTCTCGAACATCGTCTCCACCTTCCGTTGGCTTCTCGCTCGCTTGCTCTGCTCCGATTCTATTCAATGACACCAAAGATGCATTCCTGAGGATAGAGCCTGTCGTCCGTAACACGATCTTCACATCGTTCGCCAATGACCAATTCTCGATGTAGTGGTTATCAAACATCGCCCTTTCTTCGATCGAAGTGTCTCCTCGGAGTCCATGGACTTGCGCCCACCCTGTCACGCCCGCGGGCAGGCGATGGCGGGTTGCGTACTGGGAAAAACGTTCCGTGAACATCTCGACGAAGTGGGGGCGCTCCGGACGAGGACCGACAAGCGACATCTGGCCCCTAAGGACGTTGATCAACTGCGGAATCTCATCGAGGCTCGAATCCCGAAGGAACTTACCCAGTGGAGTGACACGGTTGGCATCCGCGACCCATTCGGTCGCGTCCTGACCCTCGTCAGCTCGCTTCATCGTCCGGAACTTGAGCAGAGAGAACGGTTTGCCGCCCATCCCAACCCGCGTCTGCCGGTACAGGATCGGACGGCCAGACGTGAGGCCGATAGCGAGGGCGATGACGGCGAGCACCGGCGAAACAACGGCAAGGGCAAGGCCCGCGAGCGCGATGTCGACCAGCCGCTTCACCGCCCACTCGGGCCGTGCATGCGCCGGCGGCCGCACCCTCATGAGGGGCAGGCCCCAGAGATGATTGGTGCCCGATTCGTCGAAGCCGAGCTCGAAGAACCGTGGGACCACCCACACCTTCGCGCCGGAAGTCAAGATCTTGCGGATCCCGGGGATCAGGTCGGCCTGATCGCCGGACCCGAAGGCGATGATCACCGTATCGATAGAGTACGCGGAGACGATGAGAGGAAGGTCCGAGATCCCGCCCAAGACGGGCTTGCCGAGGTCCGCTGGCGAGAACTTCGGATCGTCGTCAACCGCACCAACGACTTGCAGTCCGTAATGCTCCCGGTGGGCCAAGATCGAAACGACTCGACGAGCGACCTCCCCGCCTCCGACGATCAAGGTCCTCGAACGACTCACCTTGTATCTCAGCTTGCGCTCGGCCGCGTAGGAGAACGCCCGGCCGAGAGTCAGGCCCCCCGCCAGACATCCGGCGGCGGCGAGCAGGGTGAGGGGTGAGCCACCTCCCCACAGGGCAAGCGCAGCCGACGCAAGCGCGTAGGCGAGCGCCACACGGCGGATGATGCTTCCGGCGTCTTCGATCGCGCTGAAGGTCAAGTGATCGGAGAACGTTCGAGGGACCGCCACCAAAGCAAAGGTCGTCACGCTCAGAACCGCCACGGCGGGTTGGAATCCCCACGATGCCAACCTACTGGCCCAGAGGACGGCGAGGACGACCCACAGATCGACTGCGAGTACCAGCTCTCCCGATGGTAGGAAGGCCCGCTTGCTCCGGCCGATCGAGGGCGCCCACGCGGCGAGTGATCCGTTACGCTGCTCAGCCGAAGACGTCAGCTCTTCCTGCACAGTGATGCTCATCGCCCCTGGACCGGTCCCTCTTTGCTCGTTACTGCCCCGTGTGCCGAAGTGCTCAAGATCGCGGGCCCGCGTCCTGTGTACACCAACTCAGCCCCGCACAGCTCCCCTTGCTTCCCCAACCTTGCTTCTCCCCAATCCGAGTAGAAAAAACCCACTTCTTGGGGGTACTACTCCCCCGTAATACTACGGACCGTTACTCGTTCGCAACTGAACGTGCTCGTCTGAGGGAACTGTCCGATTTAGCCCGTCCGATTTAGCCGTTTCCGGACATCCTCCGCTCCACCCTGCCTGGCAGACCGACAATGGGGTGACGAAAACCACCCCACGGCAGCGGCGAGCAGTTGGGGAGACCTGAGTGAATCATGGCCGCCGGCGCGGGGCATTCTCGCTGAGTAGGTCAAATGAACTTCGTGCAAGTCAGACCTAGCGGAGGGCGTGGTGTGTGATTCCACCGGATAGTGGACACGGCTGAGCGAGCATGTCGCGGGCCATAGTGGACACCCCTAGCCACGGAGGTGTCGCGTGGACCTGGCCCGCTACCTGGTCGATGCGGTCGTGCTGGAGAAGCGCAGCTGCCGGGAGGTGGCACGAGCGCATGGGGTCTCCAAGAGCTGGGTCGCCGAGCTCGTGGCTCGCTTCAACAACGGTGGCTACGAGGCGATCGCTCCGGGGTCGAGGGCCGCGAAGAAGGTCGCTAATCGCAGCTCGGCCGAACTAGAGGACCGGGTCGTGAGGGTCCGCAAGGAGCTCAGCGACCAAGGCTTCGATGCCGGCGCGCAGACGATCCACTACCACCTCGCGCGCAGCGATCCCAGCCCACCGTCGGTGTCAACGATCTGGCGCATCCTCAAACGCCGAGGCTTCGTCACCCCGCAACCGCACAAACGGCCCCAGAGCTCCTACGTCCGCTTCGAGGCGTCGCTTCCCAACGAGATGTGGCAGTCGGACGTCACCTTCTTCGAGCTCAAAGACGGCACCAAGGTCGAGATCTTGAACTTCCTCGACGACTTCTCGAGGGTCTGCGTCGCCTCCGGGGTGCGCGCGGTCACGAGCGCTCCGGATGTCGTCGCGACGCTCTACGAGGCAGGTGGGGCCTGGGGTCTGCCGGCCTCGGTCCTGACCGACAACGGCTGCATCTACACCGCCGCCTACCGGCACGGCTACTCCGCGATGGAATCCGAGCTGTTCGCGCTCGGCATCGACTACAAGCACTCCCGCCCCTACCATCCCCAGACTTGCGGCAAGGTCGAGCGCTTCCATCAGACGTTGAAGAAGTTC
>JALZJQ010000117.1 GCA_030859685.1 Actinomycetota bacterium | reverse complement strand
CAAGAAGAGGATGGGTAGGTAGTCGGGCGTATTCATCGAGGTCGCCTTCTAGCTCGCGGCTGCCTCACGGTTTCAGCTCCGCGAGTCTCTTCATGAACTTGAATCCCTTTTGCTCGGCGCCGTGCGCCTTCGAATCCTCGAGGTTGGCCAGTAGCGTCAGGGCGAAGCTCATGACCGTCTTGGAGTTCATCCCCATCGAGACCAACTTCTCCATCAGGACCGGGTAGCCGATCAGCTTCACGAACCTGCGACCGAGCCGGTAGTACGGGCCGTAGGTCTCCATGAGCTCCTCGGAATATCCGCACAGCGTAGGAGACGACCCGGTCCGGAGCGCCTCGTCGATGTGGCGCGCCGCTATTCGCCCGGTCTCGTACGCGTAGGCGATGCCCTCGCCGTTGCACGGATTGATCATCCCCGCGGCATCCCCGGTCAGAAGGAAGCCGGGCCCGTGCGGGGGCCAGACGCTCTGACCCATGAACAGCCGGCCCCCACGCGGACGGGAACAGACGGTGTCGTAGTTCACATCCCATTCGGGGGGCAAGCTCCCGATGAAGCCCTTCTGCAGGTTGTTCAGGTTGACGTCACGCCAGCCGCCGAACGTCGAGAGGAGACCGACGCCGGCATTCACGGTTCCGTCGCCGACCGGAAAGACCCAGCCGTATCCGGGGAGCGACTCGTCCGCAGATCGGATATCGAGGTAGGCCTCGAACCACCCGGAACTTTCCATCGGCGACCTGAAGTACTGCCGCACCGCCAGCCCCATCGGATAGTCGACGTCGCGCACGCGTCCGAGCGAACGAGAGAACTTGGTGGCGGCGCCTTCTCCGCAGATCACCCACTTGGCCGACACGCTCTCGTTCTCGCCGTCGCGCTTCGCGACGAACCCGGTGCAGATCCCGCGATCGAAGATCGGGTCGACCACCTGGGTCTTGTAAAGCACCTTCGCTCCGGCGGCTTCCGCGCTATCGAGGACGATGCGATCCAGGTCCTTGCGAGGTTTGACGAGCCCGTAATCGGGCCAGTCACGTAGCTGCGGGAAGGGGAGCTCGAGGGTCTTGCCGGCGGCGTGCACGCGCAGACCTTCGACGCGCTCCCAGGTCGCCATCTCGTCGCCGAGGCCCATCTCTTCGAGCACCTTGACCGCGCGAGGGGTAAGTCCGTCACCGCAGGTCTTCTCGCGCGGGAATGCCTTCTTCTCGCACACGAGAACGGAATGACCCCGGGTCGCGAGGAGATGCGCCGCGGCGGCGCCGGACGGTCCTCCTCCGACGATCGCAACGTCGACCTCGGTCGACACTGCACCTCCCTTTCGGCACACCCTCCAACGAGCGGGCCCGCCGAGCCTAGGCCGCGGGACCCGTTAGGTTCCCGGGTCACCGCTTGTGAAAACTTTCACGAGCGAGTCTATCCCTCTCCCGCCACGGGTGCGCCCCGTGGATCAGCTCGAAACGACCGTCCCGGCCATCTGAGGGTGATACTCGCAGTGGAAAAAGTACTCGCCCTGGTCGAGCGGATCGATCTCGAAGCTCTCGGCGGACCCGGCATCGACATCGGGACTAGTGAAGAGCTCCTCGCCGGAGGCCTCCTCCGGGTTGTCGAAGATCACGATGTTGTGGACCGCCGTGTCCTGATTGTCCAGCTCGACGGGAGCCGGATCGCCCGCGGTTACCTCGATGGTCTGGGTGTCGAAGGCGAGGCCCTCGGCGACCAACGCCACGGCTCCCCCTCCCCCGGTATCGCCCCCTCCCGACTCCGTCTCCTGGGGTGCGGGCTCGGCGGCGGGCTCGGCATCCTCGGAGTTCGTGACGATGAAACCGACCACGAGCAACGGGATGATGAGATAGAGGATGGCCAGCCACGGCGCGCGCTGGCGCCCCGTGTCGGCGGCCGATGCTGCGGGAACCCCCGTTGCGACGAGCTCGTCGATCAGCTTCCGCCGCTCGTACATCGCGCGCTGCCCTTCGAACTGCGCCTCCGTCGAGACGCCGTCTTCCGGTCGGAGTCGGTTGCCGGTCGGGGTTCCGTGGGTGACGCCGGCGACCTGACGGTGTTCCGGTTCGGTGGCGACCGCCGCTGCTGGAGCCGCAGCGTTCCCGGCCGGCGCTGCGCCGGTCCCTGCCGCAGCCGCCGCGGCGGGGGCGTACTCGGGGTCGGCTTGGGATGCGGTGGGGGCGTCGCTCTGAGCGGCCGGTTGCTCCGCGGGGGCCTCGGCTGCCGGTTGCTCCGCGGGGGCCTCGGCTGCCGGTTGCTCCGCGGGGGCCTCGGCTGCCGGTTGCTCCGCGGG
>JALZJQ010000096.1 GCA_030859685.1 Actinomycetota bacterium | reverse complement strand
ACCCCGTTCTTGGCCCAGGCGGCCATCATGACCGAATTGGAGGATTGGGGTTCGCTCGAAGAAGCTACCGGACCAGAGATGCAGACCTCTGGGTACACCTTGTGGGAAGAAGGTGACGCTTCCTCAGGTGTGTGGGTGTGCTCTCCAGGGCCATCTTTCTGGAAACTCGAAACGAATGAGTTCGTCCACATAATCGGGGGCAGTATGACCGTCACCGCCGAGGGCGATGAAGCGGTCACGTTGAACCCGGGCGACACCGCGATGTTCCCACGCGGGTGGAAGGGGACATGGGAGATCCACGAAACGCTGAGAAAGCTATACGTGATCTTCTAACGGCGATGACCTTCAAATCTGTACGCAGACCGACTGCCTTGCTTGTCAGCGCAGCAATCGTCGCGTCGGGGATGTTGGCGACGATCGTCCGTCCCGAACCCGCCCTATCCGCTCGCAAGGCGAGCATCATGGCGTACCGGGGACTCGGCACCTGGGTGGACATCCACGACTCCAACCAGTGGGACCATCCCCGGAAAGCCGTGCGCAACATGAAAAGGCATGGCGTCCGTACGATCTATCTGGAAACGGCCAACTACAGCTCGGACTCCGCGATCTTCCGCCCCGCGGCGACGAGCCGGATCATCCACGCCGCCCACAGACGAAACATGAAGGTGGTCGCGTGGTACCTGCCGTCCTTCGCACGCATGCGAAAGGATCTCCATCGATCGATGGCTGCGATCAGGTTCCGGACCCCCAGAGGACAGCGCTTCGACAGCTTCGGGCTCGACATCGAAGCCCCCATCGTGAAGCCCATCTCCGAGCGCAAGGAGTGCATGCTGCGCCTGTCCAGAAGGATCCGCCGCGCCGCTGGCGCGTCCTACCCGTTGAGCGGGATCGTTCTCTCACCCTACGGAATGATCCGAGAGCGTTGGTACTGGGGCCACCCGCGAGACTTTCCCTTCGAGAAGCTGGCCAGGATCTACGACGTGCTGGTTCCGATGAGTTACTTCACCAACCGCACCAGCGGGATGCGGCAGGCCCACGACTACACCAGATTCAACATCCGGTTCATCCGGCGGCACAGCGGCAACCGGCAGGTGCCGCTCCATCCCATAGGCGGCATCGCCAGTTCCGCGAGCCGAAACGAAACCAGAGGCTACGTCCGCGCGCTTAGAGAGCACGGGGTCCTCGGCGGGAGCTTCTACGATTTCGCGACGAGCAGTCGGGAGGACTGGGTCGAACTGAGGCGCATCCCGGCTAATCCCAGACAGGCTCCCGCGTTACCCGTGAAGTTCAGAACGTCGGGCTATCTACCCCCTATCGGAAACGTTCCCGGAGCGGACCGGAGTCATCCGAAGGAGGTGTTCTTCGAGACCGGCGGCAGATCCGGACCGCGGCAACTCAAGCTCGAGGTCTTCGACGTTCAACGCCGCGAGCTGCGCCTGATGGTCAACTGGAAACCGGTGGCCAGGATCGCGCCGACAGAGAAGGATTCGTGGAGCAAACCCCGGATGATCAGGATCCCGGACCGTTTCCTCAAGGACAGGGGCATCAACCTCATCTCCCTTGTCGCCCGAGGCGCTTTCCCCCGATGGAATACATGGGGCGTGAGAGGGGTCCTGCTCCAACCCGCCCCTTCTGGTGTGGAATAAGCCGGCGTCTGAGGAGCGGTTCCGCTACGCCTGCGGCATGGTGCTGCCGCCCCCCGACTTCTTCGCCTTCTTGGAGGCCCTCTTCTCCTTCAGGCTCTTCTTCGCCTGTTTTTTGTCTCCCTTGGTGCCGCCCTTGTCTTTGTTAGCCATGGATCCTCCCGTGGAGATTGCGGACACTCTTGATCGCCTCTATCATCCTTCGACGAGCGGCGATTGTCAGCCATCGGACGCCTCAATCAACCAGAAACGGCGTCGGACTGCTACTCCCATGGGGTTGTGTGCCCGCCGGTCTGCCTGTAGAGGCTGGCTCGAGTTCATACGGTTTCGGTAGGCCTTGACTACAATGCCGCCGCGACGGCATCGGCTGCCCTTAGCACCTCGTGAAGAGCCGGGTTCGCAACGCGACTCGCCAGCACGCGGGCCGCATCCAAGGCCTTCTCGCCGCCAAGTCGATGCCGGTGGACGTAGGCCCTCGCGACGTATTCGCGCATCCCGGTAGACGCTGCCCGCTGTTCGAGCTCGTCCACGAACTGGGTCGCCCCCTCGGAACCTTGAGCGATCGCAACCTCACACAGAGCATCTTGGCAGTACGCCTCGACCCAGATGTACGCGTCCGCGATCCTGACGCACCGGGTACGGGCGTCGTCGAGCCAGTCGATGGCTTCCTCAGGATCCCCACGCAGAGACTTCACGAGACCGATACCGCGAGCCGCCATGCCCTCCCAACAGGGATCGGCGAAGTGGCAGCCGAGCGTGAAGGCGTGCTGATAAAGATCGGCGGCTTCGTCGACATCGCCATCGGCGAGCATGCAGTCGCCAAGCAAGGCTTCGGGCCACGCTACGAACGACGTCCAGCCTTCCTGCTCCGCTAGCTTCTTGGAGCGGACCAACGTCTCGCGTGCCTCGCTCACTGCACCCGTCATCAACTGCGCTCGGCCAAGGAAGGCGGATGCGAAGGAGATCTGTTTCGCAACCGCGGCTTCGTCGGCGAGCGCGATCGCCTTCTCGAGCTCTTCAAACGCTTCGGGGTAATGCCCCGTATCCGACCAGCAAGCGCCCAGCACCGACCTGATCGCGGCCTCTTCAGCGATGTCGTCGTCAACAGCTTCCAGAGCTTGGTCAAGCCACCCGCGTGCACGGTCGTAGCGGGCGGCGAGCAGCTCGACGTAGCCGAGCTCGCGTCGAGCCCCGGCCACGAGGTTAACGAGACCGGCTTCCGACGCTACGTCGATCGCCTGATGCAGTACGACCGACCCTTCCATGTCTCGTCCGCGCGGCGTGTGGATAAGAGACGACCCAAGTGCGAACAGTGCCTCGGCCTCAAGCGCGGTGTCTCCAACAACCTGCGCTTCCGTCGCTGCTTGTCGGAGCGACTCGAGTCCCGCCTCGACGGCTCCCGCGGCCACAGCGGCGCGGCCGGCATCAAGTTGCGCTCGAGCAACGGAACTGCCGCCGAGCGAAGATGTGGACGTAGCCACCGGCATGTTGACCGCGTTTGCAACATCGGGGCCGGGCTCTACACCCAGCTCCTTCATCAGCAGAGCGCGGGTCGCCTCGAGCTGCGAGCCAGCCGCTATTCGATCACCGGATGCAGCGAGGCTTCTGATCAGCAGCGCCTGGTAGGACTCGTCGAGCGGATCGAGTTCAACGAGCTTACGAGCGAGCTTGATGGCGTCCTCGGGGGCTCCCGCGGCGATCCGTCCAAGTGCCGCCTCTCGCATCACGCTGGCGCATGCGTTGGCGACGTGTCTCCGCTCCGTTAGAAGCCACGTTTCGAACGACGGCAGCTTAGGGAAGCTGAGGCCCTCGAGGAGGGTGCCCCCGATCGTTCCGATCGACATGGCCTGGCGCCACGTTCCAGTTGTGATTCCTTCGACGTCTACGTCGGTTCCCGGCGGAAGCGAAAGCGCGATGGGCTCTCCGCGCAGTATGTCCTTGACCCCGAGGAGCCGTCTGAGCTCCGCGAGATTCCATCGCAGCGCCCCGAGAGGATCGTCGGCGTCGGCGAACAGAAGTGATGCGAGACGCTCACGGGATACCGGCGTGTCCGAACGGATCAGGTATGCAAGGAGCGCCCATACCTTCTTACCCTTGGGGGAAGGTGCGGGCACTCCGTCTCGCTCGACGTCCGGAGCGCCCAACAGGTTGATCGTCAGCTTCGCCACTGTGTCTCGATTATCTATCGCTTAGCGTGCGCCCGTGTAGGCCCTCAACTCGTCGGAGGATCCGAGCTGCCCCCGCTGAGCCCACCGCTTCGCTGCTGCGGCGATCTTCGTCACGAGACCACGCTGCCTCCACCCACTGAAGGTGCTGGTCCGAAGCGTCTCTACCTTGGCTGCCATCTCTCTCTCTCCCTTCGTAGTGCTCTCCGATAGATGCAGCATCGGGGGCACCCGTGTGAAAGGACGTGTGAAGAAAAAAGGGTTAAGGGAATCTTGGTTTCCAGGAAGCCGGACGCCCTCGTCGTCAGGTGACCGGCGTAATCAGGGATTCGCCGAGGCGCTTCGCAAGATCGCGTCGGCCGAGACCTCGACGTCCTCGGTCGTCGTCGACCAGTTCGAGATCGAGATGCGCATCACGTCGGTCCCCTTCCACTTGCTTCCGCTGAGCCAGCAGGTGCCGTCCTCCTGGACCGCCTTGATCACGCGGCGGGTGCGGTCGCCGTGGTCTCCGTTCTCGGCCATGAAGCGGACGAGGACCTGGTTGATCACGATCTCGTTCAGGATCTCGATGCCGGGCTCCGCGCCGAGGCGCTCGGCGAAAAGCCGGGCATGTGCGCGGCTTCGATCGATCATCTCCGCCACGCCGGACCTGCCCAACGCACGCAGCGTCACGTAGACCCCGAAGCCGCGGGCGCGCCTCGAGAACTCCGGGTTCCAGTCCATCGGGTCCCGCTCCCGCTCGTCCGCTGCATGGACGAGGTAGTCGGCGTGCACGCTCATCGCCGCCTTGTGCGCCTCGGGATGCGCGCAGAAGACCAGCCCCGAGTCGTACTGCACGTTCAACCACTTGTGCGCGTCTGTCGCCCACGAGTCCGCCCCGTCGAGGCCCGTGACCAGATGACGGCACCCGGGCGAGGCAGCGGCCCACAGACCGACGGCGCCGTCCACATGCACCCATGCCTTCGCGGCGTGCGCCACGTCGCACACCTCGTCGAAACGATCGAACGCGCCGGAGTTGATGTTACCCGCCTCGGCCGAGACGATCGTCGGGCCACTACCTTCCTCCAGCGTGGTCTGCAATGCGTCGAGTCTCATCCGAGACTGGCCGTCCGTCTCGACGAGTCGTAGTGAGTCGGTGCCGAGCCCCAGGTAGCGGAGCGCCCGGCCGATGGTTGCGTGTCGCTCCTCGCTCGCGATCACTCGAAGGGCCGGCGCTCCCTGTAACCCTCTCGTCTGCACGTTCCAGCCCTCCTGCGCAAGCACGTGGTGGCGTGCTGCGGCGAGGCCGGTGAAGTTAGCCATCTGGCCCCCCGTAACGAAGCCGAACGAGCAGCGGTCCGGCAACCCGAGCAGCTCGAGCAGCCACCTCCCCGCTACCTCCTCGGCGACCGTTGCCGAGGGCGCCGCAACGTAGAGGCCAGCGTTCTGGTCCCACGTCGACGCCAGCCATTCTGCAGCGACCGCCTCGGGCAGGGCTCCGCCGATCACGAACCCGAAGAAGCGGGGACCGGCCGTCGCCATCAGGCCCGGCTCGGCGGCCTCGATCAGGTCGTTGATGATCGTCTCGGGGTCGATACCCCACTCCGGAAGCGGGCCCCCGAACGCCTCCCGCAGCTCGTCGACGGTTGCTGTCGGCGAGACCCTGCGCTTACCGAGTGCTGCTAGGAAGTCGGCCGAATAGGACGCGACGCGCTCGAAGATCCTGGTGTTCACTCGTTTGAGCCTTCCCGTCCACCGCGTCCTCATTGTGGACGAAATCGCCGGGACCGACAACGCGTGTCAGTTACAGGACCCGATGTCCTCGATGCAACCGAGCGGATCGTGGGCTACGACTACCTAAGAGGCCCAATCATCGTCTGAGGGTTCAGCCGGCCCCCGAAATACTTCACTCGACCCTTCCTGAGTCCCTTCATCCGGAAAACCCGGAGTCCGAGATTGCTGGCGTGCTCGTTCGTATAGATGCGGCCGTTGTACCAGTACGCCGACCACATGTCCGGGAGCTTGCCCTTCTTGCGAGGCAGGTAGAAGCCGCGCTCCTTTGGATCGGCGGGATCGCTGAAGTTGATCACCGAAAACCCGCCCGCGTAGAACGCGGAGACTGCAATGTACTTCCTGGGGTCCTTCATGGGTAGGACGTTCCAGTTGTGCGTCGTACAGCGGAACCTCTCCGCCTCTTCGGGAGTGTCGACGGGAGGAATGCGGGGCAGGGAGAAGTGGCCTCTCTCGACGGGATTACGACGATCCGAGATGTCGTAGAACCACATGGCTCCGATAGTGCTGTCTTGGTCCGTCGAGCAGCCGCCCCCGCCGGCCGCGCCGGCATGCTCATCACTTACGACCGCGACCTTGCCGTTCCAGGTCAATCCACCCGAGTGGTCGAGCTCCATCGCGGGGTTCTGCACCGTTGACAAGACCCTCGGACGAGCCGGCTCCTTGATATTCAGGATAGAGAACGCACCAAGGCATGCAGCCACCGCAAGGTTCTTCCTCGGGAGCACCCCCGTATCGTGACAGCCGACGGCGTCAACCGCCGTGGCCGGGACGACATCGGGCGTGCTGGCGATGCGTGCTCTAGCCGGGTGTCTCGTCGGGAATCGCAGAACCGTGAACTCGCCCTCCGGGTGGTTGACATCGTTGCAGCTAAGGCTCTGAGCGATCGGATAGGAGTCGACGTACATGAAGGTGGTCTTTCCCTTAGGGATCAGCGTGTGGGTGTGGGACCCGCACTCCGTCTCTACGAACGCCACCTGCCTGAGTCTTCTTGGGTTCGAGATGTTGATGATGCGGATGCCCTCTTTGCCGACCGAGCTGGGAGAGCTCGCCGAGCCGGACGTTCCGGTGTTGTTACACACCCGACTCTTCTTGTCGTTCGAGCCGGGTGAGTCGATCGAGACGAAAGCGAACTTCCCCAGCACCGAGACGTCGCCCTGCGACCCAGGGCAGTTATAAAAGGAAACCTGCTTGAGGAACGGCTTGCGTGCCAAGCGCTTGAAGACCCCGATGCCTTCGTAGGCGCCCGCGAGGATGAGACGTCTTTGAAAAGCGAGATCCGAGCCCTGCGCATGGCCCCCGTTCTTCATCTCGATGCGGTGATTGCGACCGAGCTGGGTGACGTTTGCGGAGTGGATCCCGCGCGGATGTGTTGCGACCGCCGGGATGCCCCCAAGCAGAGTGGTAACCAGCGCGAACGCACCGAATATCGCGATGTTCCTCTTAAGCCTTTTCATCCCGCCCCATCTCCCTCAATCAGCACAACGCTGAGTGAGATCTCATCCCCACTGACACGACCGATAGCAGAATATCCCAGCTGGATACGAACGGGTACCTCGGGTTGCCGGCGCCGTCTGACGCCCAACGATGTGAGGTCAACGGATCGGGGCCGGCCACGGGAGAGGGCCGCGAAGTATCCGATGCGGCTCCTCTGGACTGCGGCCCACTGATGATCCCGTCCAACCGATCGATCACTTCATCGATCGTGTCGGGGTGCCGGCTATCCCGCTCGCTCATGAGTTGGACCCTAGTCGTATCGGGTGCTCGGGAGGCGACTAGACAACCCAGGAGCGATTAGGCACTGGCTGTGAACGGGTGCTATCCCTTCTCTCGCAGAGCTCGATGAAGTTTCGAAGCAAGGCGTGTCCGCATTCGCTCAGGATGGACTCGGGGTGAAACTGCACTCCTTCCACGGGAAAGTGGCGGTGACGGATCCCCATGAGCGCGCCATTCTCCGTCCATGCCGTCGCGTGGAGATCGGCAGGCAAAGATCGGTCGACGACCAAGGAATGGTAGCGAGTGGCGCGCAACGGAGAGGGAAGACCACGGTATACGCCCTGCTGATCATGTCGGATGAGCGATGACTTGCCGTGAACAGCTTTGCCTGCGCGGACGACCCGGCCCCCATAGGCCTCTCCAATGCATTGATGACCGAGGCAGACTCCCAGTATCGGCACGTGGGCGCCCAGCCTCCTTACGACTCCCGTACTGATTCCTGCGTCCTTAGGAGTGCAAGGTCCGGGCGAAATAACGATTCCAGTCAAGGCCATTCCTGCGACTTCCTTGATAGAGACACTGTCGTTGCGGACAACATCCGGGTTATGGCCTAGCTCACAGAAATATTGGACGAGGTTGTAAGCAAACGAGTCGTAGTTGTCGATGATCAGTAGACGCGATTTCAACTGACTCAGGGAATAACAGGGATTGAGTTTGCCCAATACTGAGATAGTTCCTTTCTCAGTTCTGTAGTGAGCGAACCGATCGGCCACGTGCCGACGCCCTGACAACTGGCCACGGGTGTGACGCCACGGATAGAGCTCGTGACGAAGACCTCCTCTGCACGACGAAGATCGTTGAGCTCGATAACTCTGCTCGCCGTTGATACGCCAAGCTCGCGAGCAAGCGAAAGGATGCGCGCACGAGTTACTCCTGGAAGTATTCGGCCATCGGTGGCAGGCGTGACCAGCGTGGCGTCCAGAAGTGCAAAGACGTTGCCTCTTGCAGTTTCCAGAACCTCACCGTTGTCATCGATGATGAGTGTCTCTTCACCGGCTGACAAGGGGTGAGCTCTGGCGAGAATCGAGAGGATGCCGCGGTCTCTCCACTTGTGAGGTCCAAGACCGTCACTTAGATACCCGATGACCAGCTTCGTGACATCCGCAGACTCATTAACGGCCTGCGAATCGACGGCCTCCAAGCGAAGGTCCGATTCAAGCTGCCCATCCGGGCGCGGCCAGACCGAGAGGCGTAAACGCTGGACTCCCCGAGAATCCCGCATTGCTTCATCAAGTTCCCATCTCACCTTCATGGGAAGGGGCCGCTTGTAGAGAGCCTCAACGCTGATGCTAAGGCGCTCGAGATGAGCGTCCATTTCAACCGCGGTTCCCTCGATCCCCAGGAGGGTCTCGAACACGCCGAAGCGCGGATCGGGCTGCTCCGGACTCTGCCTGAAAGGTTCGCCTTTTCCAGTCCGGACGCCCCCAAGATCGGAAGATTCCACGAAGCCTCCGGCTGCTTGAATGAGGGGCAACGCTTTGGTGAAGCATTCCTGGACCTCCGCCGTGGGATCCGAGTCGGCGACGATGCCTCCACCCACACCCAGCCAGACTTGACCCGCCCCAAACTCGAAGGTCCTGATCGCGACGTTGAGCTCTAGACCCGCCACAGGGCTCACGTATCCGATGCTGCCCGTGTATGCCTCCCGTGCGGTTGTTTCCACCTCTGAAATGATTTCCATCGCCCTGACCTTGGGAGCACCGGATACCGAACCTGGGGGAAATGTGGCGCGCAGGAGGGTGGCATCGTCGATCGAATCTCTCAGCTCGCCGGTCACCTCGGATACCAGATGCCATACTCCGGGATGAGCTTCCGCGTGGGCGAGTGACGGCACTCTTATTGATCCTGGCGCGCAGACCCTTCCGAAATCATTCCGCATCAAGTCGACGATCATCACGTTTTCAGCCAGGTCCTTGGCCGACTCAAGGAGCCGTTCCCGTTCGAGTGCCGAATTCGAAGTCGATCGGGGGCATGTTCCTTTAATGGGCGCGCTACGCACGCCTCTACCCCTGCGCTCTAAGAATAGCTCGGGGGAGAGGCTCGCGATGGCACCCCACGGACCAGCGACGAAGCCCGCGTACCTCGGATGTAGTTTGCCCGCGCAGTCTAGAAAGAGGTCGAGTGGGTCGCCGTCAAGATTCGCCTCGAGTCTGATGCAGAGATTGGCTTGAAAAATGTCACCCGCATGGATGTAATCGATGCACCGGCGTATGGCTTTGCCGTGCTCCTCAGGGTCTGGGACGGAAGTAAAGTCTCGAACTCGATAAGGGTTGGCCGCCTCCGGGGGAGCCGCCAATCGAGTACTAAACAGCTCGAGCCTGCTCTCGATCAGAGTTGCTCGCCGAGGGCTCCACAACGCCTCAAACCACCAGATGTCGCTGTCGTGATCGTAGTGAAGGACGTGATCGTAAAAGGCCAGACTGAACTCGGGCAATGGCACACGCCTGGGTGGCGGTGACGGCAGTCGCTCGACTCTGCCCCCAAGCTGGAATCCCAAGTACCCGACCCAACCTCCACCAACCGTCCCATCCACTGGTCCTTCGACGGTAGGTAGCTGGTTCAGCACTTCGAAGGGATCGTCGTCAGCGTGTGCCACTCGGAGAGGGGCCGATCCGATGACGGAGCCACCGCCCGCCCACGTGCCTATGAGGGCGAAGGGCCAGGGATCGTGGCGGAAGGTACGCGCCACTTCAAAGGGTGTGAGAGTCGTCGACAGCGCCGTACGGATGAACCGAACACGATCGGGCCTATCAGGATGTTTGCTTGCACCGACGATCCCCGGCACGCTAGGCGTCCCCTACCTGGGCTCGTCGTGCGGCGTCTGCGGCAGTGTCGGCGAGCCCCTGAGCTCGTGCGATTCTCTCGTCTTCGACGCCGTGGAGATTGATCCTGACGAGGAGCGCACAAGCCTGAGCTCCGGCGTGAGCGAGCAGCGCACCTGTGATTGCATCACCTCTCAGATTGCCGTTACCTCGCCGGGCGACTTCTTCGGCAAGCTGTGCGACCTCCGCCCCGGCGTCCGTGATCCTCAGCGGGACGTCTGCGGCGCCGGACAACGCAGACCGGATCCTTTCCCGTCGTGTGGCTGGATCTCCTTTGGCCGATGCTTCAAAGGAGGCCAACACCTCTTGATAGGCGCGCGCATCCTCTTGCGCGAGTGACACAACCCGCGTGCGAAGAAGGTCGGCGGTCTCAGCGATTCGGGACGCGCCCGGCAACTGGTCGTCCGAGAAACGCGCGGCCATCGAGGCGAGACCTGCTGCCATCGCGATCGCTATGGCAGCGGCTGGGCCTCCCCCGGGGGTCGGGTTCCGTGCAGAGAGATCGTCAAGGAACCCTTCGATCGTCTGCTTGAGAAAGATCGGGCTATCCGATGACCCAAACTTCGTTGAGCCCGAACTGACACTACTGTGTCCGGTGCCGGGGTTGCCGGTGTTCAGGTCGTCGTCACTCACGAGAGCCCCACTATCTCTCCGTCCTCATCGATGTCTATGACTTCAGCTGCGGGACGCGAGCTGAGCCCCGGCATTGTCCGCATGTCTCCGCAGATCGGATAGATAAACCCTGCTCCGACCGAGGCCCGTACCTCTCGCACGGGCAGCACCCACCCGGTCGGTGCCCCCTTGAGGGCCGGGTCCGAGGAAATGGAAAGGTGCGTCTTGGCGATGCAGATCGGCAGGTTCCCGAAACCGTTCGCCTCGTAGGACTCCAACTGACGAGCGGCTTTCAGATCGTATTCAACGCGCTCGGCACCGTAGACCTTGGTCGCGATCGTATGAATCTTTCGCTCGAGAGTTGCCTCGCCTTCGTACAGGAGATTGAAGTTACTCGGCTCCTCTGCCGTTTCGGCGACAGCTTCGGCGAGTTCCGTCGCCCCCTTTCCACCATCCTGAAAATGCGTACATACAGCAGCACGAACCCCCTGCTCTTCGGCAATCTCGCGAATCGCGATGCGCTCGGAAGCATGATCTGTGGGGAAGGAGTTGATCGCCACAACCGGTTCCACTCCATGAAGGCGGATGTTTTGGATCTGCTTGCGGAGATTGTCGGCACCAGCCTGGACGTCGTCCGGGTTCTCTTCGAGCATGGCGGGGGGCAGAGGGCGACCGGCAACGACGTGATGGCGGCCCGAATGGCTCTTGAGCGCGCGCACGGTCGCGACGAGGACCGCCGCGTCCGGGCGGAGACCTGATGTGCGGCACTTGATGTTGAAGAATCGTTCAGCGCCCATATCGGCGCCGAACCCCGCTTCGGTGACCAGGTAATCGCCCGCGTGAATGCCCAAGAGATCGGCGACGACCGACGAGTTGCCGTGTGCGATGTTCCCAAAGGGCCCTGCGTGAACGAGCACAGGGGTGTTCTCGAGGGTTTGCATGAGGTTCGGCTTGATAGCTTCACGCAATAAGACCGTCATTGCACCGGCCGTCTTCAGCTGCTCGGCCGTCACGGGCTCTCCTTGGGCGTTCGAGCCAATCACTACTCGGCCCAGCCTTGCGCGCATGTCTTGCAGCGACCTTGACAGCGCTAAGACGGCCATGACTTCAGAGGCGGCGGTGATGTCGAAACCGGTCTGTCGGGGGATGCCGTCTGCTCGGGCACCGAGGCCGGCAACGATGTTGCGCAGGGCTCGATCGTTCACATCCAGTACGCGCCGCCATGTAACGCTGTGTTGTTCAATGTCCACTCCGTCCCGGCGGTAGATGTGGTTATCAATGATCGCGGCGAGCAGGTTGTGCGCCGCAGTCACTGCGTGCATATCGCCGGTCAGGTGCAGGTTGAGCAATTCCATCGGTACGACTTGGCTATAGCCTCCCCCTGCCGCACCTCCTTTGATGCCGAAGGTCGGTCCCATCGAAGGTTGGCGGATCGCCACGGTTGCCTGCTTCCCGATGTGGCTGAATCCCTGACCTAGACCCACAGTGGTCGTGGTCTTTCCTTCGCCCAGCGGAGTCGGAGTGATGGCGGAAACCACAACGTATTTGGCCCGGGGTCGGTCGGAGAGCTCTTCGATCGCCGCCAGCTTGATCTTTGCGACACCTTCGCCGTACGGCTCGAGCAGATAGGGGCCGATGCCCATTCCTGCGGCGACGTCGAACAGCGGTTTAAGTGACGCCCCCCGCGCGATCTGCAAGTCGGACGGAAACCCCATCACCGCACCTCCGTTTCTAGATGCCGGGCGGCATAAAGCCGTCCACGTCAACATTGAATTCCCTGCCTGCGTCCAATAGCGCGTCGAACAGGTACTGGCCATAGGAGCGCTCGAAGTGAAGCAAGTAAGAGCGCTCTCCATTGGAGTCGTCGCGCACGATGTCTGTGACGACTCGCGCCACAGAGCTCCGAAAGGCAGCACCGTTAGGCGTGATCTGCTCACAGAGGTTTATGGCGCACACCTTTTCAAGGAGCCTGGGCGCGGCCGCACCAGTGAGGCGCACAGCGGCCCGTTCATGCGTCAGGTCAAGAATGCTCATCAACTCCTGCTCAACGCTTTCGACCTCGATCGCCACGCTCGCGTCTGCCTGCGGAGGCCCTATCAACCACCATTCGCCGGGGGCAGAAGTCGATACCAGTACACCGTTCCCATTTCGAGCCGCGTGGCCCAGGGGGACATCGAGGAGCCCGGCGACGTTGCCGTCTGCGGGCGCTCGCACGAGTGTCTTCGTAAGCGGAGAGGCGTCGGTCATGCGCAGATCACGGTTACTACGACGAGCGCTGACCTCCCAGCCGTCCGCTACCCTCACGGGCGGTGCCGGCGTAATCGGGCTTCGGGCGATCCGCTGCTCGTCAGCCACGAAGTCGTGTCCCCTCCGGATCGAAGTGCGCGTGCTGTGCCGTCACCGTCGCCGGTATTCGGCCCTCATCGGGGAGCTTTACCGTCACCGTTGTTCCCGCCTCAGCAAGGTGAGGCGCAACTAGCCCGAGACAGATCGAGCGTTCGAGAGTCGGCGACATCCGGCTGGAAGTGATGCGCCCGGCTATCGCGCCGTTGACGTCGATGATCTGGCTTCCTTCTGCGGGAACAACCGATCCATCGAATGGCTGCAACCCCACTAGCCGGAAGTAATCCGCTCGCGTGTCTTGCCATACGAGCTCGGGCTTTCCCGAAAAGTCATCCTTGTCGAGCTTGATCGCCCACGAGAGCCCTGCTGCGTAGGCCTTTGTGAGTCCGTCGGTATCCTGGCCCACGATGAGATGACCCTTCTCGAGGCGAAGGATGCGCTGAGCTTCGACACCGAACGGTCCAACCCCCAGGTCCTCGCCCGCCTCCATGAGTCTCTCCCACACGAACATCCCATAGGCGGCCGGCACGTGGATCTCATAGCTAAGCTCTCCGGTGAACCCAATGCGCCACATGAAGGAGTCATCTATGCCGGCGATGCGCCCGGAACGAACCCGCATGTACGGAAAGGCGTGCGGAGAGAGGTCGATACCTTCCGTCACCCGCAGCAGCAACTCTCGGGACTTCGGCCCGGCTACATTGATGCTTGCGTAGGCGGAGGTGACGGGTGTTGCATGGACATCCCAGTCGGGTCGTTCGGTCTGAAGCCAGTTCTCTATCCATTCCCATACGGCATCTGCGCCTGAAGATGTAGCGGTCATCACGTAGTGGTTCTCATCCAGCCGTCCGGTGACGCCGTCATCGAAGACGACTCCGTCCTCAGCGCACATCACGCCATAGCGCACCGCGCCTACGTCGAGTTTGGACCACTTGTTTACATACAAGAGGTTCAGAAGATGGGGCACATCTGGACCCTGCAGATCGAACTTACCGAGAGGCGTCACGTCGATCAGGCCGACGTTTGTCCGTACGTTACGGGCCTCGGCCGCCGGATCGCCGTAATGGTCTGGGCGGATCCATTGCCCGGCCACGAGAGGGCTAGCGCCGTGACGATCGTGCCACGGCTGCATAGGCGAGAACCTAACCGGCTCGAAGGTCCGCCCGGCTAAAGCCCCCAGTGTGATCGGGCTGTACGGAGGGCGCCACACGGTCGTTCCGATCTCCTCGATCGAGCAATTAGTGGCTTCAGCAACCACTGCCGCGACGTTGACGGTCTCGAGCTTTCCCTGTGCCGGTCCCATCGTGGCAGTCGTGTATCGCTTGACGAGCTCGATGGAGTCGTACCCCTCCTCCACGGCGCCGAAGAGATCCTTGGAAGTCACGTCCTCGGAGTAATCGACGACTCCATGGGTGGTGGCTCGAAATAGCGCTGGATGCTCAACGATCGGAAGCTCGGGTGACGGCTCGGCGGCCGAAACAGACGTCCTCGAAGTGCTCTCGGGCCGAAGGGACTGCGGGGTAGCCTCACTAAGCGCTCCGGCGATCACCGCCGCACGCCGGGCCGCCTCACGGCCTGTGGCGCGGCCGTGGTCGATCAGCTGGTCAATCGACCCGTCGCCGACTATGCCGCCGGTGACAAGGACGTCATCGGAGAGTTGCGAAGGAAAGAAACGAGCCGCCGACGGGTTATAGACGGGACGGTCGCCTGCCATGTTGAGAAGAGATGTAGGAGCGGTCCATCCGACCGCTGTGACTAGCAAGTCACACCTCACCTTTTCTCCGTCGTCGCAGTCGACCGAGTGAACGCCTCGGCCCCCCCGCGCCCGCACTATGCGGCCGCCTTGCCGCGCGTCGACGACGCGCGCCACTTCGACGCCGGCTCGCTGGAGATCGACCACTGCAGCGTCGCCCTCAGGGTTAGCCGTGAAGACCACGGCTCTCTCACCGGGCTTGACCGCGTAGAGGTTGATGAGCCGACGAGCCGCGGTAGACAACATGACACCGGGCGTGTCGTTTCCCTCGAACACATACGGACGCTCAATCAGCCCGGCGGCAACAACGAGGGACTTAGTGCGCGCCTTCACGAGCCGCTCGACCACGTACTGGAGATTTCGTTGCAGCACGGAGACCCAGTTCCCGTCGTACCGACCCGTGACGACGGAGTCGACCATCACCTCGATGTTGGATGCGGCATAGACCTCCGTGCGTAGCGCGTCGAGGATCTGAAGCTCTTCGTAGCCTCCCCACCGGAGGTGCCCTCCGAGTTCATGCTCTTCCTCTGCGAGCAGCACCTGCGCGCCGGCCTCGGCGGCCGCGAGGGCCGCAGCCATCCCTGCCGGGCCCCCACCGGCCACGAGCACGTCGGGATGGACGTAACGCTTGTCGAAAGAGCCGTGGCGCGCAGCGGCCGATACGGTGCCGCCGGCAGCGAATCGTCGCAGAACACTTTCGTATGCCGGCCACAGCAGCTGCGGCTTGATGAACGTCTTGTAATAAAAACCGGCCGGTAAAAAGCGCGCGATCGATTGGTTGGCGGCCTTGAAGTCGAACCGAAGGGACGGCCATGTGTTCTGGGAGCGCACCGTCATTCCGGGTGTCACGTGTCGGTGCGCCGCTCGCACGTTGGGCTCGTCCCCGACCTGAAGGATGCAGTTCGGATCGAGATAGCTAGCGGTCAGCAATCCTCTGGGACGATGGTATTTGAAGCTTCGGGAGAAGATGCGCTCGCCTGCAGCCGATAGTGCAGAGACGATCGAGTCACCTGAGTACGCCGGGTATTCCCTCCGGTTCCATGTGAATGAGAATCGCTGCTTCCGGTCGATGACCTCGCCCGGCTGGGGCCCAAGGCGCATCAACTCTGCCCTTATGGCGGTGGATCGCATCAGTCGGGATCCCCCTCGACGGTTAGCCCTTCGGTCTTCGCGGCTTCATGTCGCAGGCGCCGTCGGGGATGACCGGCTGAGGGTTGTATCGCGCGCACCTCATTGGTGACCGTATGGCGCTCGACGGTCAAGTATCGCCTGCACCCCGATCCGTGCCACCATGTCTCGGCAGCCCAACCCGCTTCATTGGACTGCATATACAGATAGGAACGCCACGCTCCAGGAGTCGTTTGGTTCGGGTCCGGGCGACTTCTTTGCTCGCCGGTGTAGTGGAACTCGGATGCATTGCGGGGCCCGCAGTAAGGGCAGGGGATCAGAATCATCGGCTATCAGTGCCCAACGGCTGCCGCTCCTTTTTCTCCCACCAGTCTGTCTTCGGAGAAGCGAGCGAGGTCGAAGCTCGCGATGAGCGTGGGAGTTTTCTTTGTGGCGATCAGCTGGGCGATCGCTTCGCCGGCGACGGGAGCGGCCTTGAAGCCGTAGGTTCCCCAGCCGACGTCGACATAGAAGCCCGTGACGGGTGTTACTCCCATGATCGGCGAAAAATCGGGGGTGACATCACACAGTCCCGCCCACTGCCGGAGCACTCGCATCGTTGCCAGCGACGGCATCAGCTCGAGGATATCGCCCGCTACGCCCTCGGTGAACTCCAGCGAGCCCCTCATCGAATACGAGGGGAAGGGGTCGACGCTCGCCCCGAAAACAAGCTCGCCTCTATCGGTCTGGCTCATGTAAACGTGCAGAGTCCCGGATACCACGACAGCGTGCAGGAAGGGCCGCACCGGCTCGGTAACAGCGGCCTGCAAAGGAAAGGTTTTGATCGGCATGTCTACGCCGACCATTTTGGAGATAAGGGATGACCACCCCGCTGTGCAGTTGACGACTACGGAAGTCGCTATAGACCCGCGGTTCGTCCGGACACCCACGACTCGATCACCCGTGACATCGATCCCGGTGACTTCAGTGTTCTGGTGCAGGTGCACGCCTCGAGCATCCGCAGCACGTGCGTATCCCCAGACGACCGCATCGTGGCGGATGGTTCCGCCCGGCGGGTGGTAAAGCGCGCCGAGTATCGGGTAGCGAGCGTCGCCTGAAGTGTCGAGGTACGGCACGAGCTCTTTGATCTCGCCCGGATCTATGACCTCAGACTCGATGTCCTCGAGCTTGTTGACCTCTGCGCGCCACCGCATGGTCCGAAGCGAACTGTCGTTATGGGCGAGGGTTAGGTGTCCACGCCGGGAAAACATCACATTGAAATTCAGATCCGCGGCCAGCACCTCGTACAGCCTTAGCGAGCGATCGTAGAAGCGCACTCCTTCCGGAGTCAGGTAATTGGATCGAATGATCGCCGTGTTGCGTCCGGAGGCTCCGCTTCCGAGATAGCTCTTGTCCAGCACGGCCACGTTCGTGATGCCGTGATGTTCGGCAAGGTAGTAAGCGGTCGCGAGACCATGGACTCCGCCTCCTACGACAACGACGTCGTAGCTTGGCTCCAGCTCGTGTGCTCGCCAAACGTTCGGCCAGCGTGAACCGGAGACACCGTGACGCACGAGATCGAAGGCCGAATAACCGGATACGGCGCGGTGGCCGTTGCGACGTCTCACCCGGGCCAGCTCCTGGATATCGCGTGGGCGCTGGACAGCAGGGACTTGAGGGCCGAACGCATCGCCTGACGTCCGAAGCGTCCCGCTGGCCCCTGCACTCCAAGGATGCCCTTGAGCTCTCCTTGCATGGCGATGATAGGAGCGGCGAGAGCATTGAGATCTGCTTCACGTTCGCACACCGCCTGGGCCCAGCCTTGCTCCACCGTTCGGGCCACCACCTCCGCGAGCTTTCTGCGATTCGTGATCGTCCGCTCGGTGTGGGCGATGAGTGGCCCATCGGGCAACCTCCCTCCGTAAGCGAGGAAGACCTTCCCTATCGCGGTGGCGTGGGCAACACTTGGGCGACCGAGTCGGGCGACGCTCTGTACGGACGAAAGGCTCTCGACGAAGTCCATGGTGATTGCTTCTACCTCGCCGGGGACCGAGAGCGTGGCCGTCTCGCCCGTGAACGTTGCAAGCTCACGAAGGTGAGGCCGCGCGACATCTCGAAGGTCGACACGCGACAAGGCAGCGTTCCCAAGCTCGAGCAAGCGAAGGCCCAGCCGGTAGCGACCCGTTTCGGTCACCTGAACTACGAGTCCCTTTCTCGCAAGCGTCGCGAGCAAGCGCGACACCGAGCTCACGTTGATACCTGTGCGCCGGGCGATCTCGTTGGTCCCCAGGTCCGACTGAGCCTGCGCAAGGACGTCGAGCACCGCGACGGCGCGGTCCACAGAGGCAATGTGGCGAGCGGCTGGTTCCGCGACGTGACCCATGCTAGCCTCGACACTACCGGAAATGAAACGGTATTGCCCATAAGGCAACAAAGGGAAGAGGAGTCCGTGGGGCATATCGACGAGAAGTCCGTTCCTCGGGCCGCTCGCTTCGTGATCATCGGGGCCGGCGTTCACGGGCTTTCGACTGCCTGGCACCTCGCGAAGACCCTGAAAGCGCTGAGTAAGGGAGATGGCTCTGACGTCGTCGTTGTTGATAAGACCGGCGTCGGCGCGGGGGCGTCTGGGATCGCCTGTGGGGTCGTTCGCAACAACTACTTTCAGCCGGCGATGCGACGACTCATGGCGCATTCAGTGTCCGTCTGGGAATCCGATCCCCAAGCGTTCTCGTATCATCCCGTCGGCTACATGCAGCTTTCGCCCGAGGCGATGCATACAAACGTTGTCCAGATCCACGAAGAGCAGCAGGCCATTGGTTACCCGTCGGCGTTCGTGGAGGGGGAATCGGAATGTCGCGCCTATATGCAAGAGATCTTCTTCGACTGGCAAGCCGAAGGGATCACTAGCGTCCTACATGAACATCGCGGCGGGTACGCCAACAACAAAGCCTCGATGGAAGGGCTGGCTGCCAAGGCTCGTGCCGAAGGCGTGCGGATCCTCACGGGGCTCCGGGTCACGGGTCTCGATGTCGCCGGCGCGGTCGACGCTGTCGAAACCGATCGCGGCAGGATCGAGTGCGAACAACTCATCGTCGCCGTGGGGCCCTGGGTAAGGGATGTTTGGAGCATGTTGGACCTGCCCGAGCGAATCTCGATCAAGGGTTCGGACGGCAACGTGCACCAAGGCTTGCCGATGTGGACGTACTGGTCGCTTCAAGAGGGGACCCTGGGAGTCGATCCCAGCTTTCTCACGGACAACGAGGGGAAGATGCCGCCGGTGATTCACGTCGACACCGACGCCCCCCTGTATGACGACGACGGTGCCCTGGTTACCGAAAAGATGTGGGGCATCTATTACAAGCCGGACTTCAACTTCGGCGGAGTGCAAGGGGGGGCCATGCCTTTCGTCGTTGATCGCCCTGCCCAAGAAGTCGCGGTTGACCCATACGGGCCGGCGAGCCCTGATTTCATCGTCGGCGACGACTTTGCGCGTATGTGGACCGCAGGACTTGCTCACTGTCACAAGCGCTTCGAGGCGAAGAGCCACCTCTACACCCGTGAGCCTTCAGGAGGTATCGGCTGCTTTACCCCAGACAGCTTTCCCGTTTTCGATGCCTTTCGGGAGAATGCGTTCGTCATCGCCGACTCGAATCACGGCTACAAGATGATCGGCGTGGGGGCTCTGGTTGCGAAAGAGATTCTTGGTGAAAGGCAAGAGCTTCTGGAACCGTTTCGTTTCTCTCGTTTCGAGCGAGGAGAGCTCCACCCCGTCAGCAACTCTCCCTTTCCCTGGAGTTGACATCAATGCGATGAACGATCGACTCTCTGTCAAACCGGGCTTGTCCGATGGGAAGGAGGACCCCGCGACCCCCTGGCCAAATGAAGAATCCAGGCATCTCCTTGCAGGGCTGCTGAAGCACTCCGCCTTCGAGATCTTTCCGCTTTCCACCATCGAAGGTCGCCTGGATTCTTTGCCCGAACGCGCACACGTCACGATCACCTGCTCACCCACGCAGGGCATTGGCGAGACACTCGCTCTCACCGAGAAACTGCGCACAAGGGGTCTACGAGTGATCCCTCATATCTCTGCGCGACTCGTGCGAGACGATACCCACCTACGAGAAATCGTCGAGCGACTGGCGAGCCTCGAAGTGACGCACCTGTTCGTAATAGGTGGAGACGTAAAACAGCCTGCCGGAGAATTCTCCTCGACATCGTCGCTGCTGAGTGCCCTTGCGGCCAAAGACCACCCCTTCGAAAGCATCGGTGTGGCCGGCTATCCCGACGGACACCCGTTCCTTGATGACAACACATTAATCGAGTCGCTGAAGGCCAAAGAGCCCTTCGCTACCTACGTGGTAACGCAAATGTGCTTCGATTCGAGCGCGATAATTGGCTGGGTTGAAGGCGTTCGCAAACACGGCATCCAATTGCCCGTGCACATCGGACTTCCCGGTGCTATCCACGCACGTAGACTCCTACGCTTTTCCATGAAGATCGGCGTGGGCGACTCGGCTCGGTTCCTCACGAAGCATTCCAATCTTGTGAGGCGGCTGGCAAAGTCTAGCTACCGCCCCGACGACCTCATCAGCGATTTGGCTCCCCGATTGGGAGAGGCGGCCCTCAAGATAGGAGGCTTTCATCTGTACACCTTCAACGAAGTTGCCGACACGGCGGCGTGGAGAAACCAACTTATACAGGACTTAGAGGTAGACCAGGCAACCGACGTACAGTCACAAACAGTCAAACCTTTCGAGTAAGGAGAACGCCATGCGGATCCCCTATGACAACCCCAAGATTCACATGTACACGCGCATTCGCAAGTCGCCGTACTTCTACGCCTCGGGCCGTCATGGGGTGCAGTCCTACAGTGTGTGCAACCGCATGTACCACCCACGACACTACGACGACATGCTCGTTGAGTACTGGAAGATCGTCAACGATGTGACCCTGTGGGACGTTGGTGTCGAACGCCAGGTCGAGATCACCGGTCCGGATGCCTTCGAATTCACGAACATGATCACCCCGCGCGACTTAACGAAGTGCGAAGTGAAGCAGTGCAAGTTCATGCTCAATACGGATGTTGACGGGGGCATCCTCAACAACCCCGTCCTGCTGCGTCTAGGGGAGAACCACTTCTGGCTCTCAGTTGCCGACGGCGACGTCCTGCTGTGGGCTAAGGGCGTGGCCGTGAACTCTGGCTTGAATGTCCAGATCCGAGAGCCCGACGTCGCGCCGGTTCAGATACAGGGTCCGAAATCGAAGGCTTTGATGACTGACCTGTTCGGCGATCCCATACTCGACATGAAGTACTACTTCATGGACGAGTTCGAGCTCGCAGGCATGGATGTCGTTGTCTCTCGCACCGGCTATTCGGGCGAGGTGGGCTACGAGATCTATCTGCGAAACGCCAGTCGCGACGCGATGAAGCTGTGGGACACGATCCTCGAGGCCGGTGAGCCGCACAATCTGTCACCGATCGGCCCTTGCCAGATCCGGCGCGTGGAGGCCGGGATCCTGAGCTACGGCTCCGACATCGCGCTCGATAACAACCCCTTTAGTGACTACGCCTTTCTCAACCCTTACGAGGCAGGTCTGGAATACACGGTCCAACTCGACCAGGAGGCGGACTTCATCGGCAAAGAGGCGCTCACCCGTATCGCATCGGAAGGAGTTACACGAAAGGTCGTCGGAGTAGAGATCGAAGGGGATCCCCTGATCGGTTACATAGAGGACTACCTCATGGTCATGGAAGGCGAAGCACAGATCGGCCAGGTGTCGTCGGCGTTCTACTCTCCACGGCTTAAAAAGAACATCGGCTATGCCCTGGTACCCATCGAGAATGCCGAGCTCGGCTCCTCTCTGACGATCCGCTCGGCTGTTGGTGAGACGAAGGCAATCGTGGTGAAGAAGCCCTTCATAGATCCGAAGAAGGAGACCCCGAAGAACTAGGTAGACCGATGAGGTTTCGTGCGATCACGCTGGATGCTCGCGATGATGAGCTTGAAGGGACCGAGCGCTTCTGGGTCGAGGGGTTCGGGTATCGGCGCGTGCGCGCGTCGGGGCCGTTCGCAGTTCTCTGTCACGATCAGCCGGAGTGGCCGGAGATCATTCTCCAAAGGGTCACGGAGCCCAAGTCGACGAAGTCTCCGGTCCATATCGACATCGAAAGCCCGGAGGTCGACGCCGATGCAGCGCTCCTGAAGGACCTGGGAGCAGAGGAGCTTCGAGATGTCTCCGAACGGGGCCGCCGTTGGCTGGTCCTGAGAGATCCGGCCGGGAACGAGTTCTGTCTCGTCACCCCACGTACCGGCTCGTAGCGGGTCCCTATCCCTGACCCTTGAAAGGCTCCCCCCTGGTTGCAGGATTTGCAACGAGGGTTGTGCATACGCCCACACAGGACTAAGCTCATTTTCGTGATGGGGGCCCCGCAAGCAACGAGTCTGCACCGTGGTCTTCAGATACTTCTCGCCCTCGGATCGGAAGACGCCCTCGACAACGGAGGACTGGGAGTCGTTCAAGTCGCGGAGCGCACGGGCCACGATAAGAGCCAGGTGTCCCGGACTTTCAAGGCTCTCGCCAGCTCGGGCTTGGTCGAACGGGATCCGGATTCACTTGCCTACAGGCTTGGCTGGCGCCTCTTCACGCTCGCTGCCCGCGCCGCCGACCAGCGTCTCCTCGAGGTGGCGTCACCGCTGCTGTTGCGTCTCATCAAAGATGTGGGCGAACGCGCCCACCTGTCCGTTTTGCAGGGTTCTGAGGTGCTAACGCTACTTTCACAATCTCCGACCCACGCGGTACAAGCGGCGGGTTGGGTCGGTCGAACGGTGCCCGCGTATTGCACTTCGGCGGGGCGAGCGCTGCTCATCGACTTCGACAAGGAAGAACTGGCCGCGCTACTGGATGGCGTGGAATGGCAGTCGAAGGGGCCCAACGCCCCACGCGACGTCGATGAGTTAGACGCGCGTCTGGCCGTCTGCAGGACTCAGGGGTGGGCATTCTCCGACGAGGAGTTCGAGGCCGGGCTCGTAGGCATAGCAGCTCCGGTACGCGACTTCCGCGGACGCGTCACTGCGTCTCTCAATGTCTCGGCGCCTAAGTTCCGACTGAAGGGGCGGGTCGAGGACACCGCGCTGCGGACCAAGAGCGCAGCCGATGAACTGACAATGAGACTGAGTGCATCGATCGACCCCGACGATCAAGCCGGTTACGAGAGTATGCAGTAATGGAGTGGCTCCAGAACTTCATGACGTATCTCGAGTTCCAATCGGAAGAGCTGATCCAGGCGACGATCGAACATGCCGGACTCGTCGTCATCTCGATAGCGATCGCCACAGTCATCGGAGTCGGACTAGGTATCGCTACCTATCAGACTGACAGGCCGGCGAAGGTCGCCCTGGCCGTTGTGGGCACGATGCTGACTATCCCCTCGTTCGCCTTGTTTGGTCTCTTGACCGAACCCTTCGGACTGGGCGCCACTGCCGCAGTCATTGCACTGGTGATGTACGCGCTGCTTCCGATCGTTAGGAACACGGTGGTTGGTTTGCGCTCTGTCGATCCGGCCGTGATCGAGTCCGCGACCGGGATGGGGATGAGCCGGCGACAACGTTTGGCTCGCATCGAGCTGCCCCTCGCATGGCCGATCATCATTACGGGGGTTCGAGTCTCCACGGTCATCACCGTCGGTATCGCAGCAATAGCGGCAATCATCAATGGCCCTGGCCTCGGTAAAGACATCTTCCGCGCGCTGGCCCGGATAGGCAGTCCGTTCGCGGTCTATCAAGCCCTCGCCCCGGTGCTCGGCGTCATTTTCCTGGGGATCCTCTTCGACGTGTTCTTCCTTCTGCTCCGTAGGCTTACGACTTCAAGGGGTCTTCGATGACAGACACAACAAACGCACAAAGTACCCAGGGTGACGGTGAGATCATGATCCGTCTGGAGCGTCTGGAAAAAAGGTACGCGGGACAGAAACAACCGGCGGTGACCGAGCTAACGATGGAAATTCCCAAGGGGGAGATAGTGATACTGGTCGGACCCTCGGGATGCGGCAAGACCACCACACTCAAAATGATCAACCGGGTGATAGAACCGACTTCGGGACGGATACTGCTAGAGGGCGACGACGTTACCAACGCCAACCCCGACAAGCTCAGACGGCGCATCGGTTACGTCATCCAGCAGATCGGCCTTTTTCCGCATATGACGATCGCGCAGAACATCGCACTGGTCCCCGGGCTGTTGGAATGGGACAAGAGGAGGATCGACCTGCGGGTCGACGAGCTGCTCAGCCTCATCGGGATGGACCCGAGCAAGTACAGGCACCGCTACCCTAAGGAGCTCTCCGGTGGGCAGCGTCAGCGCGTCGGGGTGGCTCGCGCCCTGAGCGCCGATCCGCCGGTGATGCTGATGGACGAGCCGTTCGGCGCAATCGACCCGATCACCCGGGACCGGCTACAAAATGAATTCCTTCGTCTCCAGGAGGAGATCAAGAAGACGATTGTCTTCGTTACGCACGATATCGACGAGGCGATAAAGATGGGCGACCGGATCGCCATCCTTCGAGATGAGTCGCAAATAGCTCAGTACGACAAGCCTGAGCACATCCTCTCCGACCCCGCCGATTCGTTCGTCGAAGATTTCATCGGGCGTGGAGCATCGCTGAAGGGTCTCAACCTCAAACGCGTGCGGGACGTCAAGCTCGCCGACTGGCCCACCGCCTCCGAAACGGCCACCCGGGGAGAAGTGCTCGAGGCGTTGCGCCGCTCCGACCAGGGCGCGGTCTTGTTGCTCGACGAAAAGCGCCGGCCGCGACGCTGGGTGGACGCCCGGGATCTGGATCGCACCGACAAACCGCTGGTGGAGACCGGTCTCTCGCCGGAAGCGATCGTCAGTCCGGCAACGACGTTGCTCGATGCACTGAATGAGATGCTGACGTCGCGCGTCGCGTGCGCGATCGTCGTCGACGACTCCGGCGCGTATGCCGGCGCGGTCGACATCGACACGGTCATGGAATCGATCCAGGCCATGAGAGCCGCGGCACGTGACGAGTCGCGCTCTCTGGCCGGTGCCGACATCAAGCCGCGGGCGGTCTCCTCCTGATGGCTTACGTTCCCGAGCCGGCCGGCGCCACCCACGCTGCCGTTGCCGGCGTGTCGGCCCCGCGCTGGCCGGGCCGCGTGGCACGCTATGGGACTGTCCCATTCCTAATCGCGTTGGCGTTGGTCCTGCTGTACATCTACATCAGTGCCCAGGAACTCGACAGCATCGAAACCCGGTTGCTCACCCAGGAAAAGTTAACGACCGCCGCGAGCCGGCACCTGTGGCTCACGACCGTGTCGACGGTCTTTGTCATTGCCATCGCGGTGCCTCTTGGAATCATGCTGACCCGTCCACTCACCAGGAGGGCCACGCCTCTATTTCTTGGGCTCGCGAACAGCGGTCAGACCGTGCCCTCGATAGGCGTGCTGGTGCTGTTCGCCCTGTGGTTTGGAATCGGCTTCAAGTACACAATCATTGCCCTCGTCGCCTACGCGATCCTGCCCGTCTTGCGGAATACGATGGTTGGCCTCGAACAGGTCGATCCCTTCATCATCGAAGCGGGGCGTGGGATGGGGCTGACAAAGCTCGGGGTACTGACGCGCCTCGAGCTCCCGCTCGCGGTACCGGTGATCCTTGCCGGAGTCCGGACTGCGCTGATCATCAACGTCGGGACCGCGACCCTGGCGACCTTTGTAAACGGAGGGGGCCTCGGCAACATCATCAACGGTGGACTCACGTCAGGGCGAGACGTGGTGACCTTCACCGGCGCTGTGCTTACCGCCGCATTCGCCCTCTCCATCGATTGGCTGGCGGGCATCGCGGAAGACTTCCTCAAACCAAAGGGACTCTAGTAATTAGCTCAGGAAACGTAAGGTACCGGCACCGACAGAAGGGGGATGGAATGAAATCGCTTGGTCATCGGAGACAAGTGGTGGCTCTGCTTGCGGTGGTCGCGCTCCTCGGTGCGGCATGTGGAGGTGACGACAATGGGGACGGCGGCGGCGGCGCAGGAGGTGAGGAGGGTGGCTCGCTGGCACAGTTCGATCTCTCTGGAGCCGAGTTGACTGTTGGATCCAAGGAGTTCACCGAGCAGCTCATCTTGGGCCAGATCACGATCCAGGCCTTGGAAGCTGCGGGTGCAACGGTGGAGGATGAAACCGGTCTCGTCGGGTCGGACATCGTGCGAGAGGCGCTTACGTCCGGCGATATCGACATGTACTGGGAATACACCGGCACCGGATGGATCACCCACTTGGGCCACGATGACGCCATCCCTGACGAACAAGAGCAGTACGAAGCTGTAGCGAAAGAGGATCTGGAGTCCAACCAGATCGAATGGCTTGAACCCGCCGGATTCAACAACACCTACGCAATCGCAACTCGTGAGGAGGCGATCGAGGAGTTCGGTGTCCAGACGCTATCGGAGTTCAGTGATTTTGCCTCGAGCAACCCGGATGAAGCGACGCTCTGCGCCGCGGCCGAGTTCCTCAACCGCAACGACGGACTACCTGGACTGGAAAAGGCCTACGGCTTCGATATCCCGGAGGAGAATATCGCGGAGGTTGAGTTTGGCGTCATCTTCACATCTGTCGACAAGGGGAACCCGTGCAATTTCGGTGAGGTCTTTGCCACCGACGGTCGCATGGCTGCACTCGGGCTGACGGTGTTGGAGGACGATCAGAGATTCTTCCCCAGCTACGTTCCCGCCTTGAACGTCGCTCAGGATGTCGTCGAGGAGAATCCCGATATCGAGGGCATTGCCGCAGAGCTCTCGGCAGCTCTCGACACCGAGACGATGACACAGCTAAACGCGCAGGTCGACGTAGACGGGGGGTTCCCCGAGCAGGTCGCCCAGGACTGGCTTGTCTCTGAGGGATTCATCGAATAACAGCACACGGATGGCGGGCCGGGGAGCTTCCCCCAACCTCGGCCCACCATCCGCTTACAGATGTCCTCCACGAGAGGCCAAACGTTCGAGCTCCTTCATGAGGACTCCCAGCCGCGCCTCTTTCAGGAGCGGAGTCTCCCGGCGCCTTTGGTCCACCGCACCTAGGTCGATATCGGTGACAACCAAGGCTTCTTCATCCCGTGGCGCCTCAACGACGACGTTACCTTCAGGATCCACAATGTGGGAGCCTCCCCAGAAGTTCAACTCACCTTCGTGTCCCACGCGGTTAACAAACACTACGTAACATTCGAACATCGAGGCATAGAAGCGAGTGATATCCGACCAGAAGTCGTGATTCTGTGTTTGATCCGCGAACTCCTTTCTTACGCTGTTGGAGGGGACGAGAAGCACCTGCGCTCCATCTTGGATCGCAAGAAATACGAAGGCCGGCTGCCACACGTCGAAACAGATCAAAGTAGCCATTCGGCCGAAGCGCGTATCGAAGGCTCTTAGTGACGACCCCGGAGTGAAGTGCTTGGACTCCTCCCACTGCCCGTAGGTGGCAAGGTAGGCCTTTCGGTGTGTGTGAACGACGTGCCCGTCTTCGATGTACGCCGCGCTGTTGTAAGTGTGAGGACGACGTTGTCCCTCCTGGAACCCGATCAGCATCCCGGTGGAATCCGCGGCCGCAGCTAAAGCCATTATGCGTTCGTCGTCGACTTCGAGGGACACACTCTTTTCAATGTCCGCAAGAGAGTAGCCCGTGAGAAAAAGCTCCGGAAAGACGACAAGATCAACGCCCTCGGCCTTCGCTTCCGCAATCAAGGTGTGGGCGCGGGAAAGGTTCTTATCGACATCCCCAAGTTCCGAATTCAATTGAGCCAGACCTATCCGCATTCGTATGACCCACCTCTCATAAAAGCCAACGGCAACGCCCTTGAAGTCTAGTTTCTGGGCCATCTCGCCGGGAGAAGGCAGCATCCTCGGATGGGAGAATGAAACAGGACTCAAGCTCTCACTGGGAGCGGGTGAGCTGCGTCGCTACCTGATATCTATCGCCCCTGTAGAGCGACCGCACGTACTCGACGGAGGCGTCGTCCTCCGCATGTGTGGTGCGTTCGAACAGGAATGCGGACCGCCCGATGGACATATGCAGGCGCGCCGCCTCCTCGTCGCTGAGCGTCACCACCGACACCCGCTGCAGGGCATGCGCGAAGCGCACGCCCCACTTCCTCTGCAGGATCTCGTACAGCGACGCGTCGGCGAGGCTCTCGTTCTCCAGACCGGGAAAGCGTGCCGCCGGCAGGTTCGCTCGCTCGTACGCCATCGGCTCGCCGTCCGCGGTGCGGATGCGTTCGATACGCACCACCGGATCGCCCACTTCCAGGCCGAGCTCGCGCGCCACGATCTCGTGCGCCTCGGACACCTCCGTCGACAAGACCTCCGATCCCGGCTCCATTCCCCTGGCGCGCATGTCTTCACTGAATGAAGTCAGTTCCTGGGTCTGCGTGAACTTCGGCTCTGCTACGAACGTGCCCTTGCCCTGCACGCGATAGATAAGCCCTTTGGATTCGAGACGTTCGAGCTCCTGTCGGACCGTCATGCGGGCGACACCGTAGCGTTCTGCGAGCGCGCGCTCCGACGGCAACATCGTTCCGGGCCTCAGCGAGGCCCCGAACTCCTCGAGATACTCGCCCAGCTGCTCGCCTTTAGGGCGCTGGAAGGAGAGCGCGTCGGGCAGCTCGTTCGTCATCTCAGGATCACCCCGCGTCCGCCGTGAGCTCCGCGCGCCCGTTGCGGTTGTACCACCACCATCCGAAGACGGGTATGCAGAGGATCAGCGTCCACTTCCACACGAGCACTCGACGAACCCCTTGCCGATTCTGCAAGTCGGTCAGACCCATGAACGTGGGCGCCCACCACGCCACCGCCATCACGATGACAAGCAGGACCTCCATATCCAGAAGATACCGGGGCGCCCGGAATACCCGGACGCCCCGAGATCGTCAGGCCGTCGCCGGTTCCGTCCTGCCGCGCGGCGGCGCGGTCGAAACCGGTTCCTCCGGCGGCTCCCGGCCCGGCGTCATCAGGTTGAAAGCACGGATAGCGCTGCTGAACAGCAGGAAGTAAACGACGCCGAACACGAGTCCGATCGGCCACACGAGAAGCGGGTTGGTGGACTCGCCGTATGCCAGCAGATAGTCGATCAATCCGGCCGAGAACCCGAACCCGACGAGGATATCGAATGTCTGTGCGACGACGAGCGCGATCCCGCACAGCAGGGCATGAACCCCATACAGGACGGGGGCCAGGAACAGGAAGCTGAACTCGATGGGTTCGGTTATGCCGGTGAGGAACGATGTGAAGCCGCTCGAGAACATCACCGCACCCGTTGGCTTCTTGTTCTCGGGATGAGCCGCGCGGTACATGGCCAGCGCGGCGGCGGGCAGACCGAACATCATGATGAAGTACCAGCCGCCCATGAAGATCCCCGCCTCGGGATCCCCGGCGAAGAAGCGCGTGAGGTCTCCACGCACGGCTTCTCCACCCTCCGGCGTATAGGTTCCGAATTGGAACCACACCAGCGCGTTGATGATGTGATGCAGCCCGATGGGCAAGAGAGCACGGTTGGCGACTCCGTAGACGAATACTCCGAAAGCCCCCGCGCCGACGATCCAGTTCCCGAAGTCGTCGATGGCGCGTCCGATCGGTGGCCAGATAAAGAACGCGATGAGACCGACGAGCATCGCCGCGAGCGCGGTAACGATCGGAACGAAGCGACGGCCGCCAAAAAAGGCGAGGTAGTCGGGAAGGTGGATGTCCTTGTATCGGTGATAGAGCATCGCAGCGAGCAACCCGATGATGACTCCGCCGAGCACTCCCATGTTCGCGGTGACCGGCTCGCCGCCCTCTACCTCCTGGACGATCGTGATGCTGTTGATGCCGGCGAGAACGACGTAACCGACGCCGGCCGCCAGCCCTGCGGCACCTGCGCCTTCCGTGAAACCGATGGCCACCCCGATCGCGAACAACAACGGCAGGTTGTCGAACACGCCCTGGCCGCCGGCCTGCATCACTATCCAGATGTCGGTGCCCCATTCGAGCCAGGAGACTCCTTGGAAATACTCACCAAGTCGCAAGAGCAGTGCCGCGGCCGGAAGCACGGCGATCGGCATCATCAACGACCGGCCTATGCGCTGGAGCACCCCAAACATGTGTTCCCCCTTGTCCGAGTGGGCTTCCGCAGTGGTCTAGACCACCGTAGCACTTGCCCTCGCATCGTTCCAATACGTACGCTGGCGGGGTGCCAGAAACCCCGATCTCCGAGAGAACCGCCGAGCTCGAGCGGCCTCTGGACACCCTGTCGGTGCGTGCCATGGTCGGCGTGATGAACCGTGCCGATGCGAGCGTGGCCGAGCACGTGGCCGAACATCTCGACGAGCTCGGGGGTGCGATCGAGGCCATCGCCGGCCGCCTGCGGGACGGTGGGCGGCTGATCTACGTGGGTGCGGGGACCTCCGGCCGGCTCGCACAGGTCGACGCCATCGAGTGCGTTCCCACGTTCAACCTTCCCGAGGGGATGGTGCTGGCGATCGTCGCTGGGGGCCGGGAATCGCTGGAACGGTCGACGGAGGAGGCTGAAGACGACGGGAGCGCGGGCCAACAAGCCGTGGCCGCGCATGACGTCAATGAGACGGACGCTGTGGTGGGGATCAGCGCCAGCGGGCAGACCCCCTTCGTCGTCGGGGGGCTCGATGCCGCGCGCGAGCGTGGCGCCCTGACGGTCGCCGTTACCTGCAACCGAGGCACCACCCTGGCGCGCGGAGCTCACCACGCCGTCGAGGTGGAGGTCGGCCCCGAGGTCGTTGCCGGGTCGACGCGCCTGAAAGCGGGGACCGCCCAGAAGATGGTCCTGAACATGATTTCGACCGCGACGATGGTGACGCTCGGAAAGACCTACGGCGGACTCATGGTCGACGTGCAGCCGCGCAACCAGAAGCTACGCGCACGTGCCCTAAGAGTGGTGATTCAAGCCACCGGCGCCATGCAAGAAGAAGCCGTGGCGGCTCTTGTCGGCGCGGACGACGACGCTAAGGTCGCGATCGTCAGTCTGTCGGCAAGATGCGCGCCGGCGCACGCCCGCGAAGTCCTGGCGCGCGCCGGTGGCTCGGTTCGTCGTGCGATCGAACTCAGTAAGTGAGTCCGAACCCGTACGGATAGAGCGTCTGCGACGGATCGCCGGCCCGGGGGATGTCGACCGGTAACAGACCCGTCGGCGACACCTCTCCGAACATGACCTCGGTCACCGAGCCAAGCGACACATTCTTGTATCCATAGGTCGCCACGTACGTCGGCGCGGTGTCGAAGTAGGCGATGTCGTACGGATCGCGCACTGCGACGACCACTACCGGGGTGCCGGTTGCGAGTAGGTCTTTAACAAGTTGTTGCTGGCCCGATGCCGACCATGCCCGCTGGGTAGTCACGACGATGAGGTCGGACCCCTCGGACCGCGTGACAGCGGCCTGCCGTTGGGCCGCGGAGGGATTGGCACCGGTCTCGTAGACGCTCGTCGCCGGCCCCCGCTTGGATATATGCGAAGCGAGGTTCGAGGTCGTAGTGACGCCCCAACCTGTGATGAAGACATCGTCGTATGCGTTCGGCTCGAGGGGCAGCCTGTCCTCATCGTTCTTCACGAGGGTGACGGTGCGATCGGTGATCGCGTCCGCCGCCTGGTAGTTCGCCGGGGTCCCGACGACGGCAGACACCTGCGACTCGTCCACGTAGGGATCCTCGATCAGCCCCAGTCGCTGCTTCAACGTGAGGATCCGCTTCACCGATTGGTTGATACGTCCCACGCCGATCTCGCCGCTTCGCACCGCATCGAGCACGGAGTTGAAGGCGACGTCGAGCTCCGGTGGCATGAGCAGGATGTCGACACCCGCCTTGATCGCCTCGATCGGGACGCGGGCGTCGCCGAACATCTTCCTGACGCCCTGCATGTCGAGGGCATCGGTGATGACGACGCCGTTGTAGCCCATCTCCTTGCGGAGCAACCCGGTCATTATCGGCTTGGACAGGGTCGCCGGCCGCCCGGAAGCATCCAGAGCGGGCACGACGATATGCGCCGTCATGATGGCGTCGATGCCCTGGGCGATGGCCGCACGGAAGGGCGGGAGATCGATCTGGTCCAGCTCGGAGCGCGAGTGAGAGAT
>JALZJQ010000086.1 GCA_030859685.1 Actinomycetota bacterium | reverse complement strand
CAACGTCACCTCGCGGTGGGAGGCCAAAGTCGAGATCTCGACTTTCTTGCGCGACGATATCGCCCCCGACGAGACCGAGGACCTCGAATCGGATCTCGCCAACATGGACGAGGTGCAGAGCATCACGTACGTGTCCAAGGAGGAGGCGTTCGAGGAGTTCAAAGAACTTTACGCCGACCACCCCGAGTTCTACGAAACGCTGCCGAAGGACTCGCTCCCGGCTTCGCTGCGGATCAAGCTCACCGATGCCGACTACACACAGCTGGTGGCGGCGCGCATCCGCGACGCACCCGGCGTCGACTCCGTCAACTTCGGAGGCGACATCATCAAGCGCCTGCTGCAGGTGAACTCCCTGCTGCGGACGATCACGCTGGCCATGTCCGTGATCCTATTGGTCGCAGCAGCCGCCCTTATCGCGAACACGATCAGGCTCGCGATCTACGCCCGACGGGATGAGATTGGGATCATGAAGTTGGTGGGCGCAACCAACTGGTTCATCCGCATCCCGTTCATGTTGGAGGGGGTGTTCGCCGCCATGGTCGGCGCTCTGGTGTCGGGTCTGGTCGTGCTGCTCTCGAACGAGTTCCTCTTCTCACGAGTGGGGAACTTCCTGCAGTTCCTCGGCCCCGTCTTCGAGTTCTCGACCAGTGAGATCCTGTGGGTGCTCGCCCTCCTGATCCTCGTGGGGGCCGGGATCGGCATAGTGGGCTCGATGATGGCCCTCCGACGCTTCCTCGAGGTCTAAAGGGGGGCCCATGAGGGGCCGACGACCACAAGGGGCCGCAGGGTTCCTTCCGTTACCTCTGTGACTGGTGTTGAATATGTTGCTAATGAATAGATCCCACCCGGGCTCGAGCTTGCGCCGGGTTCTCATCGCCCTCCTTCCGCTGGCATCGCTGGCGCTTCTTGCCATTCCCGCTGCGGCGGATCCCGAGGATCGCCTCGATTCGATCCAGGAGCGCCAAGACAAGGTCGAGAACAGGATCGAGAAGACGGACCAGCAGGGAGATTCGCTGGCCCGGCGCGTCCAGGCCCTCGACGAGAAGCGCGCTGCGGCCGAGAGCGAAGTAGAAACGCTCAGTGGCAAGGTTGCACGACTCGACTCCGTGATCGCCGACGTGCGTGCCGAGCTGACCGCCGCACAGCTACGCCTCACCGCTCTCTCGGAACAACTCGATGAGTACCAGGCTCAGCTCGAAGCGCGGATGGAGACGTTCCAGGACCGAGCTGTGGCGGCGTACGTCGCAGGACCTTCGGCCCCGATGGACGGCCTTCTTTCCGCGGAGGACTTCAGCGACCTCGTCGAGAGATTCACCTACTACGAATCCGCGTTGAACACCGACTCGGAGCTGATCGTCGAGATCCAGCGCCTCGAGGAGATCACCGAGGAGCGCCGGGCGGAGGTCGAGGCGAACAAGAATCAGATCGCATCGCAGAAGCTCCGGCTCGAGCAGGATCGCGCGAAGGTCTACACACTGCGCGAGCAGCGCGCCAACGTGCTGGCGGCCCGCGAGGAAGCCATCAGCCAGAAACGGAGCATCCTGTCCGGCGTCCGCTCCCGGCAGGCCCGTCTCGAGCGCATCGATGCCCAGCTCGAGGCCGACTCGAACGAGATCCAGGCGATCCTCTCGGCCCCAACCGGCGGGAGCGCCCCCGCTCCCCCTTCGATCGGTTCCCCCCAGGATGGAGGGCAACTGCTGTGGCCGGCCAACGGTCCCGTCACGTCCGGGTACGGATACCGGGTTCACCCCATCTTCGGCACCAGAACGTTGCATGCCGGCATCGACATCGGCGCGGCGTACGGATCGCCGGCGTGGGCGGCGGATGCGGGCACGGTGTCCTACGTCGGCGCCATGAGCGGCTACGGCAACGTCGTTATCGTCGATCACGGGGGCGGCCTCGCGACTACCTACAACCACCTCTCGGCCTTCTCGGTTTCGAGCGGAGAGAGCGTCGGGCGCGGCCAGCAGGTCGGAGCCATCGGCTGCACCGGTTACTGCACCGGACCGCATCTGCACTTCGAGGTACGGGTGAATGGGTCCCCCGTGGATCCGATGCCTTATCTCCAGTAGGGCCTCCGGAGCATCTACCCTTTAGCCATGGAACGATGGCAGAAGCTCTCCCTCGGCGTGCTCAGTGCTCTTCTACTACTCATGGTCGCGTTCGGGGCCGGTTACTCGTTGGGTGGCGGTTCCTCCGACTTCCCCCTCTTCGGGGGCGGCGGTTCCTCGTCGGGATCGGATGTCGTGGACGACGCCTTTAACAGGATCCGAACCACGGCGGTCGACCCTCCATCCGAAGAAGAGCTAGCGCGCGGTGCCGTCAGGGGCATGGTCGAGGCGCTGAAGAAGTCCGACGATCCCTACGCGCTGTTCTACACACCCCAGAGCTATGAGGAGTTCCAGAACTACACATCCGGCCAGTTCTCGGGCATCGGCGTGTGGCTCAAGGACAAGGCGGGGACGCTCGAGATCGTCTCCGTGCTCCCCCAGACCCCCGCGCTGGAGGCGGGGCTGAAGCGCGGCGATCGGATCATTGCGATCGATGGTCACGCGGCCTCGAATCAGAACGTTGACGAGGCCGTGACGCGCATCAAGGGCCCGGAAGGGACCGACGTTCGCTTGACCGTCGAGCGCGCGGGCTCGTCACTGGACTTCACGATCACTCGCGAGTCGATCGAGCTACCCAACCTCGTGGCCCGGATGCAGGGCTCGGAGCTTGGCTACGTCCGCCTCTTCGGCTTCGCGCGGGGGGCCGGGAAAGAGCTAAGGACCCGCGTCAAGGAGATGGTGGACAAGGGCGTCGATGGGTTAGTGCTCGACCTCCGTGACAACGGCGGCGGCTTGTTCTCGGAGTCGATCGAGGTGGCGAGCGTCTTCCTCGGTGGCGGCGAGGTCGTGACATACAAAGAGCGCTCCGAGCCTGAGATCGTCTACGAAGCTGAGGGAGGCGCGTTCGAGGACCTGCCGCTGGTCGTGCTCGTGAACGAGGGGACCGCAAGCGCGTCGGAGATCGTCGCCGGCGCGCTGCAAGACCGGGATCGGGCGATCCTCGTTGGTTCCACGACCTTCGGGAAGGGGTCGGTCCAGAATGTGTTTCCTCTGGGCGATGCATCGGCATTGAAGTTCACCACCGGTGCTTACGAGACTCCCGCAGGTCGCGACATCAACGGCAAGGGCATCGAGCCGGATGTCGAGGTGGACGCCGAGCCGGTCGTTCAAAAGTCGAGGGCGATCGAGATCCTCAAGGGCATCGTGATCTCGACGACCGGCGCTCAGGGTTAGTGACGGCCGCGAAGGACGCGTCCGCCACGAAGCTCATCACCGACAATCGCAAGGCGCGACACGATTACTCGATCGAGGAGACCTTCGAGGCCGGGATCATGCTGACCGGTACCGAGGTCAAGTCGTGTCGCAACGGCAAGGCGAACCTCAACGAGGCGTACGCGACCATTAGCGGTGGTGAAGCCTGGCTCCTGCAATGCCACATCAATCCCTATTCGCACGGGAACCGGGAGAATCATGATCCCGTGCGCCCGCGCAAGCTCCTTCTGCATCGTGCTGAGATCGAGAAGCTCGAGGCGAAGGTGGCGCGTGAGGGCCGGACCCTGGTGCCCCTTCGGATGTACTTCAAACACGGTCTGGCGAAGGTCGAGCTGGCGGTTGCACGGGGCAGGAAGTCATACGACAAGCGTCATGCCATCGCGGAGCGCGATGCGGACCGCCGGATGCGTCAGGAGCTGGGCCGACGGCGCTAGGGGTTGCCTCGCTAGCCTTCGCGGCCTAGGGTCGAGTCACCGACGGACGATGGGAGGGCGGCCATGCGGGCTCTGGACTGCGACTGCGGGCAGCACATGGAGGCGGACGATGACGCGAGCCTGTTCGCAAAGGCACGGGCTCACGTGGATCAGGTGCATCCGGACATGAATCTCGATGACGATCAGGTCAAGGCTCTGATCGCCGAGCGGGGCTACGATAGATAGCCAA
>JALZJQ010000081.1 GCA_030859685.1 Actinomycetota bacterium | reverse complement strand
TGCCAGTTGCCGCGCTCGGTGATCATCGCTTCATCGATGACCATCGCGGTCATGATGGCGTCGGGGTGGCTGATGCCGTCAACGTCGTATTCGAGACGGATGAACTCGCGCGCAGCCCGGTTCACCGACAGATAGAACTCACTGAGCGTGGTGTGCATCTCCTCGATCGGACGCAACTCGTCCGCGTAAAGGATGCCGTCCTTGAGACAGACGTCCCACGGAACGAGCGTGGTGTTGAACCCGGCGTTGATGACGATGTGGGCCGCCTCCGGATCGACGTAGAAGTTGAACTCCGCCGCTGGGGTGACGTTCCCCATGAAGTTGTTGGCGCCGCCCATGATCCACAGTCGTTTGATCTTGCTCGGCAGATCGGGGTCGCGCGCTAGCGCAAGGGCGATGTTCGTGAGCGGTGCCTGAGCGATGATCTCTAGCTGGCCCGCGTAACGGTTCGCGTGATCCACGATCGCCTCGACCGCATGCTCTGGCTCGAGTTGATTCTTCGCAGGAGGGAAGTTGGAGTTCCCCACCCCGTCGTCGCCGTGCACGTAGTGGGCCGTCACCAGCTCGCGCATCAGCGGCCGTTCGGCCCCGGCATACACGGGCACCTCTGAGCGTCCGGCTATCTCGACGGTATAAAGGGTGTTCTCGACGGCCTGATCGAGGTACACGTTTCCGGCCACGACGGTGACCGCGATGAGGTCGATGCCGGGCCACTTCAGGGCGAACAGCATCGACGTGACATCGTCGCCCGCGGTATCGGCATCCATCAGAACCGGCTTGTTCAACGGCTTCCTCTCGCAGCCTGGACCATCGGTGAGACCCGGGGAACTCTAGACTCAACCCGTGCCGCAGGGAAAGGTCACCGTCGTCGGGAGCTTCCTGGTTGGGCTGACTCTGCGCGCAGAGCGTTTCCCGGCCCCCGGGGAAACCGTCATCGCCGGAGACTTCGATCGGGGCCCGGGCGGAAAGGGCAGCAATCAGGCGGTTCAGGCGGCGCGTCTGGGGGCCGACGTCGAGTTCGTCGGCGCCATCGGGGAGGACGACTTCGGCGAGATGGCTGTGAAGCTCTTCGCAGCCGAAGGGGTCGGCACGAGCTACCTCTGTCGAACCGCGCACTTGAACACCGGGCTGGGCTTCATCATCCTGGATCGTCAAGGCGAGAACCGCATCCTCATCGACCCGGGCGCGACCGGTTCCTTCTCCGTGGATGACCTCCGCTCTGCCCGGGACAGGATCGACTCGAGCGATGTGGTCATCACCCAACTGGAGATCCCCGTCGAAACCGCAGCCGCGGCGATGGAGACCGCGCATGTCGCCGGTGCGACAACGATCCTCGATCCCGCTCCGGCGCGAGATCTTCCACCGACGATGCTGTCCGATATCGACGTGCTCACTCCCAACCAGGTCGAAGCACGCATGCTTGCAGGACTCGATGCACACGACCAGAGGGACGATCTTGATGTTTGCAGTCTGCTTCTGGACCAAGGCGTGCAATGCGTGATCCTGACGCGCGGCGCTGGGGGCGCCACGATCGTCAGACGCGATGGCCACGAGCACGTCGAGCCCTGGCCGGTTCAGGTGGTGGACAGCACCGGGACGGGCGACGCCTTCAACGGCGCGCTGGCCGCGTCGCTCGCCAGCGGCGATCCACTGACTGCGTCGGCGCGTCGGGCCGCAGCCGCCGGTGCGTTGGCCTGCACGAAGCTCGGTGTGGTCCCGTCATTGGCCCACCCCGCCGGCATCGACATGCTCACGGCGAACCCATGAGCAAAGGGAGGCCGCTTCTCCGGCACGACACCGCCGGCACGCTGAGAAGCTTCTTCCACTACGAACGGTCCCTCACCATCGCCTGCGCGGCATGGACCCCGGGTGTGAAGCGTCTCGAGGCCAAGGAGCTGCTCGCCCGGACCGCATGGGAGGGCTCCCTGACGGCCGGCGCCCTCCGGGAGCGCGTCTTCGAGCTGCGCTATCCGGAACGAGATCTGCTCTCGGGGATCGACACGGTTGTCGTGGAGTTGTTCGCCTCCGTCATCCATGCCCCCGGCGCCGGGGCGTTCCTCACGGCCGTCGGCGAGGTGGTCGTGCCGGCCCTGCTCGATGCCTACAACGCGTATCTGGAGGCCTCCGACGTCGTCGCGGATGGTCCCACCCGGCGCTTCCTGGACGTGGCACGACGCGAAAAGATGCTCCAGCGCGACGCCTTCGT
>JALZJQ010000056.1 GCA_030859685.1 Actinomycetota bacterium | reverse complement strand
GGCCCCGAGATCGGATCGGGGGCGCTCGAGCCCTACCAGGCGATGCCTCCGTTGCTCAACAACACCCTTCCAGACGGAAGCGTCGAACGCACCATCAACGTTGGCCTTTACTCCGCCCAACGCCATATTCGCCACCGGTTCGCGGCCGTCAACATGGTCACCAGTCGAACGACCCTCGGCCCTACCGGCGCGCCGCATGAACATCACAGGGACTGTGGAGTGCGCGGTGTCGACTCATGCCCGCCGGGACACGGTTCCGGAAAGGTGCGCGTCACGGTGACAAAGGGCTCGCAGGAACTGTGGAGCTTGGTGGTCGTCAGGCCGACGATCTCATCGGGAGCGAACGGCTCGGGCGTCGAGCTAAGGCGCGTCCGCTATCGAGGCGACAAGGTCCTTCACCGGGCCCACGTGCCCATCCTCAACGTCGAGTACGAGCGGACGGGCAACCTGGATGGCTGCGGACCCTCCTATCGCGACTGGCAGAACGAAGAGGCCTGCTTCAAGGCGGAGGGGGAGAATGTCCTTCCGGGTTACCGAGCGTGCATGAAACCCGCCGAAACGATCTTCGAGAGCGGTCGGGATGGGGGTAATTTCCGCGGCGTCGCGTTCTACATCCGCAACCAGCAACTATTCCTGGTCAGCGAACTCGCCGCCGGCTGGTACCGCTACGCAAGCGAATGGCGTCTGCACGAGGACGGCACGATCCGGCCGCGCTTCGGCTTCAACGCCGTTCGTAACCCGTGCACGTGTAAGCCTCATCATCACCACGCCTACTGGCGATTGGACTTCGACGTTGCCGAGAAGCCGGCGACCGTGCAGGAGTTCAACGATCCCCCGCTCGAAGGTGACCGCAACTGGCACGACATCGAGCGCGAGACGCGTCGTCAGAAGCGACCGTCAAGCGAGCGCAAGTGGCGCGTGCGGAATACCGACGGGAAGGGTTACGAGCTCATCCCGAGCGCCGGCGACGGTCACGCGGACGATTTCGGAGTCGGGGACCTGTGGGTGGTCAGAAAGCGGCCGGATCAGATAGAGGACGGCTTCGGCCCGGACCGCGCTCGCATCGAGCAGTTCGTCAACAATCAATCGGTCAAGGACGAGCGACTCGTGATCTGGTACGCGGGCCACTTTCGGCACTCGCCAATCGGCGACGGCGACCACATCGTGGGCCCGCGCCTGGAACCATTCAACTGGTAGGCGCTAGGCGGAGCCCGATATAGATCGCGCGATCACCGATCCGGCCGGAAACTCATCGAACTAACGAAGGCTTAAGGCTCCGTCACGTAGTTCAACGCAAAGCCACCCGGCGATACCAGGCTGCGACCAGCACCACGAGGGCTAGGATCCCCAAGACGATCGGGTCGGAGTCCCGGCCCCCGCTTCCCTTGTCGATCACGTGCGCGAGCGCGTGCAGCGCGGTCCCGATCCCCACTCCGCCAAGAGCGACGAACAAGACGTCGGACGAGACCACCGTCAAGAGCAGGACCGCGCCGAGTCCGACCTGAAAGGCGCCTATGTCGTGCAGGAAGTGTTCGTTGAAAGGGCGCCAGGGCGCGATCTGCTCGAAGAACGAGCGCGGGTCGAGGAACGCCCACAATCCGAGGCCGACGAACGAAAGACCAGCGACGACCGCCACGACGCGCGGAAACCTTTCACGCATGGTTCGTCTCGCGGAACACAGGCCAGATGCTGCACGTTCCAGATTCCATGCTGCACGTTCGAGGTTCCATGCCGCTCATTCTTCCAGATATATTCCCCGGGACGCTAGCGTTGGCGGCCGTCATCGGATGCGAGGAGCTTCAGTTGCAGGTTGCGGTTTCAGGTCGAGCCGCCGAGGAACCGGCCGGCGCGCCGCCGAGCCAGCCTGGACGGGGTGGGAGCTAGGCCGGTGCCTCCCAGGACTCGGTCAGGCCGACGAAGTTTCCCGCCGGGTCCTCGAAATGCGCGACCTTCGGACCGCCGGGAACATCCATAGGAGGGTTGATCGTCTTGCCGCCGAGGCTCTCGATCTTGGTTAGCGTGGCCTCGATATCGTCGACCTGGACGTAGAAGGTCAGGTGCTGGCCAC
>JALZJQ010000043.1 GCA_030859685.1 Actinomycetota bacterium | reverse complement strand
AGCGCCTCGAGCTGAGGGTTGCGCTTCTGACTGAAGAAGTTGCGGAGCCAGTCTCCGAAGGACACCTCTACCCCTTGCGGGTCTTTATCTCCTCGATCAGCTGCGGCAGGATCTTCAAAGCATCACCCACGATCCCGAGATCGGCGATCTGAAAGATCGGGGCGTCCTCATCTTTGTTGACGGCGATGATCGTCTTAGCGCCCTTCATGCCCACGATGTGTTGGGTCGCCCCGCTGATCCCGAAGGCGATGTAGACCCCCGGCTTCACCGTCGTGCCGGTCTGACCGATCTGATAGGCGTAGGGCACCCATCCGGCGTCGACCACCGCGCGGGTCGCGCCCACGGCGGCGTTGCCGATGGCTCCGGCGAGCTGGTCGAGCAACTCGAAATTGGACGCATCCTGGAGCCCGCGACCGCCGGAGATGACGATCGGCGCCTCCTCGAGCTTCGGGCCGCTGGCCTGCTCCTCGTGGCGCTCAACGCGCTTCGCCTTCTTCAGGTCGTCCGGGATATCGACCTCGACGGGCACGACGTTCGCCTCGCCGCCGGACGCCTCCGGCTCGAACGATTTCGGCCTGACGAGAGCGATCTTGGGCGTGCCCTCGAGGGCAACGTCCACGACCGTGGCTCCGCCAAAGATGGTGGTGCGCGCCTTGTCGGTGCCGAGGATGTTGAAACAGTTGCTCATCAGGGTCGAGCCGGTTCGCGCCGACAACCGCCCGGCGATGTCGCGCGAGTCGTAGTTGGTCGCGAACAGGATCAGTTCGGGGGCATGCTCCTTGACGAGCTCGTGCAGAGCATGTGCCGCCGGTTGTGCCACGTAGTCGGCATAGACCTCGTCGTCACTCGCGTAGACGGTCGTCGCGCCGTACTGCCCCAGCTCCTTGGCGGCTTCTGTGGAACCGGGGCCCAGCGCAACCGCCTCGACCTCGCCCCCGAGCTCCCGAGCCTTCGTCAGGATCTCGAGAGCGGCGGTATCCACCTTGCCGTTGTTCACCTCTGCAAACACCCATATCTTCGCCACCTAGATCACCTTCGCTTCTTTGAGGTAGTCCGCGATCCTCGCGGCACCCGAGCCATCGTCCTCGATCACTTCCCCGGCCTTGCGCTCCTCGGCCTGCGAGATGTCAACGATGTTCTGCGCGACCTTGACGTCATCTGCTGAGAGACCGAGGTCCGCGACCGAGAGCTCCTCGACCGGCTTCTTCTTCGCCGCCATGATGCCCTTGAACGAGGCGTAACGAGGCTCGTTCACGCCGGCCGTGACCGTGATCAGCGCGGGCAGAGAGCACTCGACGATCTGGTAGCCGTCCACCGTCTGGCGGTGCACCTTCAGAACGTCTCCGGTGGCCTCGATGGCGTTCGTGAAGGTCAGTTGAGGCACACCCAGGAGCTCGGCGAGGGTCGAGGGCATCGTGCCGGTGTAGCCGTCGGTGGACTCGACCCCGGCGATGACGAGATCGAAATCGGTGCGCTTGATCGCGGCCGCCAGGACTCGGGCGGTGATCAGGGCGTCCGCCCCCTGTAGGGAGTCGTCGCTCACCAGCACTCCCTTGTCCGCCCCCATCGACAGACCTCGGCGGATCCCCTCCATCGCCTGCGCCGGGCCCATCGAGACGAGCGTGACCTCGCCCTCGTGGGCTTCTTTGAGCTGGAGGGCGGTCTCCACGCCGAACTCGTCGCCCGGGTCGAGGGTGCCCTGGACGCCCTCACGCTTGAGCCGCTGGCCGTCCAGCTCGCCCGGAAGGTTGGGATCGGGGATGTGTTTCACGCATACCGCGATGTTCAAGCCGAGCCTCCTAGTCGTCGCCGCCTGGAAGAACCATCCACTTTGCTTGCTATTGCAAGCACCCTACCCGACTCCTCCTACCGGCCGACGAAGTCGGCCTTGCCGGGGCCCTGCTCGACGAAGGACTTCATGCCGATCTTCTGATCCTCGCTGGCGAAGAGGGCGGCGAACGCCTGGCGCTCGATCAGCAAGCCGCTCGCTATGTCGGTCTCGATGCCCCCCTGGATCGCTTGCTTGGCCGCCGCGAGAGCCACAGAGGGACCCCGTGCGTAGCGGCCGGCCAGCTTGGTGGCGGCGTCGAGCACGTCGGGTGCCGGTACGACGCGATCCACCAGCCCGATGCGCAGCGCCTCCTCGGCGTCGACCATGCGACCCGAGAAGATGATGTCCTTCGCCCGCCCGACGCCGATCAGGCGAGGCATTCGCTGAGTACCTCCGGCACCCGGGATCACCCCGAGTTGTATCTCCGGCTGGCCGAGCTTGGCGTCATCTGCGCACACGCGGAAGTCACACGCCAGTGACAGCTCGCAGCCCCCTCCCAGGGCGTACCCGTTGACCGCTGCGATCGTGACCACCGGGAGCCGTTCCAGCCGGGTGAACACGTCCTGGAACTCACCGATGTAGCGATACATAGACACCGCATCGAGGTCGGCCATCTCCTTGATGTCGGCGCCGGCGGCGAAGACCCGTTCGCCCCCATAGACCACCACCGCTCTGACCCGTTCATCTGCCCGGGCGCCATCGACCGCGCCTGCGATCTCGCGCGCGACCTGCGCGTTCAGGGCGTTCACCTTGGGCCGGTCGAGGCGGATCGTACCGACGCCGGCGTCGGACACCTCCAGATTCACGAATTCACCCACGACGACCTCCCTGGTCTGCGACGGATACCTCTGCGACATTTCGGAATAGCCAAAGCGTAAAGCTACGATGCCGCGTATGCCGGACCACTTCGAGCACCGACTGCGCGAGGAGCTGAACGCTCACGAGCCTCGCTCCGTGCAGGTGGAGGGAACGCGCGCTGCGGCCGTCCTCATCCCGATCGTGCGGGTGCCCGAGCCGACGTTGATCTTCACCCGCCGGACCGACACGCTCAGTAGCCACCGGGGGCAGATCTCGTTCCCGGGGGGTTCGATAGACCCGGACGACGCAAACCCGGCTGCCGCTGCGTTGCGAGAGTCTCAGGAGGAGATCGGGCTGCACCCGCAGGCGGTGTCCGTCGTCGGTTGCCTCGACGATCTGGAGACATTCGTATCCGGATTCGTGGTGACGCCGGTGGTCGGCTGGTTGGACGAGCGACCAGAGCTCACCCCGAATCCGAAAGAGGTCGCGGAGATCATCGAAGCGCCACTAGCGGATCTAACGGACGAGATCCGAAAGGAACCGGGCTTCCTGCACCGCGACCGGCGCTATCCGACCGAGGCGTGGGTGTGGAACGACCACGTTATCTGGGGGGTTACCGCGCGGATCCTGCGGATCTTCATGGAGCGGCTCGCCCACGCGGGGTTGGCCGAGCCTCCGGGTGAGACGTCGTTCGTGTGGCCGGATCAGAACCCGCTCAAGAGATGACCTGATGTCCGAGAAGGATCTCGTGGCCCAGTCGGGCTCCACCGCGCCCGCGTCGCCCACCCCGACCTCCCTGCAGGCCCCCCCGGCGGAACCGCTCGAGATCGCCGGAGCCATCGTCGCGATCGCTCTAGCTCTGGCGGCCGCGATCCTCGGCTACCGGATCATCCGAGGCGGCCGCGGCCTCTAGCGTCCCTCGCTATCAGGAGCATGTGCCGTTCGGCGATTCCCCTTCACAGATCGCATGATCCAGGGTCTTCAACATCTCGGTGGTGCGCGGCCCCGTCGGCATGAAGAACGTGTACCTCACGCCCTCGTAGATGAGGTCGTACTGGAAACAGTCCGCGCATCCCACGCCCGATGGCGGCTCTTCGTCCCAGCCCCTTGCTGCTTCGGGAAGAACGCGCTCTAGTCGGTCGAGGGTCTCAGGCGCGAGATCGAACTCGATCGTTTGCGCATCCGCAGCGCCCTCCCCCGTGGTCAGCACGGCCTCGCCATCCGTGCGCACCAGGAGGTGTTGCGTGACCCCAGTGAAACCACCGCTTCTCGTGAGGTCCACGAAGACGAAGGAATCCTGTGGTGCGTTCCGCGGATCATCCCCAGCATCGATCAGGTAGAAGGCGCCGGCCGCTGCGGCCGCGATCGCGACTACGAACACGGCGAGACCGACGATCTTGCGACTCATGTTGGGTTCGACGACTCGAGGCTCAGCCGGGTTCCACGGCTCTTTATGCGGACCCACCCGCAGCGCTCGCTCGATCGCACCGCTTCGCCGGTCACCGGTTAGAACATCGGAGGCTCGGTGTAGACGCCCCACTCCTCCTTCAGCGCCCGGACCATCTCGCCGAGTGTGACGTACGCCTTGGCGGCCTCGACGAGGGCCGGCACCGAATTCCGCGCTTCGTCGTGAGCCATGTCCCGCAACGCCTGGATGGCCGCCTGCGCCTTCTCCTCGTCGCGGTTCGCTCGTACCTCGGCGACGTTCTTCTTCTGGCGTTCTTCGATCTCGGGGCCGATGATCAAGACGTCCGGCCCCTCCTGGACCGTCTGGGTGAAGCGGTTCAGGCCGACGATGACCTTCTCGCCCTTCTCGAGGAGCTGCTGGTAGCGGAAGGCGGCATCCGCGATCTCTTGCTGGAAGTAACCCTGTTCGATGCCGGCGAGCATCCCGTCGAGGATCGAGCCGTTCCCCAGCTCGTCGATCTTGGCGAAGTACTCCTCGGCCGCCGCTTCCGTCCTGTCCGTCAGCTCCTCGACGAACCACGATCCGCCCAGCGGATCGATCACGTTGGTGACGCCCGTCTCGTAGCCGATGACCTGCTGGGTACGCAGGGCGATCTCGACGGCCTCTTCGGTTGGAAGGGCCAGCACCTCGTCGAGGGAGTTCGTGTGCAGGGACTGCGTGCCACCGAGCACCGCGGCCAGCGCCTCGGTCGTGGTCCTCACGACGTTGTTGTAGGGCTGCTGTGCCGTGAGCGAGACGCCGGCGGTCTGGGTGTGGAACTTGAGCATCCA
>JALZJQ010000042.1 GCA_030859685.1 Actinomycetota bacterium | reverse complement strand
ACCGGGGCTAGGAAGTCGATGCGTCCCCGGTAATACTCGAAGGAGTTCGCCACGGCGGGGAGCTCGGACGGTTCGCCATCCCAGCCGACGAAGCCTTTCCCCGGCACGAAGAGCTCGAAGTGTCCGTCGATTGGATCGACCGCAACCAGGTGGATCCACTCGTTGTCCAGCAGCTCGGCGATCGCCGGCTGCGCGCCGTAGATCTGTCCCAGGATGTCGACAGATGCTTCGACGATCAACAACAGACGCATCGGCTCGTGCAGCTCGATCATCTGCTTCGGCAGGCCCGTGCGCAGGTCGCTCGCCGCGCCTTCCATGACCCCTAGTAGGCCCGTGACATTGTGCGGCACCTTCGTATCGCAACCGAAGACGCGATTGTCGACCGTCGAGAAGTAGTACTCGAGATTGATACCGGCCCCTACGGGCCCCATGGCCAGGAGGATGCGCTGGACGATCGCCCCGTCGGGGTCGCCGTTGGGATTGTAAGAGATGACGAATGTTCTACGGTCGAGGAAGAGACCTTGCGTCAGCGCTCGTCGCCCTACGACGGCGACCGCGTTCGTGCAATGTCCCCATTCGGGACGGACCTGAGAGAGATCGTGCGACCGCTCCTCGACGTGTCTCACCGAGCGCTTCAGCGAAGAAGTCTTGGGGGCCGAATAGAAGCGTGTGCATCGCTCCCGAGCAGAGAGTGCGCGAGCGTCTATGAGATCACGATGCACTGCCAGCCAGTCGCTGCGGTGTGTCTCGGGGATGTCTTGCGTATCGAAGAAGATGGTTCGGTCGCTTGCGGTGTTGTGTATCCCGCCTACGAAATAGGTGTCGTCGGGGATATCGATGCCACGCTTGGCGAGCTCCTCTCGCACCGCAGCCCGGTTGACCACGGAAGCGAATGCACGCGCGTTGGGAGCGCCATGCTTACCGCCGCATGCTCCGCAGTCGTGTGCCGACTCGTGGGGGTTGTTAACCGAGGACGAGCCATGGCCGACGAAGACTACGAGACGAGCGAAATGATGGGTGAGACCGATGTTACGCAGTTGAGTTTCGACGCGGTCGGCTTGCTCGCTCAAGGTGAACCCGAGCCCGTCGAACTGCTCCGCGTCCACCGTTAGCTGGGTCGCCGGTGCCGGGATCATCCGTCTCTCCACCGCTTCTTTGAGCTCGCCCCAGCCACGGGGCGCGAGCACGCGGCCGCCCAGCGGAACAGATTGGAACAACCCGACGACCTGGGTCAGGAACAACCCGGACACGACATTGCGCTTGAGCTCCCAGTAGATGTTCTCGGCCGTCTCACGCCACAGGCGGCGGCTGCGTCTCGCTTCGGCCGTCGCACGGGACGTCTCGTCGTCACGAGGTACCTCTCTAACGCGGTTCGTGGGTATGACGCCGGCCGGACAGAGTGGAGTCGAACCGTGGTCGTCCAGCCCGCTGAAATCCATGGCCATATTGAAGAACCCGCCTGCACCGAAGGTCTCATATCCCGCGCCGAGCTCATCGACCGCCCTATGCATCGATTCCTCGCGCTCGTCAATGCAGAAAACCATCTGGGCCGTCGGTCGCTGGTCGCGAACCTGCCACCGTCCCTTGCCGCGGTTGGCCGCGAGCGCGCCAAGGATCTCCTCCCGATAGTGCCGTTCGAAAGCTGCCATCCATACCGGGCGGTGGTCTGCCTCCGGATAAGCATCGAGCGTGGCAAGGATGCGATCGCGCGTGGACGGTGACAGCATCCGGAGGTCTTCTGCCGACCAGCCCGCGAGTTGGGCCAGACGGAAGAGGCGCCACACCTTGTCGGCTACCGTGAGACGCGCGCGCGCCTCGAGGTGATGGTTCCAGAGCCACGTTTGCACGGCCACGTTCGACCACTCATCGCTGTGACCGCCTGTTCGCTCTAAGTCGCGTGCCGCTTGGGCCACGACACCGGGGAGCAGGCCGCGGTGGAGCTCTCCCCGGACATAGAACTCGAAAGGAGCGGCGCGGAGGCGCTCGGATACAGCCGCGACGTTAGCCGTCTCGGCCCCGATCGCCCGCGCGAGACCTTGGCGCACCACTTCGGCCTCAACCGTGAGCCTAACGGCGAGGTAGTGGACGAGATCGGTGGGCCGCGCCTTGAAGGGCGGGAAGCCGGGATTGTTGCCCTGCCAGTTCATCATCCCCGCCCACCCCGGAAGAGCAGCCAGCGTCCGACCGAGGTACGCATGCCAGCCGTCCGGCTCAACCCCGAGGCGGTCGAGCTGAAGCATGAGCGCGGCCGCGGGATCTTCCGGGAGGTCCGTCATCTTTGGGGGCCAGTTGCGGAGTCCAGACATCGCGAGGGTCGCGTCGTGTTCCACCGAGGCGCGCCAGGCGCCGTAGAAACCGAGCGTTCTATCAGGCATCCTCCACGCTGCTTGCCCGAGGTCGAGGAAGGCGGCGCAAACTCGGATCATGTAACGGTTCACCAACGCCACCGGATCGTCGCCGGTCAGACGCGCGAGCAGCTGCGCGTGAGTGAGGTCATGTCCAAGGCGGGAAAGGTCCGCCTCGAGGGCGGACGTTGCCTCTGTGTGCAGAGCCTGCAGAGGATCTCTCGTCACGATCCGATGGGCGATCTCGGCGACGTCACTATCGGGCATCAGCGACCCCAGAGCTATGAGGGCATCCAGTCCTCTACGGCTGTATTCGCCGCCATCATCGAGATCGTGCCGCGCGAACCACGCCGCGCTCGCGGCTTCGCGTAACGTCGCGTCGTGTGCTTCGTCGGGATCGGTTTCAACGCGTCGGCGAAGCTCGTCGAGGACACGCTGCACCGCATCCTCGACTTCGACTCGCTCTTCCGCGACAAGGCGCAGCCCGGGTCCATCACCGCGCAGCGTTGCTGCGAATTGTTCTCCGAGGCGGTCTATGGCCGCGTCCGGGTCACGCGCGTCGAGGGTACGAGGATCCGTCGGAGACAGCACGTCGAAGACGTCGAACCCGGCCAAAGTAGCCGCCCACAATGACATGACCGCATAAGCCTCGGGATCGAGCATCATGCGTCGTTCGATCGCCTCGAGGTTTCCCGGGAGATCGAGGTGACGCCGAGCCACTCGATCGACGACCTGGCTTTCAGCACCGAGCCACGCCCGTCGCGCATGGTCTCGATCAACATCGGGTGTGTCCCCCAGCGCGCGGTCGACAAGGGTCACGTAACCATCCCTTCTTGCCGTGGGCACCCCGAGCGCGTCGAGCAGCCCCGCAACCGTCCGTCGCGGAACCCTGCCCGCGGAGAGATCCTCTTTCGCAGTAGTGGTGACCGTTGACCCGATGTCGAGACCCAGTAAGCGCCCTAGCCAATCACCCACCGTCATCTCCCGCCCTACACGATCGATGTCCTCACTTAGCTCGCTAGTCGCTCTTGCCAGCATCTGAGTTCTAGCTTCGGGCGAGACGTCGTCGAGCAGGCGCCGGGTTACCTCGCGATCTCCGATCGCGAAACGAAGCATTGCCGGGTCGATGGGGTTGATGCCGTAGAGCATGTGCAGCCGGCGGATGTCTGTGTCGGTGACCGTAGTGCCTCCGACCGTCCCGATGACTTCACTCCCAGCGGGACCAAGACGATCGACCATCACGGCGTCGAGGTCGGCGTCGGTTATGCGCCCCGCGCGATAGTGGGAGCGGCTTACCTCGACCGGTTGGTACCCGGAGGCGCCGAAGAAGGCTTCGGCCGCCGCGACGGCTTGGTCGAAGGGAAGATGCTGCAGCCCGTGCAAGGTGTTGTGGTGGACGAAGGTCGTGATGGGTCCCTGGCTCGGCAGCAAGTGGCCGAGGTGCTCTACGACCTCGATCAGCTGTTGATGTGGCGAGAGATGGTCGCCATTCGGCGAGCGGTTGTGATCCAGCTCGCTCACACGAACCGCGCGATCAAGGTGTCGATGGTGGTGTTAGTGAGCCCAAGCGCGATGCCGGGAGCCACGCCCAAGACTATGGTGAGGGCTGCAAGCGAGGTCGACGAGAGCAACTCGGCGCCACGCACGTCCGACAAGCCCGCCCACCGGTTCTCGATATCGTCGGAAAGGACTCCTCCGATGACGCGTAGCGTGAACGTCGCGGTTATCAGGATCCCGGCAGCCGCGAACAGCACTGGAAGACCGAACTCCTCGAACGCACCAAGCAGGACCTGCATTTCGCCGGGGAACTGGATCAGGCCCGGAAGACCCATCGAGGCCAGAAGTGTCAGGGTAAGCAGGGCCTTGAACATTGGCATGCGAGAACCGACTCCCGCGATGTCATCGAGAACAAGCGTGCCGGTGCGTTCATAAAGCATGCCGCTCAACAAGAACAGGCCCCCTGTGACGATCCCGTGAGCCACCATCATGAAAACGGCTCCGGAGAAACCCGCGTGGTCTAGGGCGGCGATTCCGAGAAGAACGAAGCCCATGTGACTGATCGAACTGAAGGCCACGATCGCCTTTACATCTCGCTGCCTGAACGCGAGAAACGCACCGTAGAGGATGTTCACGAGGGCTAGAACGAACAGCAGGGGCGCCAGTCTTCTGACCCCCTCGGGAAGGATCTCAGTCGAGCGGAGCAAACCGTACGCCCCAAGCTTGAGCATCACTCCGGACAGGATGATGCTCACCGGCGCCGGCGCCTGGACGTGGGCTAAGGGCAGCCACCCGTGGAGGGGGAATATCGGGATCTTCACTGCGAAACCGGCCAGCAGCGCCACGAACGGAGCCACCTGGAACCCCGCCGTCCAGCCGCGGCTCGCAGTTTTCAGCGCATCCATGTCGAACGAGTGGGGATCGGCCGCGAGGTAAACCGCGAAGATGCCGATCAGCATGAAGATCGAGCCTCCGAGCGTGTAGAGGAAATACGTCATCGTGGCTTTTTCTTTCTCGGGCCCTCCCCATAACCCGATAAGGAAGAACATCGGGACGAGCGCGATCTCCCAGAACACATATAGAAGGAACCAATCGCGCGCCGCGAAGACGCCAAGACACGAGAATTCGAGAAGTAGCACCCAAACGTAGAACGCCTTGGGGCTACGAGCGACATGCAGAGACGACAGTACGGCTACGAACACGAGCAATGTGGTGAGCAGGATCAAGGGCAACGACAATCCATCCACTGCAAGCGTGTAAGTCATGCCGAGCTCGGGGATCCACGTCCGAGACTCACCGAACTGCGGAGCAGTGGCGGCACGGTCGAAGGTCAACAGCAGACTCATCGAGAGCACCAGTGGTACCGCGGCGGCAACGAGTGCAGCGGCGCGGACGCGCCCGGGGTTGTCCTGCGGAATCAGGAGCACCACTGCAAGTCCGATCAACGGTGTCCAAACGATGGCGCTCAGGATGCCGATGACAACCTCCCTGTCGTGTCGCGAGCCCGAAGACGATCCTGCTATCCGGTGGCCTCGTCAGACGCTGACCTTTGGAGCCGTACGCAATGAGAACTGATGGGACCCTGGTCGAAGTGCCTCCTCACCCACATGCACCACAGAACCTCCGTCGTAGGAGTAATCGATCGCGAAGTCGTGCAGCCGCTCGAGCACGGTCGAGTCCACGTAGTGGACCTCGCTGAAGTCAAGGGTGACCGTGCGCCCGCGCGGCATGTCGTCGAGCACGCTGCGTAAGGGGATGAAGTTATGGAAGCCGAGCGCGCCGCGGAACTTTACGCGGAACTCTTGACCAGCATCTTCGACCATGATGCGGGGTTTGAAGAGGTTACCGAGCGAAGTACCTCGGAACGCCGCGTGCAGCAGGCCGAGGACGATCCCGGTCGCTACACCGATCAGGAGGTCGGTCAACAGAACGGTGAAGGCAGTCACGACCATCAACAAGAAATCGATCTTGCCGATGTCCCACGCGTGCTTGAAGTCGGCGGGATGGGCGAGCTTGAAACCCACGACCATAAGTATGCCGGCCAGCGCCGCGAGCGGGATCTGCTCGAGGACTCCGGGGACCGCGAGCACGAATACGAACAGGAACGTGCCATGGAAGAAGTTCGACCAGCGAGTGCGCGCTCCGGCCATGATGTTGGCTTTCGACCGGACTACTTCCGCGATCATCGGTAGTCCGCCGATCAGGCTCGAGGCGGTGTTGCCGATCCCCTTACCGATGAGCTCCTTGTTCATATTCGACCTGCGCTTCCAGGGATCGAGCTTGTCTACGGCTTCTGCGGTCAAGAGCGACTCGAGGCTCGCAACGAAGACGTAGAGCGCGATCCACTTGATCGCCGGTGCAGTCGGAAGGATCGAGAAGTCGGGGCTCGTGAAACCGTCGAGCAGGCCGCCCTCGAGGCTGAGGCGAGGGCCCGCGCCGTTCATGGTCGCGATCACGGTGCCTATGACCACCGCCGCTAACGGGGCCGGGATCACGCGAGACACCTTCGGGATGTTTGGCCAGATCACCATCACGAGGATCGCGGCGATGCCCACCAGAGCCGTCTCCATGACCGGCTCGAAGATGCTATGAGGGATCTCCGTGAAGATGTGGAAGCCGTGGGCGCGCGGGTTCTCGTGGCCGACGACGATGTGTATCTGTCCCGACATGATGATCAGGCCGATGCCGGCGAGCATCCCGTGGACGACCGAGAGGGGGAAGAACCCGGTGAGCTTGCCCGTCCTCGCGAGACCAAGTCCGATCTGGATGAGCCCCGCAACGACGCCGACCGCGAGCGCGCCCTGGAAGCCCAGTTCCGTCACCGCTCCAAGAACGATCACGATCATCCCTGCGGCGGGGCCGTTGATCGTGACGTAGGAGCCGGACAGCAGATTCGCGAGCGTGCCGGCGATGATGCCGGAGATCACTCCCGCGATCGCCGGGGCGCCCGAAGCTAGAGCGATGCCGAGGCAGAGGGGCAGGGCGATCAAGAAGATGATGAGCCCGGAAACGACATCGGTTGCCGCGTTCTCCTTCAATCCCGCGAGCCAGTCCTTCGGTGGCGTCGGCCTCCCGCCCCCTTGTGCCTCCACCGTCGATTCCGTCGTCGTCATATGGCCCTCTCCCTCCTGGCGACCCGCCGACCCGGGCGTTACAGAGCAGACTCTATGAAATATTCATGAAGAGTGCCAGCTAGAGCGTCAGACTGAGGCTCATAGCATTAGGTCGGAGGGCCCGCCACTGTGGCCGTGACCTGCCGAAGGGGGAAATGCATGAGGTTGCTGGTCATCGAGGACGAGGCCAAGCTGCGCAGCGTCCTGAGACGGAGACTCGAGGCGGCAGGCTACGTGGTGGACGAAGCCGAGGACGGCCAGGGGGGGATCGCCCGGGCGCTCGACGGAGGCTACGACGCGATCCTTCTCGACATCCTGCTTCCGGACATCGATGGGTTCGAAGTTTGCATGCAGCTCCGGCGTGCAGAGGTCTGGTCGCCGGTCCTCATGCTTACCGCGCTGGACGCGGTCGACGACAGGATCAGAGGTTTGGACGCCGGTGCCGACGATTACCTGGTGAAGCCTTTCGCCCTTGGCGAGCTGCTGTCTCGACTACGCGCTCTCATCCGCCGAGGACGTCCGCGACGACCAGCGGTCCTTACCTGTGGACCACTCGAACTCGATCCCGCTACCCGCTTGGTGTCGTGGGAGGGTCACCCGGTCGAGCTATCCCGACGTGAGTTTGCACTCCTGGAGTTTCTACTTCACCACCGCGACGAGGTCGTGCAACGCGCGACCATCCTGCGCCACGTCTGGGGGGTGCGTTCGGATGAGCAATCCAACATCATCGATGCCTTCGTCAGGAATCTTCGAGACAAGCTCGATCGTCGCTTCGACTATCCCTTGATCGAGACGGTCCGCGGAGTCGGCTTCCGCCTACGCTGCCCCAGCAACGAATGACCCACAGGTTGCAGAGGCTGCCACTAGGGGTCCGCATCGCGGTCTTGACCTCTGGAGCGTTGGTGGCTCTCTTGGTTCTCGTAGGGATATTCGTTCATCGCCAATTCCGCGGTGTATTACGCGCCGATGTCGACCGGGAACTCGTCGAGCAAGCCCGCAGGGTGGCCGGTGGCTCGCGAGACCTTCACGAAGCAGACCTCGTCGATCACTTCTTTAGGAGGTCTGACGAAAGCGACACGTCGCGGGAGATGGAACTGGAGATTCAGATGATGTCCAAGGATGGCTCGGTGGTCGCGGCGAGCGAAGGGCTCGTGGGGGTCGATGGCCTCGTAGAAGGAGCCGCCTTGGTACGGGTGGCATCGGGCGTGCCGGTCTATGGCGACGTGAGGATCGAAGCGCTTGTCTACCGATTCGCAGCCGTGGGCGTGGGCGACGCGAGCGAACACATAGTGGCCGCTGCCACCCCGATCCAGGATCTGAGTGACGCGGAGGCCGCGTGGCTCAAGGTGTATGTCCCTCTCACAGTTATTGCGGGAGCGTTGGCTGCGCTCGCGGGAGGGGTTATCGCCCGACGGGCTCTTGCTCCTCTCCGAGAGTTTGCCAACGTAGCGGACGCCATCGGGACGAGCGATCTATCCCAGCGCCTCTCGACGATCCCGGCCGCCGACGAGATCGGTCGGCTAGGAGCGACCCTCAATCGCATGTTGGAGCGACTCGACGCCGCGTTGCGCCGGGAGCGCGAGCTCACTGCCGAGGTCGGTCACGAGCTGCGAACTCCTCTGGCGATCATCCGCGCTGAGGTCGAACTGCTCCACGATGAAGTCACAGACGAGCGACTCAGAACGAACTTGGACAGCGTTCTGGAGGAGCTCGATAGAACCACAGGAGTTATCGACGACATGCTCCTGCTTGCGCGCGCGGACGCCAAGGTCGTGCTCGATCAACCCGAGCTCGTAGATCTCGGTGAGCTCACTCGTACGGTGGCGGGCAGGCTTGCGGCCGTTGCAGCAGGACAAGACGTAGCTCTAGAAGCCTCGGGCGAAGGCCGAGTCGAAGGCGACCCCAGGGCTATCGAGCGAGCGATCACCAACCTCGTTGACAATGCATTGAGACACACGCCAAGCATGGGGGTCGTCCAGATCCAGGTCGAGCAGCGCGACCCGGGCGCTGCGGTGCTCGTGCGTGATACCGGTCCGGGGGTACCTGCCGCGACGCTAGGCACGATGTTTGATCGCTACACGCGCGCGGGGCCGCGGCGAGGCGCCGCGGGATTGGGTCTTTCCATCGTGGCCGCGGTAGCGGCATCCCACGAGGGCAGCGTCGAAGCTAGAAATCGGCCCGAGGGGGGTCTGGAGATCACGATCGAGTTGCAAGACCGACCGGCGGGCTAGCTGTGCGTCCCACACACGTTGTTCACAGCTGACATCGGAACCTCCCCGTCATGAGCCATGTGCGATCTGTGGTGGTTGTAGTAGTGCAGCCAGCCCGGTAGGTCCTCGAGCCGGGCCTGGTTGCCCGAATAGACCGAAGCGTAGGCCCATTCGATCTTGAGGGTCAGATTGAAGCGTTCGACCTTGCCATTTGTCTGAGGGCAATAGGGCCGTGTCCGTTTGTGCTTGACTCCGGCGGCGACGAGGACGTCTCTGAAGACGTGTGACTTGTAGGCCGATCCGTTGTCGGTCATGACCCTCTCGACATTGATGCCGAGTTCAAAGAACCACGCGAGCGCCCGCTCCATGAATCCGGCCGCGGTCTCCTTGCGCTCGTCACCAAGGGCCTCGGCATAGGCGATCCGACTGTGGTCGTCGACCGCTATATGGAGGTAGTCGTAGCCCAGCGTGTAACGCCTCCTGCCGTCAATGCGGTGCGCATAGGGCTGGCTGTTGCGCTTGCCGTGCCATCTTCCGACTGCCCAGTGGCCGCCGCCGTCAGGGATCCGAGCTTGCTTCTTGATGTCGACATGGACGAGCTCCCCGGGGCGGTCGCGCTGGTAGCGAACTACGGTCCTCGTTGCCCGATCGAGGTCACAGAGCCTTGGGATCCCGTTGCGCTTCAACACCTTGTGGACCGTCGAGCGGGGCACGCCCATGGCCCATGAGATCCGGTGCGGTCCTTCGAGATTCCCCTGTCGACGCTGGATGATCGCCAGCTCGCGTTCAGCGCAGAGGCGTCGCGGACTCCGGAGCGGCCGGCTGGATCGGTCCTGGAGGCCGGGCACGCCTTCGGAGTCGAAGCGGCGCAGCCACTTATGAGCCGTTGCTCGGGAGCAGCCTTGTGCCTCCGCCGCTGTGGCGACGGGCCAACCTTTCTCACGAACTCGCTGGATTAGCAACATGCGACCCTCGACGGTCAGCTTCGCCCTACGATGCACCAGAGCCTCCTCTGTTGGTTGGTTGGTCCCTTCCAACAGGGAGGCTCTCATTCTGTAAACGATGTCTGTGGGAACTACAGCTAGCGCGCCACCGATCCTTAGTAGCGCGCGAAACTTTCCGTATCGGTATTGAACTCTTGCACGAGCTCTGCCGATAGGGTCGGCCTGGTTTCTTTCAGGGCTCGGAGGAAGTCGTCCATCACGGCTCGTTTCCCGGGGCCCTGGAAATGCTCGCGCTCGAAGGCGAGATGAGCAGCCTTGCGTGCCGCGAACTCGATGTCCGCGGGTGTGAAGAACTCGGTCGCGGTGACGAGTGCGTCGATGTCGATCGTCTCTTCGGTGATCTCCTCGACGTAACGGCGCCAGATGGAAGCGCGCGCTTCCGCGTCCGGGGGTCCCACCGGCAGCACGTAGTCGAAGCGTCCCGGGCGAAGGAAGGCCGAGTCGAGACGGCTGATCCAGTTGGTGGCACACGCGAGTAGGTGATGCGGCACGTCACGGAATCGCGGGATCTGCTTGAGGAATTCGTTGGTGACGCTTACATTTACGCGCCGGTCCTCGCCCCGCTGCGATGCGACGTCTTCGACTTCGTCGACGAATACGACAGCGGACGGAAGATCGAAGATGCGATCGAACGTCTGGGATAGTAGTTCCGCCTGACGTTCAGGACCCTCGGCCGCAAGCTGACTAGGTTGGATCTCGACGAACGGCCACGCCACGCGCGACGCAACACCTTTTGCGAAGGTGGTCTTGCCCGTCCCGGGGGGGCCGAAAAGTACGATCGCGCTCGGAGGGGACACCGCGTGGCGGGCTGCCAGTTGTGGTTCGGCAAGAGGGAGGATCACTCGTCGCTCGATGATCTCTTTGGCATCCTTAAGCCCTTTCATCGATTCCCACAAGCCGGGTTCCACCATCCGGCCTCCGAGGTCTCCGAGAGCGGAGGCCCCGGCCAAGCTCGTTGGGACGGGTCGTTCCATGCATAACGCGCTGCGGGCGTTCGCGTAACCGCGTTCGTTCAGCTGAGCTTGGATGGTCTCGTCATGCACGACCAGCGCTATGAGTTTTCGGGTTCCGGCCTCCGCCAAGCGCGCCTCGAGCTCGTCTAGCAAACGGCGGATGAGATCGTCGTCGGTGACTTCGGTTGCGACGACCACTCGGAGGACCCAACCTATCGGACCCGCGGCGAAGCCGAGAGCGAAACCCCCGATCGAGCCGTTGTCATCCGCGACGAGACATGAGGCGCCAGAGACATGAAGCAGATCGACTCCTTCATCGACGGCCAGTAGATCGGAACGATCCGGGCCGTGTGTGGCCCGCCCCCAGAGTTGGAGCAACGAGGCCAGGTCGCGGTCCTGGTAGGGGCGGACAAAGACGCTCATCCCGATCTTCTGGTGGGAGGGTGGCTATTGCCCAAAGATGCTTCCCGGGTACGCATTCTCAAGACTAGGACCGCCCTCAATGCAGCGATCGGAGGGCCTTATCGATCCGCCGCTTTCGGCGCTCGGGATCGTCCGAGCTCTCGATCCACCTGATCGAGTCCGCCTTCTGGTTGGGAGACAGCGCCTCGAAACCTCTCTCGTACCGAGGATCAAAGTCCAGTGCCCGCTCGAGATCGGGCGGAAGCCGGACCTTCGGGGAATTGAGCTGAGCATCCTCTCCCGGCGAGCGCACATCGATACTATGCATGATAAATTCATGAAGAGCAACCACGCGCCGACACGATTTGCTCGTAGTTCGGGTGGGCCTGCAGGTACGTTCTCCCGATGAAGCGCGCTACCGGAGCGATGTTAGGGGCCCTCGCCGGACTGGCCTTCTCGACCATGGGATTGATCGACACCATGGACGGCTTCACCATCGCCTCGGCAGGTGGCAACGACGCGACGCCGGTGGTGATCGCCGTTGGTGTTGCCATCGGAACTCTGCTCGGGCTTATCGTGATGTGGCGATTCCCATTGGCGATCCTCGGCGCCACCGTTGGCCTCGCCGCCGGCATGTGGCTGCGCGACAACGCGACCATGGG
>JALZJQ010000028.1 GCA_030859685.1 Actinomycetota bacterium | reverse complement strand
AATTGCATCGGTCCCAGTGCGCCGGCGACGCTGGGACCGGTTAGGCGACCGAAACGGCTCTCGACGAGATTCACGGCCGCGAGGATCTGCCACGGGATGTCGTACCGGCGCTGCGCCAGCCGGTAGTAGCTCAGCAAGCGGTCCGGTGTCTCCGGTCTACGGGTCGGGAGCTTCACTGGACCCGCCACGGGGGTGACGAGGCTCCGCAGACCACGCCCGGCGACGATGTTGCGTTGCGCAGCGCGGGCGGCCGCTACCGACAGGTGATCGAGGACGGATCGCGCCAGTCGCGGTGCACCGACGAGCTTGCGGTGGAGACGCTGGTGGTGGAGCGCGAGGAGCTCCACGACAGCGCGCCGCGGCCCGGAGGAAAGCCCGGTCTCTCTCCACGCATCGATCTCGCGGTACAACCTCTGCGTGGTCGTCCGCAGTTCCCGTGCCAGCTGCGCGGGCGCTGCCGGTAGCCGGCTATGGGGGCCCGGAGGGGCTTCGCTCGACGTCGAAGAGGGAGAAGGGGAGGTGGCCGGCGGGGATGCTGAGGCGGCGCTCTGCTGTGACGGGGTGGAGCTCGCGGCCCCTGTTCCACCCTCTTCGGATGGGGCCTGGCACGCCGTCCCCGTGACGAGAGCGGTGACGAGCGCGAAGACGATGAGTTTCATCGGGAAGCTTTCCCCTCTCGTGCGGGTTGGGGTCGAGACAGCGACTGAGGGAGGCTACGTGGCATCGGTCTGTACCCATCTTGGCCACATAAGAGACGTCTCCCCTCGGACCGAGGGGTGCGAGGGCCGAAGGTTTCCCCGGGCGGTAGCGAGGGGCTCCGCCGGGCCCCCACCTGGCGTTCCATCCGCATGGCTCGGGGGATCGAGGGACCCAGGAGGCCCATATCCGGCTTGGGTGGGCCGAAAGTACGTATGGTCTCGGCTGCGGATGGGTCCTAGCTTGAGACCATGGAAACGGCACATCAGAACGGGCATTCGATTGATCTCTCGACGACCCCGGCGCAGCGTAGGACCGTCTTGGTGGTGGACGACCACGAGGGCATCCGTCTGATCGTCGATACGATCCTCTCCGACGAGGGCTACATCGTCCTGCCCGCGGATTGCGCCGACGCGGCTCTGGATCTGTGTGATCAGCACGGTGACGAGATCGATCTCCTGCTCACCGACCTGAGCATGCCGAACATGGTGGGGACCGACCTGGCCCGCCGGGTGGCGGAGCAGGTGGACGGCGTGCGGGTCCTGTACATGTCCGGCGATTCGTCGGCGGTGATGTCCCCGGCCGAGATCGAGGATGCGCGGGACCACCTGCTCGAGAAACCGTTCGACCCGGACACCCTGGTATCGAAGGTCCACGAGTTGCTGGACGAGCCTCGCCGCTGACGCGCACGCGATAACCTACCCCGCCGTCTCATACTGGGGCCATGGTCGCCGCTACGAAGGCCGAGGTCATCGAGGTCGATGGGCGCGAGGTGCGCGTCTCGAATCCCGACAAGGTCTACTTCCCGCAACCTTCGGTCACGAAGATGGAGCTCGTCGAGTACTACCTCTCCGTGGCCGAGGGAGCCTTGCGTGGATGCCTCCATCGACCAACGTTGCTGTACCGGTGGCCGAACGGAGTAGAGGGCGATCCCTTCTACCAGAAGCGCATCCCGGACTCCCGTCCTGAGTGGCTTGACTCCGCGACGATCACGTTCCCCAGCGGCCGATCGGCCGTCATGCTGGCCCCCAGCGATGCAGCCCACATCGTGTGGGCGATTAACCTCGGGTGCATCGACCTGAACCCGTGGCCGGTGCGGGCCGACGATGTCGATCATCCGGACGAGCTGCGAGTGGATCTGGATCCCACCCCGGACACGTCGTTCGCGGACGTGCGGCGTGTTGCAGGGGTCGTCCGGGAGGTGCTTGCGGATCTATCGCTGACCGGATTCCCCAAAACGTCGGGCAAGCGAGGGATCCACGTCTATGTCCGCATCCAATCCCGCTGGGGATTCTCCGAGGTTCGCAAGTCCGCGCTCGCCTTCGCGCGCGAGGTCGAACGCCGTGTCCCGGCGCTGGCGACGACCGCGTGGTGGAAGGAGGAACGACACGGCGTGTTCGTCGACTACAACCAGAACGCCCGGGACCGGACGATAGCGTCGGTGTACTCGGTCCGCCCGGTGGCGAACGCTCGCGTGTCTTGCCCCCTCGTTTGGGACGAGGTCGTCGACGTCGAGCCCGACGATCTCAACGTGAGGACCGTGCCCGACCGGTTCCGGAGCGGCGATGACCCGGCGGCGGGCATCGATGACGTTCAGCACTCACTCGATGGGTTGCTCGAGCTGTCCGCTCGTCAGGAGGCGGAGGGCCGTGAGGAGGCGCCTCTTCCGCCCCACTTCCCGAAGGGCGAGAAGGAACCTCCGCGTGTGCAGCCGTCTCGCAAGCGCAAACGCGACGCGTCCGGCTAACCCTTGAGTTGATCGAAGGTGCACTCCGCCGGGGGCTTGTCCGGACGCCAGCGCTGGAAGCGCGCCGAATGGCGGAAACGACCGGACTGCAGGCGCTCGTAGGCGACCTCGCAGACGAGCACGGGATCAACCGAGACCCACGACGTGTCCCGGCCGGCGGACCAGCGACTCGGCCCCCCCGGCGTCCGGCCCTGGCCGAAGCTCTGGCCTCCCTCGAGTTCGCTCAGTTGCTCCAGCAGAGCGCGTCTCTCGGGCGCCTTGAACGAAGAGGTGTGTCCCACGTAATGGAGAACACCGTCATCGCTGTAGAGACCCAGCAGCAGAGAACCGACGCCGTCGCCCGTCTTCGACAGGCGGTACCCGCCCACCACGCAGTCGGCATCGCGCAGGTGCTTCACCTTGACCATCGTGCGGTCGCCCGGTGTGTACGGCGATTCGGCTCTTTTCGCCACGATCCCGTCCAGTCCGAGGTCCTCGAATCCCACGAACCATTGCGAAGCGATGTCGAAGTCGTCCGTCTGGGGGGTGATGATCACCTGGGTGCCGGGGCCCAGGTCGGCGGTGGTCCCTCCGGCTCCCAGGATCTTTTCGAGCGCCGCCCGGCGCTTCTCGATGGGCGTCGACGTCAGGTCCTTGCTTGCGAGAGCGAGGATGTCGAACGCTACGAAGCTGGCGGGCGTCTCCGCTGCGAGCTTACGTATACGAGATTCCGCCGGATGTATCCGCTGGAGCAGAACGTCGAAGTCGAGCCCTTTCTCTCTGGCGATCACCACCTCGCCGTCGACGATGCAGCGGGCCGGCAACGCCTCGCGCAGCGCCTCGGGTAGCTCCGGGAAATAGCGTTCGAGCGGTTTGTGATCGCGGCTCGCGATGTGGACCTCGGGCCCATCCCGGAAGACGATCGCGCGGAACCCGTCCCACTTCGGCTCGTAGATCCAACCGTCCCCCGATGGGATCTCGGGCTGCGACCTGGACAACATCGGATCGAGCGGCGGAGCGAGAGGGAGTGCCATCGACCAATCATGCCCTGTCCCGCGGGTCCCGCGGACTGGGTAGGTTGCAAACATGTCTCTAACTAATCTCGAGATCGCGGAGCTGCTGGCGCTCTCCGGCGAAGCGGCGGAAGGACATCGCAGTAAGGCGTACGGTCGCGCTTCCCGAGCCGCGTTGCTGTGGGACGTCGAGGCCGCCGATGTCGTGGCGGCAGGGGAACCGGCTTCGACCCTCGAAGCACTCGGCGATCGCCTCGGGGCCCGCGTCGAAGGATGGTTGCAGGATCCTCCCGAGATCGAGGGGTCCCCACCGGAGAAGCGCTCCGGCTTCTCGACCTACGCCACGGCGTTGTCGGAGCTCGATGACGATCCCGACTGGGCATATCCCGAGGGTGACCTGCAGATGCACACGACCTACAGTGATGGCAAGGCATCCGTGAAAGAGATGGCGCTCACCGCCGCCAACATGGGTCGCTCTTACATCGCGATCACGGACCACTCACAGAGTCTGAAGATCGTGCGCGGTATGGATGAGGCGAAGCTCGCACGACAAGGTGACGAGATCGACCGTACCAACGCGGAGCTGGAAGAGGGCGGGCTTGACTTCAGGGTGCTGAGAGCGATCGAGATGGACCTGACCCCGAGCGGGGAGGGGGACATGGACCCGTCCGCCCTCAAGGATCTGGACCTCGTCCTGGGGTCCTTCCACAGCCAGCTACGCGGGACCGAGGATCAGACGGACCGCTACCTGGCCGCGATCCAGAACCCCCATGTGAACGTGATCGCGCATCCGCGCGGGCGAAAGTGGAACATGCGCGGGGGGCTGCACGCGGACTGGCCGCGCGTCTTTGAAGCGGCCGCGCAGCGCGACGTCGCGCTCGAGATCAACGCCTACCCTCACAGGCAGGATCTTCAGCCCGAGCTTCTACCGGCGGCGCACGAGGCTGGAGTCCGCATCTCGATCGGCACCGACGCGCACGACCCAACGGAACTGCGCTTCCTGCCGGTAGGACTGGCTGCCGCACGCGCCGCGGGCATCCCGCGCGAGAGGATCTTGAACTTCATGCCCCGCGACCCCCTGATCGCCTGGGCCGCCGGCTAAACCCTGGACGTAGCGTGATCCGGTGGGAGTTGCTAGCCGTAGAGCCAGACGACGGCCAGCGGGGGGAGGACTATCTCGCACGAGTGGTCGAGGCCGTGCCAGGGAACCGGCTCGGAGTCCACGGAACCCAGGTTCCCGACGTTGGACCCGCCGTAGGTTTCGGAATCGCTGTTGACGACCTCTTCGTACTCGCCCGGAGCAGGGAGCCCCAGGCGGAAGCCGCCCCGCACGACGGGGGAGAGGTTGCAGACGCAAACGAGATGTTTGCCACTCTCGTCCGCCGTTCGGTAAAAGGAGAGGACGTTGTTGTCGGCATCGTTCGCATCGATCCAGCGAAAGCTCGCGGGATCGGAATCGCTCGTCCACAACTCGGGGATGCCCTTGTAGGTCTTGTTCAGGTCGGACACGAGGCGTTGCAGGCCGATGTGACCCGGGGCGTCCAGGAGATGCCAGTCCAGGCTGTCGTCGTGTGACCACTCGCGCAGCTGGCCGAACTCGCAACCCATGAACACGAGCTGCTTCCCCGGGTGGGCCCACATGAAAGTGAACAACGAGCGAAGGTTGGCGAACCGTTGCCACTCGTCGCCGGGCATCTTGTTGATGAGCGATCCTTTGCCGTGGACGACCTCGTCGTGCGACAGGGGCAGGACGAAGTTCTCGCTGAACGCATAGACCAGGCCGAAAGTCAGCTGGTTGTGATGGAAGCGTCGATGGATCGATTCCTTCGAGAAGTACTGCAGCGTGTCGTTCATCCAGCCCATGTTCCATTTGAAGCCGAACCCAAGGCCGCCCAGATGGACCGGTCTGCTCACGCCGGGCCATGCGGTCGATTCCTCGGCGATCATCAGGGCGCCGGGATGTTCGGTGTGGACCACGGAATTGAGTTCCTTGAGGAACTCGATCGCTTCGAGGTTCTCCCGGCCCCCGAATCGATTGGGCACCCACTCCCCTTCCTCCCGGCTGTAGTCCAGATAGAGCATCGAGGCGACCGCGTCGACGCGCAGGCCGTCGATGTGAAACTCCTCGAGCCAGAACAGGGCGTTCGAGATCAAGAAGTTTCGGACCTCGTTGCGGCCGTAGTTGAAGATCAACGTGCCCCAGTCCGGGTGCTCTCCCTTTCGGGGGTCCAGGTGTTCGAAGAGCGCGGTGCCGTCGAAGCGCGCAAGGGCCCACTCGTCCTTCGGGAAGTGGGCTGGGACCCAGTCGACGATCACTCCGATCCCGGCGCCGTGCAACGTGTCCACGAGCGCGCGGAACTCATCCGGCGTTCCGTAGCGTGAGGTGGGCGCGAAGTAATGACTAACCTGATAGCCCCACGATCCACCGAAGGGATGCTCTGCAACCGGCAGGAGCTCGACGTGCGTGAACCCCATCTCCCGGCAGTAGTCGGCGAGCAGCGGCGCCATATCTCGGTAGGTCAGAGCGTCTCCTTCAGGGGACCGACGCCATGACCCGAGATGCACTTCGTAGACGGACATCGGCGCGCGGTGGGGGTCGGAGCTGGCCCGCTCCTGCATCCACGCGTCGTCATTGAAGCGGTACGACGGAGTGTGCACGATCGACGCGGTCCCCGGCGGCGGCTCGGTGCGGAACGCGAACGGGTCCGTTTTCAGGATGACGCGCTGGTCCTGCGTCTCGATCTCGAACTTGTAGTAGGCGTCATCGCCGACGCCCGGAAGGAAGAGCTCCCACAGACCCGACGACCCCAGGCTCCGCATCGGATGCGCTTGGCCGTTCCAATCGTTGAAGTCGCCGACCACCCGCACGCCGCGGGCGGACGGCGCCCACACGGCGAAAGCGGTTCCCTGCACTCCCTGATGCATGCCAATATGCGCGCCGAGAGTCTCGTGCAGGCGGCGATGCCGCCCTTCCCCGATCAGATGCAGGTCGAGATCGCCGAGCGTCGGCGGAAAGCTGCCTGGATCCGGAGGCGCGTGCGCGTTGCTCATGTCGGGTGGCATCGTTACCCGACTCGGTCGACGACCTGCGCGATTCCCCGCAGTGGGATCCGGATCCACTGGGGTCGGTGACCCCGCTCGTAGTTGAGCTCGTAGAGCGCCTTGTCGATCTCGAATACGTCGAGCATCATCTTCAGATCCTCACGATCCGGTGGGAGGAAGGTTCCTTCGTGCGAGGTGCGCATGTATGACGTCATGAACCGGTCGCGGGCCAGCTGTTCCCAGGCGAGCCCCCAGCGCTGGAGCCGTAACCATTCTTGCGACTCCGGCTCCGTGCGATCGAACAGGGAGGCCCACACCGCGTAGCTGAAAGAGCGAAGCATCCCGGCGACGTCTCTGAGGGGCGACTGCTTCGCCCGCCTGTCTTCGAGTGACCGGACGGGCTCTCCCTCGAGGTCCAGGATCATCCAGCCGCGCGGGCTGAGCATCACCTGGCCGAGGTGATAGTCGCCGTGGATACGGATCTTCTGGCCCGCGTCCTCGACCGAGCGGAGGTCGTCAATTCGTTCCTGCACCGCATCCTCGAGGGCGGCGAGCTCGTCGGGCCCCCCGTCGGTGAGCTGCGACAACATGTGACGGGCGCGCTCCGCCCACTCCTTCAGGTCCTGATTGTCGATCGGTTCCGACAACATCTCGAACTCGAGTTCCTCACGCGACAACACGACATGCAGAGACGCGGTGACGTCGCCCAGTTCCGACATCGCCTCGAGACTCGAGGGCGCGCGCAACTCCACGGTCTCGGGGAGCTCGTCGTCGTCGGTGTCGTCGGCTTCGTCGTAGAGCCTTTGAAGATCGACCAGGATCTGCTGCCAGCCGTCTATGCCGTCCGCGATGTATTGCTGCGCGATCCCGAGGTCGATCTCGACCTCTTCTCCGTGAAGGGTGCCCTCGTAGAGGATCTCTCCGACCTGTGGTGGCACTCGCTCGAAACCTTCGTTCGTCAGCAGGCGGTTGAGCTCCAGATCCGGATTCGGCCCCACCTCGATCCTTCGAAAGAGCTTGACGATCACCTCGTCGTCCAGAACCAGGGAGCTGTTCGACTGCTCCACGTCCAGAACGCTTGCGAACGCGCCCGGCGGCGCCAAGGGGTCGAGGCCCGGTCCTCCGAAGTGGAAGTCCCCGGACAAACCGTGCAGGGTCGATCCGTGAGCCATCAGCTCCCCTATGACCGTGAGGCGATCGGGGTCGTCAAGAGCATCCGTTTGACGCCCATCCTCGTGCACGTGGACGAGGACCTGATAGATCTGATGGGGTTCCGCCTCGAGGTGAACCAGCACCAGCGCGAGCAGCAGTTGCGGGGGACCGTCGTCGATGAGGACCTCGTCGAGGACCTCGACCCGATCGGGGGCGCGGCCCTTGGCCCCAAACCATCTTTTGGTAGGGAGCGCTCGAAGCAGGCTTTCCGTGTCGATCACCATCACGACTCCTCGTCGATCAGCTGGAACCAGTAGAAGTCATTCGGCCCGAAGGTCAATAGGTAAGGGAGATCCCCGATCCTCGGGAAGCGCTCCCGGCCCATCAGCTCTACTGGATACCTACCCGCAAACTGGGATAGGTCTAACTCGGCCGCCTGGGCCCGCCCAGACAGGTTGTTCACGCACATCACGATGTCGTCGTTGTACTGCCTGATATAGGCGAGGATCGCAGGGTTGTTCGGCGTGCACACCTCGAACGAACCGAGCCCGAAGACGGGGTGTTGCTTGCGAACGGCCAGCAGTCTCCTGAACCAGTGCAGGAAGGAGTGCTGATCCCGCATCTCGGCCTCTACGTTGGTTGCCTGATAGCCGTACACGGGATCCAACAGGACGGGCAGGTACAGCTGCGCGAAGTCGGCCCGTGAGAACCCGGCGTTCCGATCGTGACTCCATTGCATCGGCGTGCGAACCCCGTCGCGGTCACCAAGGTAGATGTTGTCGCCCATCGCGATCTCATCGCCGTAATAGACGATTGGGGTGCCCGGCAGCGACAACAACATCGCGTGGAACAGCTCCATCTGGTCGTGGGAGTTCTCGAGGAGAGGGGCGAGGCGCCTGCGGATCCCGAGATTCAGCTTCATTCGAGGATCCTTCGCGTACTCCTTGTACATGTAGTCGCGTTCCTCGTCCGTGACCATCTCGAGCGTCAGTTCGTCGTGGTTGCGAAGGAAGATGCCCCACTGACAGTTGTCGGGGATCGTAGGTGTCTGCTCGAGGATCTCGACCACCGGATATCTGACCTGTCGGCGGGCCGCCATGAACATGCGGGGCATCAACGGGAAGTGGAAACACATATGGCATTCGTCGCCTTCACCGAAGTATTCGACGACGTCGGATGGCCATTGGTTCGCTTCCGCCAGAAGCACGATGTTCTCGTACGACTCATCCACCTCGACCCTGACCCGCTTGAGGAACTCGTGAGACTCCTTGAGATTCTCGCAATCGGTTCCTTCGCGTTCGTAGAGGTAGGGAACGGCATCGAGCCTGAACCCATCGAGACCGAGGTCGAGCCAGAACTTCAGCACCGCGAGCATCTGCTCCTGGACCTCGGGGTTGTCGTAGTTCAGATCCGGCTGATGGCTGAAGAACCGATGCCAGTAGTACGCGTCGGCCTCCTCGTCGTAGGTCCAGTTCGAGCGTTCCGTATCCATGAAGATGACGCGAGCGTCCTCGTAACGTTCCTCGTTGTCGGACCACACGTACCAATCGCGTTTGGCCGAACCGGGCTTCCGGGAGTCCTGGAACCACGGATGCTGATCCGAGGTGTGGTTCATGACCATGTCCGCGACCACCCTCATGTTCCGCTGGTGAGCCGCGTCCATGAACTCGACGAAATCGTTGAGGTTCCCGTACTCGGGAAGGATCGAGTAGAAGTCCGAGATGTCGTAACCCCCGTCCTTCAGTGGTGATTCGTAGAACGGCAACAACCACAAACAGTCGACGCCCAGCCACTCGAGATAGTCGAGCTTCTCGATCAGTCCGGGGAAATCGCCGAATCCGTCACCGTTCGCATCGAAGAAGCTCCGGACGTAGAGCTCGTAGAAGACCGCCGTCTTGTACCAGTTGGGATCCTTCTGCAGCGCCGACAAGAGCAGTTACCTCCGCACGACGAAGACGTGGGCGGGCTCTTCGGCGGGGTCCAGCCGCACGTAGTTGTGGGGACCGTGCCACATGAACGATGCTCCGGAGATGAGGTCCTGTACCTCGAACGGGAGGAAGGGGTCGATCCCGAGCGCGCCGAGATCGAGCGTGACCGTTCCTTCCTCCCAGTGGAACGGGTTCAGGTTGGCCACGACCAGGATCGGATCCAACCCCGGCGCAGACTTCGAGAACCCGATCAGATTGTCCTTGTCGACCGGATGGAACCGGAGGTTGTCTAGCCGGCTCAGCACCGGATACTTGCCACGGATCTCGTTGATGCGCTTGATGTACGGCATCAGCGTGCCTTTGGTCTTGTTGTAGTCGCGCGGCCGCAGCTCGTACTTCTCGGAATCGAGGTACTCCTCGCTCCCTTGCTCACGGGGGGTGTTCTCGAAGAACTCGAAGCCGGAGTAGATCCCATAAGAGGGAGATAGAAGGGCCGCCAGAACCAGTCGAACCTTGAACGCGGGCGGGCCCCCGGTCTGGAGATACTCATGAAGGATGTCCTGCGTGTTCGTGAAGAAGTTTGGACGGAAGTAATGAACCATCTCCGTCTGTGTGAGCTCTGTCAGGTAGTCCTCTAGTTCCCACTTGGTGTTCTTCCACGTGAAGTACGTGTAGGACTGGGTGAAGCCAAGTTTGGCCAGCTCGCTCATGACCTTGGCCCGGGTGAATGCCTCGGACAGGAAGATGACTTCGGGATGCTGCGAGCGCACTTCCTCGATCAACCACTCCCAGAAGGGGAACGGCTTCGTGTGCGGGTTGTCGACCCGGAAGATCTTGACCCCATGTGCGATCCAATGATCGATCACGCTCTTGAGCTCGAGCCATAGCTCCTCGGCGTTATCGGTATCGAAGTTGATGGGATAGACGTCCTGGTACTTCTTCGGCGGGTTCTCCGCGTATTTGATCGACCCGTCGGGCCGGTGGTGGAACCACTCGGGATGCTCGCCGACCCACGGATGATCTGGCGAGCACTGGATCGCGAAATCGATGCAGACCTCGATCCCGAGCTTCTCGGCCTCGGCGACGAAGTCATCGAAGTCGTCGATCGACCCGAGCTCGGGATGGATCGCTTTGTGACCGCCGTGCTTGCTGCCGATCGCCCAGGGAACGCCGACGTCGCCGGGCGCGGACGTCAATGCATTGTTCTTTCCCTTGCGAGCCGTTTCGCCGATGGGATGGATCGGAGGCAGGTAGACGACGTCGAAGCCGAGGTCGGCGATCACCGGCAGGAGCTTCTTCGAGGTCTTGAACGTCCCGTGCTCCTTCGCGGTGCCTGTAGACCGCGGGAAGAACTCGTACCACGCGCCGAACTCGGCCCTCTCACGGTCGACCGTAAGCTCGAGAGCGGGCTTGTATGTCGTGGCGCCCGTTCGGTCGTGATGCCGGTGCATCACGGAGGCGAGCGCAGGGTCGATCGCCAGCGCGACGTGAGGATCTTCGAAGCCGGCGCCACCGCTTGCGTGGGGTTTGCGTAGCAACTCGACCGCTTCCCGGAGGGTCTCGCGATGCTCGCGAGCGACGACCGGCACGTGGGCTTCGAGAAGCAGAGCACCTTCTTCTAGCTCGACGTCCACATCCTGACCGGCCTCGACCTTCTTCGAGAGATCACGTCGCCACGTCGCGAAGCGATCGGTCCAAGCCTCGATCGTGTACTTGCATACGCCGACGCCCGTGGGTTGGAAGTGACCCCACCAACGATCGTCGTCGCCCTGGGTCATGGGGGCCTCGCTCCAGCGTGGGTCACCTGCGGACTTGTAGCGGATCACCGCCCCTAGCAGTGAGGTGCCATCGCGGAAGATGTCCGCCTCGACGCGGACCGCATCGCCCACTACCGCCTTGGCCCGCCAGCTGCCCCCGTCCACCTGAGGCGAGACGTTGCGTACCGCGATGTGACTTTTCTTGACGTCCGGCCCCACGTCGCTCCTTTCTCGGTCTAGAGGCTCTGCGCGCAGGTCGCCTATGCGGAGCAAGCGTAACGTCCGACTTCCCGGCCGCCCTCCGGCCTTCCCCGGGGCGTTCCGCTTGCCACGGAGGGCAACGTGCGGCAGAGTCCTGCCTCTATGAAGGCACTCAAGAGTTTCGCCGTCCGGGCCTTACTTCCCGAACCGCTTCGCCCGCTCCATGGGATCGCGACCAATCTGCGCTGGAGTTGGGACGCCAGGGCGGTCGAGTTGTTCCGGTGGGTCGACCCGGACGCGTGGGAGCGAGCCGCACACGACCCCGTCCAGATGCTGGGTCTGGTGTCGCGCGATCGTTATCGCGAGCTGACCGAGGACCAGCCGTTCATGTCGTTCCTCAGCAGCGTCGATCAGGGACTGACGAGGTACCTGCAAGAGCCACGGCTGTACCAGTCGAAAGGCGGGGCCGCCGCTCTAGAGCGCGTGGCCTACTTCTCGCCCGAGTTCGGAGTCAGCGAGTCATTGCCGACGTACTCGGGAGGTCTCGGCGTCCTTGCCGGGGACCACTTGAAGGCCGCGAGCGACCTCGGCGTCCCCCTGGTTGGGGTCGGCCTGTTGTACCGGCAGGGCTACTTCCGGCAGGCCCTCAATGCGGACGGCTGGCAGCAGCAGCGCTATCCATCGGTCGATCCTCACGCGATGCCCTTGACGCTGGTCTCGAACGGGGACGGCTCGCCGATCAAGATCGAGGTGCTTCTCGCCGGGGTCCGTTGTGTCGCCCAGCTGTGGCGCGCCGAGGTAGGACGCGTTCACTTGCTCCTGCTGGATTGCGATGTCGACGAGAACGATGCCGAGGAACGCGCGGTCACGGACGCCCTGTACGCGGGCGGCAGCGAACATCGTCTTCGACAAGAGATCGTGCTCGGTATCGGAGGGGTTCGTGCGCTCCGAGCTGCCGGTTACGGGGCCGACGTCTTTCATTCGAACGAAGGTCACGCCGGTTTCCTGGGACTCGAGCGCATCCGTGAGTTGGTTACGGAGCAGAGCCTCGCCTTCACGGAGGCACTCGAGGCGGTTCGGGCGGCAACTATCTTCACCACTCACACCCCGGTCCCCGCGGGCATCGATGTCTACGAGCGCGATCTCATGGAACGCTATTTCGATTCGTTCGCGAAAGAATGTGGCGCCGGTTTCGAAGACCTGATGGCCCTCGGGCGCGCGGCTCCGCGGGCCGAGGGAGATGAGGACCGGTTCAACATGGCGGTCATGGGTTTCCGTCTGGCGGGTCGTTCCAACGGTGTCAGTAAGTTGCACGGCGAGGTCTCGAGGGGCATGTTCCACGGCCTCTGGAACGACATCCCTCTGGATGAAGTGCCGATCGGCTCGATCACGAACGGCGTCCACGCCTCGACCTGGTTGAGCCCTGAGATCGGCGAGGTGTTCAACCGTCGTCAGGCGCCCGGCTGGGCCGAGAATGGCACCGCCAACTGGGATCGGATCAACGATGTCCCGGATGCGGAACTATGGCGAGCCCGTGAGCGGGCACGGGAGCGGCTCGTGTATTTCGTGCGACACCGGCTGCGCAAGCAGCTCATGGCGCGCTCGGCGTCCGCCGCCGAGGTCGCTTGGACCGATGACGTCTTCGATCCCGGGATCCTCACCATCGGTTTCGCGCGACGCTTCGCGCAATACAAGCGCGCTTCGCTCATGTTGACCGATCGCGATCGGCTCAAGACCATGCTGCTGTCGAGCGATCGCCCGATCCAGATCGTCATCGCCGGCAAGGCCCATCCTCACGATGACGGTGGTAAGGAGATGATCAGGCAACTCATCCACTTCTCGAACGATCCTGAAGTGAGGGGCCGGTTCGCGTTCGTTGAGGACTACGACATGGAGGTCGGGCGGATACTGACGCAGGGGGCCGACGTCTGGCTCAACAACCCGCGCCGGCCGTTAGAGGCATGCGGGACCAGTGGCATGAAAGCGGCGATCAACGGTGTGCTGAACTGTTCGATCCTGGACGGTTGGTGGGACGAGTGCTACGACGGCAGCAACGGATGGGCTATCGGCTCGGCGGAGCCGGTGGGGGACACCGACTATCAGGACAGGGTCGACGCGAGCTCCCTGTTCCATCTCCTCGAGCGCGAGATCATCCCGCGCTTCTACGACCGGTCAGAGGGACCGATCCCGCGACGATGGGTAGAGCGGATGAAATCATCGATCTCGAGCATCGGAGCGTTCGCGACCGCCGACCGGATGTTGCGCGACTACACGAATGCGCTGTACGAGCCTGCGGCGGAGCAGGGTAGGCGGCTGGCCGCGAACGGCTTCGAGCGCGCCAGCACCCTGGCGGAGTGGAAGGGTCGCGTTGCGGCGACGTGGTCAGATGTCCAGGTGCTCGATGTCGAGGGCGACGTCATCGCATCCGATGTGGGCGAGGAACGGAAGGTCGTTGCAACGGTGAAGCTCGGACGTTTAGCCACCGACGATGTCCACGTTCAACTGGCGCACGGACCGGTGGGGGCGAACGCCGAGATCGGCGACCCATCCCTGACTCAGATGACCAGCGATGGCGCGCAGGACGGCATCGCGACCTACACGGCTACATTCACCGCGGACGTGGCGGGTTTGCACGGATTCACGGTCAGGGTGTTGCCGTCGAACCCGGACCTCACGAACCTCGTGGACCTGGGCCTCGTCACGTGGGCTTGATGCCGGTGCACGATG
>JALZJQ010000011.1 GCA_030859685.1 Actinomycetota bacterium | reverse complement strand
ACTCGCAGCCGTTGGGGTGTGGTGGGGACGCTTGATCGCGCACTCGAAGGATCCGGCGCCGGAGGGGCACTGGCGTGAGGTCCCCGACGACGCCTTCGAATGATGCTGTGAACGTGCTTCTGCTCGGTGCGACCGGCGCAGTAGGTAGGCGGGTCGCCGGCGAGCTGGCGCGCTCCGACGCCGTACGCCGCCTCGTCGTTTCATCGAGGGACGGCGCGACCCTCGAGCGGTTCGCGCACAACCTCGGTGGCGCGGCCCGAGGCGTGTCCCATCTCGAGTTGGACGTCTCGAATGAAGGCCGCCTGGCCCAGGCCGGCCGGGAGTTCGATGTCATCGCTTCATGCGTCGGGCCTTCGTATCTCTACGAGGAGTCCATCGTCGCGGCTGCGATCGCGGCGGGCACAGCATGCGTGTCCCTGTGCGACGACGCTGCATCGACTCAGCGCCTCGGGAAGTCCTCGGGCTCAGCGGCAACCGCGGGCGCCACGATCGTCATCGGGTGTGGATTGAGCCCCGGCCTCACCAACTTCATGGGCCGCCTGGCTGCCGCTCAACTCGACGAGGTGGACCAGATCGCGATCCATGTCGCTCGCTCCGCATCTGATGCCGGCGGTCCTGCGTCCCTACGCTCCCTCGTGCGAACCGTGGCCGAAGGACCGCCTCCGCCGTCCAGGGGGCCGGAGGATCCGAGCTCGGCGACACCGCGCCCGTCGTTCTTTCCGGATCCTGTGGGATGGGTCGAGACCTTCGGATACGACCACCCCGAGCTCACGTCGCTGCGGCGTTCGTTCCCGGGGGTCCGATCGGTGGAGTTCAGAGCGGGCCTGGCTGAGAGGGCGGCCATGGACATGGTGCGAGCGGTCGCCGCCGTCAGCCGGACCGAGAACCCGGGAGGGAGGTCGACCGTCGCGGCTAGGTTGCTGGGTCGCGTTCTCGAACGGATGCCGGCTCGGGGGGCCGAGTGGACGGCCGCACGGGTCGACGTCGAGGGGCGCCACGAGGGAAGGCCCGTTTCGATCAGCTACGGGATCGTCGACCACCTCGCCAACCTGGCGGCCCTACCCATGGCTCAGGCCGCGCTCGCTCTGGGCCGTGGGGACACGGCGGCCCCCGGCGTTCACGCTCCGGACGAGGTCTTCGGCGCGAAGCCGTTCCTTCGGGCATTGAGTCATAGAGGGCTCCGCATCGCGCGGCTCGAGCCCCACGCCGTTTAGACGCTAGTCGTCTCGCTCCGAGAAGGTCATCTCGATACCCCCTGAGACATCCGCAGCGAGGTTGTAGATGAACGCCAGGAGCACGTTCAAGAAGGAACCCAGAACCACGAGCGCGAACCCGATGATCAGCGTCCATTTCTCGAGGAAACCGAGCGTGATGCGGAAATTCTGCTCGAGCTCGAAGGCCGTCTGGATCTCCTCGATCGTGCGGAATAGGCCGGCGGACTCGAGCAACCAGTAGACGACGGCGACGAACACCAGGCCAACCACCAGGACGCACGCGTAGTAGACGAACGACAGCTTGAGGACACTGATGGGGTCAACGTGACGGAGGGTTCTCTTGACCCGCCGCACCGCGGGCCGGTAGCGAGGAGAGGGGCTGGCGTATCGACCCGAGGGAGCCGCTCGCGGGATGACGTCGGTCCTCACCGGACGTGACGCCACGCCACTGTCGCTCTGGGTTCTGGAGGCGGAACGCTCTGGGGTGCGACGAGGCGATCGTCCGGTGGCCACCGCTTCGGCCCTCTCGGGCGGGACCTCGTCCACGGGGTCGAATAGCGGTCCGGTCGCCTCGGGCTGAACGTGACCCCCGGTCGCTGAAGAAGCCGGAGTTCCGGCGCTCCAGATTCCCGACCGCTCGTGACTGCTGGCCACCGCTTCTCCCTCGACGCCCGACCTTAGGCGTTCAGTATGGGCGAACGCCGGCGATCCCGCTAGCAATGGTCCCGACGAACCGGGCTCCGAAAGCGGGGCCACTCCTACCCTTCGGCGGTCCCACGGCACTCTTTAGACGATCCGAACCCGCCACGGGTTCGGATCAGGTCGAGAGCTTGCCCTGGGTCTTCTCGTCCTCGTCTTCAGCGACGGTTACGGAAGGCGCTATCGCCGACACCGTCATGTCCGCGGAGAGATTCATGATCCGGACGCCGGTCGCGGGACGGCCCTGACGTGAGATGTTCCTCACTGCCACGCGGATGACCTGACCGTCGCTCGAGATGAAGAAGACCTCGTCCTCGGGGGCCACGAAAACGGCGCCGATGATCGGCCCCCTCGGTTTCGTCAGCTTCGCCGCGATGACTCCCTTGCCTCCGCGGCCCTTGCGCGGGAACTCGGGCAGCTTCGTTCGCTTGCCGAAACCGAACTCGGTCACCAGGAGCAGGTCCGACGTCTCGTCCCGTCTCACGACCTCGCACGCGACCACTTCATCGTCGGCATCGAGCTTGATGCCGATCACCCCCGTCGCGGTACGACCCATCGGGCGGACGTGGTCCTCTTTGAATCGGATCGCCTTGCCCTTCTTCGTGATCAGCAGGACGTCGTTGTCGCCGGCCGTTGGGCGTACCCGCACGACCTCGTCGCCGTCCTTCAGCTTCAAGGCGATGATGCCTTCCTTCCGTGACGAGTCGTACTCCTGGAAGAGCGTCTTCTTGACCATTCCGCCCTTCGTCGCGATCAACAGGTAGCGATTCGTCTCGTAATCGCGCGTGTCGATCACAGCGGCGACGGCATCGTCGGAGCGCATCGGCACGACGTTGACCACGGCTGTACCCCGTGCGGTTCGATCCCGCTTCGGGATCTCATGTGCCTTGAGGCGATAGACCCTGCCCGTGTTCGAGAACAACAACAGATAGGAGTGCGCGGTAGTCGCGATGAGGTGGTCGACGATGTCCCCCTCTTTGAGGGCTGTGCCGCGGACCCCGCGGCCCCCGCGTCCCTGACGCTTGTACGTGTCGAGCGGCACCGTCTTGACGTAGCTGTCTCTGGATACGGACACCACGAGGTCCTCGTCCGCTATGAGGTCTTCGATGTCGAACTCGCCCTCGTCCGGAACGAGGCGGGAACGTCGGGGGTCGGCGTACTTCTCTTTGACCGCCTTCAGCTCGTCGGCGACAAGCCGGCGCACCTTCCCGGGATCGGACAGGATGCCCTTCAACTCGGCGATCGTCTCTTGCAACTCGGCGTGTTCATCCCGCACTTTGTCCTGTTCGAGGGCGGTGAGCCTCCGCAGAGGCATGTCGAGGATGTGTTGCGCCTGGATCTCGGAGAGTCCGAACCGGGCGATCAAGCCGCCGCGTGCTTCCTCGACGTCTGCCGCGGCGCGTATCAACTCGATGATCTCTTCGATGTTGTCGAGAGCGATGATGAGGCCCTCGAGGATGTGTGAACGCTCCTGGGCCTTGCGCAGGCGATAACGCGTGCGACGCACCGTGACGTCCACCTGGTGGGTGATGTACGCCTCGATGACCTGGGCCAGGTTGAGGGTGCGCGGGACGCCGTCGTCCAGCGCCAGCATGTTCACACTGAAGTTCTCCTGGAGCTGGGTGCGCTTGTAGAGCTGATTCAGCACGACCTGCGGGATCGCGTTCCGCTTCAGATCGATGACCATTCGGATGCCCTCGCGAGAGGATTCGTCCCGTAGGTCTGCGATGCCTTCGAGTCGCTTCGTCGTCACGAGCTCGGCGATCTTCTCGGTCAGCCGGGCCTTGTTCACCTGGTACGGGATCTCCGTCACGACGATCCGGGGATTGCCGCGTGGCCCTTCCTCGACCTCGCAGACGGCGCGCATCTTGACCGAGCCGCGCCCGGTCGTGTAGGCGTCCTTGATCCCCTGACGACCGAGGATGAGGGCGCCGGTCGGGAAGTCCGGGCCCTTCACGTGCTTCATCACGGCCGAGAGCGTCTTCTGCTTGTCCTCCGCGAGCTCCGGGTGCTCGAGGATCTCGACCACCGCGTCGATGACCTCGCCGAGGTTGTGCGGAGGGATGTTCGTGGCCATCCCCACCGCGATCCCGCTGGACCCGTTCACCAGCAGGTTCGGGAAGCGAGCGGGAAGGACCAGCGGCTCGTTCTCATAACCGTCGTAGTTGGGAGCGAAGTCGACCGTCTCTTCGTCGATGTCGCGAAGGAGCTCCATCGCCAGGCGGGACAGCCTGCACTCCGTGTAACGCATGGCGCCGGGCGGGTCGCCGTCGATCGAGCCGAAGTTCCCCTGTCCGTCGATGAGCTCGTACCGGGTCGAGAAGTCTTGCGCGAGCCGCGCTAGGGCATCGTAGATCGACTGGTCACCGTGCGGGTGGTACTTCTTCATCACGTCACCGACCAACGCCGCACACTTCCGGTGCTGGCGATCGGGACGTAAACCCGCTTCGAGACCCGCGAACAGGACCCGCCTGTGAACCGGCTTCAAGCCATCCCGCACGTCCGGAAGCGCTCGGCTGACGATGACCGACATCGCGTATTCGAGGAAGGAGTACTGAACCTCCTCTTCGAGGCTTATCTCGGAGATGCCGATCCCATTGCCCGAGCCGGCGTCATCGTGCAGTTTGTCTTGGAAGGGTTCGTCAGCCATGTCTACCTAGATGTCGAGGAAACGGATGTCTTTCGCATTGCGCTGGATGAACGTCTTGCGGGCGTCAACGTCCTCGCCCATCAGTGTCGAGAAGATCTCCTCGGCGAGAGCGGCGTCCTCCATGGTTACGCGCAAGAGTCTGCGGCGTTCCGGATCGAGGGTCGTATCCCACAGCTCGGAGGGATCCATCTCCGAGAGACCCTTGAAGCGAGCTGCTTCGATCTTCGCCCCGTTCGATTGCGTGCGATAGACATCTAGCTGCTCGTCGTTGAGGAAGTAAAGCACCTTGCCTTTGTGCTTCACGCGATAGAGAGGAGGCTGGGCGACGTAGACGTAACCGGCGTCGATCAGCTCCGGCATGTACCGGAAGAAGAACGTCAGCAACAGCGTTTTGATGTGCGATCCGTCCACGTCGGCGTCGGCCATGGAAATGATCTTGTGGTACCTGCACTTACCGATGTCGAACTCCTCACCGATGCCGGTCCCAACCGCCGTGATGATCGCCTGGACCTCTTTGTTCTCGAGGATCTTCGCCAGCCGGGCTCGCTCGACGTTGAGGATCTTGCCCCGCAGCGGCAGGATCGCCTGGACCGCACGATCGCGCCCCTGCTTCGCGGTGCCGCCGGCGGAGTTCCCCTCGACGATGTAGAGCTCGGCCTCGCTCGGATCCCGGGTCTGGCAGTCGGCCAGCTTCCCGGGGAGCGTCGACGACTCCAGCAGTGACTTGCGCCGCACGAGATCGCGCACCTTGCGCGCTTCCAGGCGGGCGCGCTGGGCGGCCAGCGCCTTGTTACAGATCGCTCGAGCGTCGCTCGGATGCTCCTCCAAGAACTCGGCGAACCGCTGGTTCATCGAGGTCAAGACGAAGGAGCGGATCTCGGTGTTCCCGAGCTTCGTCTTCGTCTGACCCTCGAACTGCGGGTCGCGCAGTTTCACCGAGACGATCGCCGTGAGACCCTCGCGGACGTCTTCGCCCGTGAGGGGGTCGTCCTTCTCTTTCAGGATCCCTTTCGAACGGGCGTAGGAGGTGATGACTCCGGTCAGAGATCTGCGGAAGCCCTCCTCGTGCATTCCGCCCTCATGCGTGTTGATGTTGTTCGCGAACGTGAAGACCGACTCGTTGTACGAGTTCGTCCACTGCATCGCCACCTCGAGCTCGTGGTTCTCGCCCTTCGCCTCGAAGTAAACGACACGCTTGCTGACTGCGTCGCGGGAGGCATTGAGGTGCTTGACGAAATCCACGATCCCGCCGGTGTAACGGAAGACCTCCTTCGCCTCCGGTTCCACCCGTAGATCGATGAGCTGAATCTCGAGGCCCTTGTTCAAGAACGCCATCTCGCGCAGTCGCTGTACCAGCGTGTCGAACTTGAACTCGCGCTCTTCCGTGAAGATCTCGGGATCCGGCCAGAAGGAGACCGTGGTGCCACTGCGTTTGATCGGCTTGACCTTCTTCAGCGCCGCTTGCCGGGCGCCCCGACGGTACTCCTGGTGCCATAACTGACCATCCCGCGCGACCTCGACCGTCAAGCGCTCGGACAGCGCATTGACGACGGACACCCCCACGCCGTGCAGACCACCGGAGACCTGGTAACCCTTGCCACCGAACTTGCCACCGGCGTGAAGGGTCGTGAGGACAACCTCGACCGCAGGCTTCCCTTCACCCTTGACTGTATCCACCGGGATGCCCCGCCCGTTGTCCGAGACGCGGCACCCGCCGTCGGGGAGCAGCTCTACTTTGATCCGGTCGCAATGACCCGCCATCGCCTCGTCGACGGCGTTGTCCACGACCTCGTATATGAGGTGATGGAGGCCGCGCAGACCGGTCGACCCGATATACATTCCGGGTCGCTGGCGAACGGGATCGAGGCCCTTGAGGACCGTGATGTCCTGAGCGGTGTAGGACGTTTTTCCGGTAGTTCTGGACGCGGCTGCCGGTGCCTTAGCCGAGGTCTTTCTCCTTATCTAGGAGGGTCCGAGACGTGCTCGTGCCCCCATGAGAGATCTTGATCTGCGTTCCACTCATCGCACCTTGAGGCGCGCGGCTGAAGGCCGCTGTGAAGTGGGTTCACGTTGGCCCCAATAATAGCATCTACCAGGGACTTTCTGGTTTTTCGCGGGCCCATTTCGAGGCTGCTCAGCGTGTCTTCTCGCGCCGTCTCGTCCACGCGTTGCGCGCCCGCTCCAAGGCCCTTATCGGATCCTCTTGACCGACCTCGGGCCGACTGCGGCGCGCGGCCACGGGGGCTGGGTTCGACGCCGGCCGGGCCGACGCGATCGCGCCGGGCGCGGTCCAGACGCGCACCTCCGCGACGAGCTCCCTACCGGCCACCTGATTCGCCGCTCGTTTGATCTCTTGCCCCAGGTATCCCACCTCTGTCGCCCACGTCGGGGAGTCGGTTCGGATCCTCAGCACGCCCTCCCGTAGCGAGGTCGGTTCCGCGTGGGCGGCGACCGTGTCACCGACGATGTCGTTCCAGCGCGACCACACGAGGCCGGTCTCGACCGCACCGCCCATCCCTAACCGCGCTCCGGCGCCCTGGAGGAGATCCTTCAGCCTCTGGGGGTTACTCATCCGGCCCTCAGCCGGCCCGACACGACTTCGATGACCTTGCCGCTACCGGCGGCCTCGATAGCTCCCGGCTCGGCCGACGTGAGCACGGCTTGGCCCGCAGCACGGACCGCGTCACTCAACCATGCTCGCCGGCTGGGATCCAGTTCCGAGAAAACATCATCGAGCAACAGGATGGGCCGTTCGCCCAGGACTTCGGCGAGCAGATCGAACTCGCCGAGCTTCAAGGCCAGAGCCGACGTGCGTTGTTCGCCCTGCGAGGCGAACAAACGCGCGTCCAACAGACCGGCGTCACTTCCTTCGGATGCAAGTTGGATGACCACATCATCACGTTGGGGCCCCACCAGAGACATGCCTCGCTCGAGCTCCCTGCCGCGGACCTTCTCGATGCTCTCTCTGAGTTCCGTAGCGAGAACACTCTGATCGATCCCGCGTGGGTGCGCCAGCGCGTCGACGATCCGGTCGCGACCCAACCACGCGCTCTCGTAGGCGAGCTGAACCTCCCCTCCCCCGGCGATGGCCTCGTAGCGCTTGGCCACGAACGGCGTCAGGTCCGCTAGCACACTCAGACGCGCCGCCGTGAGCGTCGCACCGGTGCGACAGAGGGCCTCGTCCCATACTTCGAGGGTCTCTAACACCTGCTTACCGCCCGAACGAGGGGCGCTCTTCAACAGCGCGTTCCTTTGTTTGAGCGTGCGTTCCCATTCGCGGCGAAGCCCGTCACGGGTGGGGCGGACCTTCACGACCAAGTCATCGAGGAACCGGCGGCGGCCTTCCGGAGAACCTTTGATCAGCGATAACTCGTCCGGGCCGAAAAAGACGCTGACGATCAACTCGCTAAGGGAGCTGAGACCGGGGGCGGGCGTCTTGTTGATCAATGCGCGCGTTCCCCTGCCGGGGCGGATCTCGAGATCCGCCTCGATCAGGCGCTCACCGCGTGCGATCTCTGCATGGAGAAGCGCGCGCTCCGCGCCTTCCCGAACAAGAGACGAGTCGGGTCCGCGCGGCGAGCCGAGTCCACTGAGGCAATAGATCCCCTCGAGCAGATTCGTCTTCCCTTGCGCGTTCCGTCCTACGATCAGATTGAGCCCAGGATCGAACTCCGCCCTGGCTCGCGTGTAGTTGCGGAAGTCCTCGAGGACGAGGCGGTCGACTCGCAAATCCCCGCTAGGAGAGCCTCACCGGCATGAGGAGGTAGGTGAAGCTCTCGTCGTTCTCGGCCCTGAGGATCGCCGGCTTCAGCCCATCTCCGGTTTCGAGGACGAGGCGCTCTCCCTGGATCGCAGAGCCCCCGTCGTGGAAGAACTGTGGGTTGAACGCCATGACCATTGGCTCGCCCTTGTACTCCGCGTCGATGACCTCTTGCCCTTCACCGACGTCGGGGGTGTGTGCGGATATCTCCAGCTCCTCGCCGAGTTGCATCTTCACCGGCATGTTGTTCTGCGCGAGCAACCCGACTCGCTTCACGACTTCGAGGATCGCCTCTCGGTCGACCGTCAGGGTGTTCTGGTAGCCCTCGGGGATCAGCTGGCGATATTTCGGGAACTCGCCTTCGATGAATCGTGACCCGATCACGAGTTGCTCCGAGGCACCCTCCGGTGGCTCGACCGTGAACACGATCAGGTTCTCTTTGACCTCCGCTCGGACCACGCCCCCGGCTTGAAGTGCCCGGGCGAGCTCCGCGAGCGTGCGCGCCGGCAACACCACGTTGCGCGCGCCGGCCGTGCCTCCTTCCACCGCGATCGTCCGCACCGCCAGGCGATAGGAGTCCGTGGCCGCGAGGGTCAGGGTCCCGGATTCGATCTCCCAGAGGACGCCCGTCAGCACTTGGCGGCTCTCGTCGCCCGACGCGCTACGCACTGCTTGAGAAAGAGCGATCGCCAGCGCGCTCCCGTCAACCTGGACGCTGATCGAACCCTCCTCTTCCTTGCGCTCTTCGAAGGGCAGCGCCGGGTAGTCATCCGGGGCGAGTGCCTTGACGCGGAACCGGCCGCGCCCCGAGCCGATCTCGACCTCACCGTCGCCCGTTGCGAGGCTCACCTGTCCGGCGGAGAGACTCCGGGTCATCTCACCGAACAACCGGCCGGGAACGATCGCCTTGCCGGGCTCGTCTACCGCGGCCCGGAACGCGGTCTCCATCGTGAGCTCCAGGTCTGTGGCCGCCACACGGACCTTGTTCTCCTCGGTTGCTTCGATACGGAGGCCCGAAAGGACCGGCAGGGTGGCGCGGTTGGAGATCGCCCGCGACGCGAACTGCACTGCCTCGAGAAGATCATCTCGCTCACAACGGAACTTCATTTCGTGCCTCCGATCTCGTAACCCCGCGTCTTCACTCTAGAGGGGTTGTTGTCCACGGGGTTGGTTTCTATTAGATAGATCTTTCTGTCCGTAGTACTAGTAGGGGCTGTGGAAACGGTGGAGAACTCGCGCCCGGGCTGGTGAAGGCCGAGATCGGGGTCTGGAAAAGTCGGGGACACGTGGTCGCGAACCCCCAGAGCCCGACTTTGCGAAGCCGGCGAAAGGTCATTGTCCACGGGTTCGAGCGAGGTCATCGAAGTTATCCCCGGGTGGCCCGTTGGCGGATGCGGGTGGTGAGCTCTCTGACCTGTTCGTAGGCACTTTCTCTTTCTTGCATCTGGTGGCGGATCTTGTTGGTGGCGTGCACCACAGTGGAGTGATCGCGCCCCCCGAAACGCTCGCCGATCTTGGGGAGAGATAGATCGGTGAGCTCACGGCAGATGTACATGGCGACCTGTCGAGCGTTCACCAGGGGCCGGGAACGTGAGGAGGATCGGATCTCGTCGGGCGTGAGATCGAAGTACTCGGCCGCGACACTGATGACGAGGTCGGGAGTCACTCGGGCCTCCGCCGAATCCGGCAACAGAGACTGAAGCACGCCGTGTGCTAGTTCGAGTGTCACCTCCGAGCGGGTGAGGGATGCGTACGCGGCGACGCGGATGAGCGCCCCTTCGAGCTCACGGATGTTGGTCTGGATGCGGCTCGCGATGAACGACAGCACGTCGGGGGGGACGGTGAGTCGCTCGGTCTCCGATTTGCGCTGGAGGATGGCGAGCCGGGTTTCGAGATCGGGCGGTTGGATGTCCGTGATGAGGCCCCATTCGAAACGCGTGCGAAGACGCTCCTCGAGCGTGGAGATCTTCTTCGGGGGACGGTCCGAGCTGATGACGATCTGGCTCGTGGGGTGCAGTGCGTTGAAGGTGTGGAAGAACTCTTCCTGGGTGCGCTCCTTGCCCTCGAGGAACTGGATGTCATCGATGAGGAGCAGGTTCGCCGCGCGATACCTGCGGTGGAAATCGGGGATAGTTCGACGTTGAAGAGCGAGGATGAACTCGTTCATGAACTGCTCGGTGGACACGTAGCGGACGACCAGGCCCCCGTGGAAATCCGCGACGTACCGGCCGATCGCGTGGAGCAGGTGTGTCTTTCCAAGGCCCGCCCCCCCATAGATGAATAACGGGTTGTAGGCCTGTGCGGGGGCCTCCGCGACCGCCAGCGCGGCGGCGTGCGCGAAGCGATTGGACGACCCGATGACGAAGGAATCGAAGTTGTACTTCGGGTGGAACGTGGAAGAGTCATCGAGAGAAGGAAGCGGATCGGGTGACGTCGGGGGCGCCGAATCCACGAGGACCTGTTCGTGGTCGTCGTCGGCGTAGGCATTTCCGGCGACCAGAACCACATCGAGGGCGCGCCCGGCGGCGCGTCCGATCTCCTCACGTAACAGGCCGAGGTACCTGGTCTCGACCGACTCCTTGGCGAACGGATTGGAGACCTCGAGAACGAAGGTCGCTCCGTCGATCCCCTGAGGACGAGCTCCCCTGAACCAGAGAGCGTAGTTGCCCTGCGAGAGGTGCGCCTGCACCCGTTCCGAGGCGCGCCTCCAGATATCTTCGGCAGCCTTCGTGCCGACGGAGCCCGTTGTTTCCTGAGTGGCGTCCTGCGCGTCCGCCCCGGTCAGACTGCTCACCAGGAGTCCCCCTTGCTGTCGCTTCGCTGTTATCCACAGGCGGCGTAGGCCCGGGACCTTGATGTCCTGAACACGTCCCGTTAGGTTCGCCGGACGGGGAGCGGTGCCGAGCAACGCGCACCGTAGTCAACAGAGATATCCACACCTGTGGACAATGCCGTCTTCTGCGCGCACGTCGGTTCGCCGAGAGTGTCGGGGGGAAGTGCCGCAACCCCGTCCCCCTCGGGGGCCGGGCTCGAGACAGTGACCATCCTACGCGGCGCCTCGTCCCACCCGTCAAGAGGAACCCAGCATTTCCTGCGGACGACCCCTCGAACGGCGGTTTATTAGGAGAAACGCGATGCCGCTATACTTCGGCGGCACCTCCAAACGCCCCCGTGATTTCGCGACCATGCATTCGGGTCGGCGCGGTGGGTTGATCTTCGAGCCTCGGGACGTGACTGTGACAAAGCGTACATATCAGCCCAACACCCGGCGTAGGAAACGGAAGCATGGTTTCCGCGCCAGGATGAAGACGCGTGCTGGACGGGCGATCCTCAAGAACCGGCGGGCCAAGGGTCGCTCCCGGTTGTCCGCCTAGGCGGACGACTACTGACATCCATGGGATCGATCTCGAGGCTCAGCACGGCTGCCGACTTCAATCGAGTTACCGGCTCCGGCCGCCGGACCCGGCGCGACGGGCTCGTGGTCTTCGCGGCCCCGGCCCCCGTTACGCGCGTGGGGTTCGCGATCCCGCGGTCGACGGGCTCGGCGGTCGAGCGGAACCGTACGCGCCGGCGCCTCCGAGCGATCGCCTCGCAGCACCTCGGGTCCGGCTACGAGGTCGCCGTTCGCGCCGAAACGGCGGCGGTGGGGGCCTCCTACCAGGAATTGGAAGTTAATCTCACGACCGCGCTTCGTGAGCTGGGAGCGGGGGCGCCGTCATGACGCCACCGGCCCGACTTCTGGTCGGCGCGATCGCCCTCTACCGGCGTTTCCTCTCGCCCTTCCTGCCGCCCAGTTGCCGCTACGAGCCCAGTTGCTCGGCGTACGCCCTGGAGGCGATCCGGCGGCACGGGGCGGTTCGAGGATCGTTCCTGGCGCTCACGCGCGTCGCCCGCTGCCACCCGTGGGCCCCCGGCGGCATCGATAGGGTTCCCGTAAGACGGGTCTCGCCGTGACCGAGTATTTCAAGATCTTCGGCACGGCCCTGTCGGGTTTCTATGCCCTGATCCCGAGTTTCGGGCTGGCGATCATCTTGCTGACGATCCTCGTTCGGATCGTGCTGCTGCCGCTATCGATCAAGCAGACGAAGTCCATGCGGGAGATGCAGCGGATCCAGCCCGAGATCAAGAAGCTCCAGGCCAAGAACAAGGGCAATCGCCAGAAGATGAACGAAGAGCTCATGGCTCTCTACAAGGAGCACGGGGTCAACCCGCTGGGAGGCTGCGCTCCGCTGCTACTGCAGTTCCCGGTGCTGATCGGGCTCTTCTACGTCATCCGGGACCCGGAGGAGTACGTGTCGGCTGCCACGAGCCTGGCCGGAGATCTCATGAGCCACAAGCTCGCCGTCCATCAGTTCCTTGGCATCCGCCTCGACTGCTCGTCGCAGGCGGCCCTCTCGGGCGCGGATCCTTCGAGCGTCGGCCAGGTGTGCGGCAGTGGCGTGGTCTCGGCGTTGCCCTACTTGGTCCTGGTCTTGCTCATGGGTTTCACGACCTATTACCAGCAGAAACAGATGCAGGCGTCGAGGGGCCCGAGCGATCCGCAGCAGCAGCAGATGCAGATGATCATGCGGATCATGCCCCTGATGCTGATGTTCTTCGCCTTCACGTTTCCGACCGGGGTCGTCATGTACTGGCTCACCACGAACGTCTGGACGATCGCCCAGCAACGGATAATGATCCACGGACGTCCGTCCTGGCTGGGGGGCTCTCCGGACGCGGTCCCCGATCCGGCGCCGAAAAAGGTCGCGCCTCAACCTGGGAAGAGCTCGAAGAAGGCGGCGCTCCAGCCCGGGGGATCGAAGAAGGTGCCTCCGAAGCGCGCGACATCCGGTGGCAAGTCGTCCGGCGGGTCCCGCCCGTCTCCGAACAGGAAGAAGAAGCGATGAGCGACACGGGGTCACCGCTGGATCCGGATACGAGCCCGGCCGCGGTACCGACCGCCGATGGAGCCGCCGACGACCAGATCGGCGCCGGCTCCGCGGCGCCCGCGGCGGCGGGATCCGCAGCCCCCGAGGGGGCCGAGCCGGCCGAGTCCGAGGAGCCGGCGAGCCTCGACGACATCGCCGCAACCGCCCGGGAGTTCGTTTCGGGCTTGCTCGAAGCCATGGCCCTCGAGGCGACAGTCGATGCGTCGGTCGAGCCGGACCGGGCCGTGATCGAGGTGAACGGAGAGGATCTCGGGGTTCTGATCGGGCGTCGGGGGCAGACCCTGGACGCCCTTCAAGAAGTCACCCGCACCGCGGTTCAGCGCCGGCTCCGGTCGCGCGTCCGGCTTCTGGTCGACGTCGAGGGCTACAGGTCACGCCGCCGAGCCTCGCTCGCCGAGTACGCCACCGCCATGGCCACGCGCGCCAAGGAGCGGGGGACCGAGATCGAGCTCGAGCCTATGAATGCCTACGAGCGAAAGATCGTCCACGACGCCGTGGCGGAGGTTGATGGGGCCTCCAGCTTCAGTGAGGGCGAGGAGCCCCAGCGGAAGGTGATCGTCCGCGGCGAATAGCGATGTAAAGCGAGAAAACATCCCTGACCAGGGAAAACTCTCGGATTACGCGGGTCTGGTGCGGCACTGGGCCCCCCGTCTGGATCTCGTCGCGCCGGGAGACCTGGTCCGCTTCGAGGAGCGCCATATCGCCGATAGCCTCCGCCTCGCACCTCTGATGGACGACCTCCCTGACGGCCCCTGCATCGATGTCGGCTCCGGAGCCGGCCTCCCGGGCATCCCGCTGGCCATCGTCCGCCCGGGCCGCCACTGGAGGCTCCTGGAGCCACGGACCCGGCGAGCGGGCTTCCTGGAGGAGGTCGTTCGGTCGCTGGGCCTCGACTGCGAGGTGCTCCCGCTCAGGGCCGAGGAGGCAGCCGGGGACGACCGGCTCCGGGGGGCCCACATGCTGGCGACGGCCCGGGCCCTGGCGCAGCCGGCTACGGCCGCCCGGTTGATCGACCCCCTGGTGCATCCCGAGGGGAGGGGCGCGATCTTCGTGGGACCCGACGCCCAACTTCCCGCGAGAGCCGCATTATGGACCGCAGGGGTTGCTATCATCCGGACAGAGCCCCCAAACAGGGAATAATTGGATGACAGCCACCACGACGAGCGTCCCAGGCGCAGCGTCCTGGAAACTTCTGGAACAACGGCCCCGTTCCTCGGACCGGGCGCGCATCATCTCGATCTCGAACCAGAAGGGCGGCGTGGCCAAGACGACGACCGCCATCAACCTGGGTGCCGCGCTCGCGCTCGAAGGCCTGCGGGTGCTCGTGGTGGATGTGGACTCGCAGGCCAACGCCACCACCGGTCTCGGTCTCGACCACCGGTCCCTCGAACGATCGACTTACGACCTGCTCATCGAAGGCGCGCCTCTGGCCGAGATCGCCGTGCCGACCTCGGTGGCCGGGTTGCACTGCGCGCCGGCCTCGTTGGATCTCGCTGGGGCCGAGGTCGAGCTCGTCGCGATGACTCAACGAGAGCTTCGACTTTCGGAGGCCTTGCGAGACGCGCGCGGCGAGTACGACTTCGTATTCATCGACTGTCCTCCGTCGCTCGGTCTCCTGACACTCAACGCCCTCGCTGCGGCCGAAGACCTGATCGTCCCGGTCCAGTGCGAGTACTACGCGCTCGAGGGCCTGGGGCAACTGCTGGGTAACGCGGAGCGTGTACGTCGCGCGTTGAACCCGGGTCTACGGATCGCAGGGTTTCTCTTGACGATGTACGACGCGCGCACGAAGTTGTCTAGCCAGGTCGCCGACGACGTGCGAAGTCATTTCGGTGATCTCGTTCTCGCGACGGTTATCCCGCGCACCGTCCGCTTGTCCGAAGCGCCGTCGTTCGGAGAGCCGGTGTTGACTTTGGATCCGACATCGCGCGGATCGATCGCGTATCGTCTTGTTGCGCGCGAGCTGATCGCTCGCTACGGGTTGGAGCAACGCGCGGTTACGAAGCGGCCCGAGGACACATCTGTGCCGGCCACGCCCGGCCCGGGTGGACGCGGCTACGGTGTCGTGGCGCCCGAACCGGAGGGCCTCGACCGAGCGTGGCCGCGTACGCAGCCTTGGATCGCGGTTTCGTGAATCGCAAAGGCGGGCTCGGGCGCGGCCTCGACGCCCTGCTTCCTCCGCAGGCCACCGCTACGGATGAGGCCGATCCCCGGTTGCGACACGTTCCGCCGGATGCGATAAGCACCAATCCCAGACAACCTCGGACGGCCTTCGACGAGGAGTCGATCGCCGAGCTGGCGGAGTCTATCGGTGAGCTGGGTCTGCTCCAGCCGCTTCTGGTTCGTCCTGCGGGCGATGGTCACTACGAGCTGATCGCGGGCGAGCGCCGTCTTCGCGCAGCGCGCCGCGCCGGTCTGACTGAAGTGCCCGTAGTGATCGTCGAGACGGATGACCGCGGATCTCTGGAACGAGCTCTGGTCGAGAACGTCCATCGCGAGGATCTGAATCCGATCGAGGAAGCGGCCGCGTACCGGGAGCTCCTGGATGGCGGCGGGTTGACGCAACAGTCGCTCGGCGAACGCCTCAGCCGTAACCGCGTCACGATCAGCAATGCTCTGCGGTTGCTCGATCTGCCGACTGCCATCCAGCGGCTTCTCGTCGAACGGCGCATCACCCCCGCTCACGGTCGGGCGCTGCTGGCGCTCGAACGCAGCCCCTTCACCGAGCGGCTGGCGCGCCGGGTCGCGGAGGAAGGCCTATCGGTCCGCGACACCGAGGAGCTCGTCCGGAAGTATCGATCGATGGCGTCCGGGTCGGTCTCTCCTGCTCCGGCTCGCCCTCACAACGCTCAGCTCGTCGAGACGCAGCGCCGGCTAACAGATCATCTTCAGACGCGCGTCAGGGTCGATCAATCCAAACGCAAAGGGAAGATCGTCGTGGACTTCAGTTCACCGGATGAGCTCGCGCGACTTACTTCCCTGATCCTCGGGGACGACCCCACAGGCGTGTCGACGGTCGTCCCCGATTAGTCACTCTTCAGCTTCGTAGTAATCGCGTATCGCGTTCGTGATGGCGTCCGCAAGGGCGCTCCGGAAGTCTGCATCTTCAAGCATCTTCGCGTCGGCGGGGTTACTGATGAACAGCGGCTCGATCACAACCGCCGGCATGCGCGTCTCTCGGAGGATCCGATAGGCGCGCGCGTGGCTCCGGCAATTGCGCAAGCCCATCTCAACCAGTCGCTCCTGCACCTTCTCGGCCAGCAGCTCTCCCCCTTTCGAGCGGGGGAAGTAGTAGGTCGATGCACCCTCGGCGGCCTCGACGTCGTGAGAGTTGAGATGAAGGGAGACGAAGATCTCCGCGCCAAGAGCATTAGCGCGGGTGGCCCGGTCGGCCACGCCGGGAGCCTCGGTCTCGGTTCTCGTGAACCGTACGCGTGCACCGGATCCGCCGAGCTGAGCGGCCAGCCGGCCGGCGAGCTCCCAGCAAAGATCCGCTTCGGACGCGCCGAGTGGGTTCACCTCGCCCCGGTCATCACCGCCGTGACCGGGATCGATCACGACGATGGTCCCGTCGAGACCCTTACGTTGCGTTCGTTCGAGTTCCTCTCGTAAGGGCGCGGCCGTCGACGGCCGATCGGCCCGCAGCCCGCTCAGAGCGGAGTTCGACCGGCCCCCGAAGATCCCGTCTTCCGCGATCCCGTATTCACGCTGGAACGCACGTACCGCGCGATCGGAGTCGCGCCCGAAGATCCCGTCCTCACGCCCGGCGTCGAACCCCAGGGCGTTGAGACGGGCCTGTAGGGCAAGGACGTCGTCGCCGCGGAGCAGCGGGATCCGCAGGTAGAGGACGCGGTCTCCCAGCCTCCAGCCCGCCTCTACGAGCTCGCTCCAGGTGTCCCGCCCGACGATGCCGTCCGCGTTGATGTTTCGCTGTTGTTGGAAGAGCCGCACCACCTGCTCGGTGCCGGGACCGAAGAAGCCGTGCATGTCATCGATGCGAAACCCGAGGGCTCGAAGCCGCGCCTGAACGTCGGCCACCTGTTCGGATCGGTCGCCCCCACGGATGATCGACGGGCCCGCCTTGGGGCCTGCGAAGCCAGCAGGCGTCATCGGCCCTCCTTCGTCGCAGCTCGATAGAGACTCTTAACGAGGGGATAAGGGTTCACCCAGGTGCCGTCCGTTTCCTGGATGCCCAGGTGCAGATGGTAGGTGAACTCATCCGCGTGCCCGGCGTCCGCTCCGTACCCCGTGTTTCCCACGAGGCCGATGGGCTCGCCTGCGGTGACCGACCGACCGATCTGCATCTCAGCGGGAAACTCGCGCAGGTGCGCGTAGAACCAGTACCGTCCATCCGACCCTCTGATGCCGATCCGCCAGCCCGAGTAGAAGGTCCAGCCGACCTGCTCGACGACTCCCCCGATAACGGCGTTCACCGGGGTGCCGGGTTCCGCGAAGATGTCGGTTCCTTCGTGCACCCCGACCTGCCGCCAGGTCCCGGCGATGAAGCGCATGCGAGGAGCGTGCCAGTCGTTCGTGAAGTTGATCACGGAGAACCAGTCGGTTCGCGCGACCGGGAACTCGGCGTCGCGCAAAGCCTCGACGGGGGCCGTCCGAGCCGGTTGGGCCACCACCGGCGCGACGGCGATCCACGTGAGGGTCAGGGCGATCAGCGTCTTTCTCGACATCGTCGTGAGACTACGACTGAGTCGAGGGGGGGAAGGTTCAGGCCAGTCGGGCGGCCTCGAGGTAGCGCTCGGCGTCGATGGCGGCCATGCATCCCATGCCGGCCGCTGTGATGGCCTGGCGGTAGCGGAAGTCGACGACGTCGCCGCCCGCGAATACGCCTTCGACGGAGGTTTGTGTCCCGCCTTCCGGAGTGACGATGTAGCCGCCTTCGAGATCCAGTTGACCCTCGAAGAGCGACGTGTTCGGGATGTGTCCGATCGCTACGAACACGCCGCCGACGGCGAGTTCTTGCTCTTCGCCGGACTTGGTGTTCTTCAACCGGATCGCCTCGACCTTTCCATTCCCCGCTATCTCTACCGGGACCGAATCCCAGACGAAGTCGATCTTGTCGTTGTCGAAGGCCCGTTGCTGCACGATCTTCGAGGCGCGCAACTGATCCCGGCGGTGCACGACCGTGACCTTCGAGGCGAACTTGGTGAGGAAGGTCGCCTCCTCCAGGGCCGAGTCGCCACCACCGATGACCGCGAGCTGTGCTTCCTTGAAGAAGAAGCCATCGCAGGTGGCACACGTGGAGACTCCGTGGCCGAGTAGCTCGCGCTCGCCCGGGACTCCCAGCATCTTCGCCGAGGCTCCCGTAGAGATGACGAGCGAATGTGCTTTGAACGATTCTCCGCCGGTAGTCACTTCGAAAGGGCGCTTCGAGAGATCGACGCCGGTGACGTTGTCCGTCAGGTACTCGGTTCCGAAACGAGCAGCCTGCTTGCGCATACGTTCCATGAGCTCTGGGCCCATGATCCCGTCGATGAATCCCGGGTAGTTCTCGACATCGGTCGTGAGCATCAGCTGACCGCCCGCTTCGATGCCTTCGATCATGAGTGGGTTGAGGTTGGCGCGCGCGGCGTAAACCGCTGCAGTGAGCCCTGCCGGGCCCGATCCGATGATGATGAGCTTCTTCGTGTCTCCAGTCATGTCGTTCACCTCACCTTACCGAACGCCTGGGAGGCCACTCTGATTCCAGGCGGGGATCTCAGCGGCCGATGCGGCCCGACAGATAAGAGATCGGGAAGTCGCATCCGCCTCCGCGGACCCACGCGTAGATCATGTACGAGTCGAGCCGCTCGCGACCGGCCGGGCTGGCATCCCAGGCGAAGCCCAGCACCAGCACCTCACGGCCATCCAGCTCCGCCAGGGCGCCGTAATAGGGCACCGGGCCCAACGCCCCGCTGGTTCCCTCGACGGCGGCGAGGCATTCCTCGACCTGATCCCTCACGGACGAGGGAGCAGCGTCAGCGAGTCCTCCCGTCAGATCCGCCGTGGCGGCCTCCTCTTGCTGGGTCCTCTCTTGCTCGCTCCCGGGCGCGTCGAACAGCGTGACGATTGACGCGCGCGGCCCTCGCTCGCCGAGCGTTTGGAGCCGCTTCTCACTGACCCGGCCGAGGTTGCGATCGAACCGCAGCGCTCG